>JANQNV010000263.1 GCA_028279425.1 Longimicrobiales bacterium | reverse complement strand
CCTGCGCGATACGAAGTCATAGTGACCAGTAACCTGTTCGGAGACATCCTGTCGGACCTCGCGGCCGAACTCGTGGGCGGGCTGGGGACCGCGGCGTCGGCCAATATCCACCCTGGGCGGCACGCCCTGTTCGAACCCGTGCACGGCTCGGCTCCGGACATCGCTGGGCAGGGGAAGGCGAACCCGCTGGGTGCGATTTCGTGTGTCGCGCTGCTGCTCCGGCACCTCGGCTTCACCGAAGAGGGTAGCCATGTGGAGCATCTGGTCCGTGAAGCGGTGGCCAAGGGGATACGTACTCCCGACATGGGTGGCGTGGCGACGACCGAAGAGGTCGGCCTGTGGGTCGCCCGGCGGATCGTGGAGAGCGACGGCGAGTAAACGACATCGTGCGGGGCCGGGCACACACCAGGAGCGCAGGATGGGTACACAGGGTCAGTCTCGCGATATCGTCTTCCTCTCGGGCAAGCGCACGGGCTTCGGTTCGTTCGGTGGCACGCTCGAGGGGTTCAGCGCCACCGACCTCGGCGTCGTGTCGGCCGAGGCTGCGATCGAGGCAGCGGGTGTACCGGCGGATCGAGTCGGGCACGTGATCTACGGCAACGCCCTTCAGACCTCGGCCGATGCGACCTACCTCGCTCGGCACGTCGGATTGCGTGCGGGTGTGCCCGAGCGGGTGCCGGCGCTGACGATCAACCGCCTCTGTGGCTCCGGCTTCCAGGCCATCGTGTCGGGCGCTCAGGAGATTCTGCTGGGTGACGCCGCGGTGGCCCTGGTGGGCGGTACCGAGTCCATGAGCCAGGCGCCTCACGTGGTGCGGGGTGCTCGGTGGGGGGGGATGCGGCTCGGAGAGGCGGGAGGTTTCTTCGAGGACCTCCTCTGGGAGGCGCTGGTCGACTCGAACTGCGGGCTCACCATGGCCCAGACGGCCGAGGAGCTCGCGGACCGCTACGGAGTGACGCGGACCGAGGCCGACGAGGTGGCCCTCCGATCGCAGCAGCGGGCCAGCGCGGCCTGGGCCGAGGGTCGGTTTGCCGAGGAGATCGCGCCGGTGACCGTCGAGAGTCGAAAGGGCGAGGTGGTGTTCGCGACCGACGAACACATGCGCCCCGAGACCACCATGGAGGCGCTGGCCCGGTTGCGGCCCTACTTCCGCCGAGAGGGTCTCGTCACGGCCGGCAACGCAAGCGGGATCGGCGACGGGGCGGCCAGTGCGGTGATTGCCGATGCCGAGTGGGCCGCCTCGAACGGACTACGTCCTCTCGGCCGACTCGTCGCCTGGGCGTTCGTGGGTGTGGAGCCGAGGGTGATGGGCATCGGGCCGGCGCCCGCGATTCGCGCGGCCCTGGATCGGGCGGGCCTCAGCCTCGACGACATGGACCTCGTAGAGGTCAACGAGGCCTTCGCGCCACAATACGTGGCGGTCGAAAGGGAGCTGGGACTCGACCCCGAACGAACCAACGTGGACGGCGGGGCTATCGCGCTCACGCACCCTCTGGCCGCCTCGGGTGCGCGCATCACCATCCACCTCCTTCATGAACTACGCCGGCGCGGAGGTCGGTTCGCCGTCGGCTCGGCCTGCATCGGCGGTGGCCAGGGTGGCGCCGTGGTCGTCGAGGCGATGTGAGCCGGAGCCTTCATGGATGAGAAGGGCACGCCCGGCCGAAACCTGACTCGTCGACAGTTCGACGAGGTGATGCGTCGCGCGTCGGAGATGGCATCGCGGGAGGCCGAGTCGGGAGACGGCGACCTCGCCGAAAACGAGATCTACCGGATCGCGCGTGAGGTGGGGCTGGGGGAGCGCTACGTGCGGCGCGCGCTCGTCGAGGTGCGCAGCGAGGATCACGATGGCTCCTGGGCGGACCGCCTCGTGGGACCCGGGTTGGTGCTGGCGTCCCGCGTCGTGGAAGGGAAGGTCGAGGAGCTCGCCGAGCGGATCGACGAGTTCCTGGTCGCCGGTCGCCTCTTGCAGCGGGTGCGCCGTTCCCCCGACTTCCTGCAGTACCGGCCGTCGGTCGACTGGATCAGCCAGCTCTCGAGGGCGGCCAGCGGCACGTCGCGCAAGTACTACATCGCCTCCGCGCGGTCGGTCGAGGTGCGTCTTCGGGCGGTCGATGAGCACCGGACGCTGATCGAGATCGAGGTCGACCCGGGCATGCGGGGTGACTACATGGGCGGAGTTCTGGCCGGGGGTGGCTTCGGTGGCGTGGCGGCGGGGGTCGGCACGGGGGTGGGCGCGGCGGTGCTCGTGCCCGAGGTTGCGGCGGTTGGCGCGGGGATCGTGGCCGCCGGCGGCGTCTTCACGGCCATTCGAGGTCTGGTACGGCGTGCGTATCGACGCAAGTGGAGCGATGTTCGCGACGAGGTGGAGGGCGTGCTGGACAGCCTGGAGATGGGAGAACGACCCGAGCCGCCTCCGAAGTCCTGGAGGAGCTGGGTCGAGAAGCACTTCCATGGCGCGAAGCGCCTCTTCGACCAGGCCGACGGACTCTGATCGTACGACCGCGCCGCCGAGGTCGAGACTTCAACGGGAGTGGAGCGTGGAGATCCGACGTGTGGGAGTGGTCGGCTGCGGACTGATGGGCGCAGGGATCGCCGAGGTCGCGGCCCGAGCGGGATTCGACGTGATCGTGCGGGAGGTGGACTCGGATGCCGTCCGTCGCGGCCGGTCGCGCGTCGAGCGCTCTCTCGGTCGCGCGGTCGATCGGGAGAAGCTGTCGAGCGAGGCGCGCGATGACGCACTCGGGCGCCTCAGCTTCACCGATGACCTCTCGACACTCGCCGACCGGGATCTGGTGATCGAAGCCATCGTCGAAGACCTCGGGGCGAAGGTGGCATTGTTCGAGGCGCTCGACGGGGTGTGCGGAGATCACACCATCTTCGCCACGAATACGAGCTCGCTGACGGTCACCGAGATGGCGGCGCGCACGGCACGGCCCGGGCGGGTCGTCGGTCTGCACTTCTTCAATCCGGTGCCGGTGATGCGTCTCGTGGAGGTCGTGCGCACCCTTGCGACCGACGCAGACGTTCTGGAATCCGTCGTCTCGTTCGGCGCGGCGCTCGACAAGGAGCCGATCGTGGCCCCCGATCGGTCCGGCTTCGTGGTGAACCTGCTCCTCGTGCCGTTCATGCTCGACGCGATACGACAAGTCGAGCGCGGCGTGGCCTCGGTGGTCGACATCGACCGGGCCATGGTCGGGGGATGCGGGCACCCGATGGGGCCTTTCGCACTCTGCGACCTCGTCGGCAACGACACGACCCTGCGCATCGCGGAGATCATGTTCGACGAATACCGAGAGGCTCGCTACGCGCCACCGCCGCTGCTGAAGCGCATGGTGGCTCTCGGCCGTTTCGGGAGGAAGACCGGCCAGGGCTTCTACGACTATTCCGGCGACACCCCCGTTGCGATCGACCTCGGCTCGGGGTGATGGGCGGCCGGTGCGCCAACGAAGAAGAGGACCCCCCGTGGGCGGGAGGTCCTCTTCGTCCAGGCGTCCGGGATTCGGATCGCGGCCTAGCGACGCTCCGTGCGGCGCTGGCGACGGCGCTCGCGGCGAATCGCGGCTTCCCGCTTCCGCTTGCGCTGCGCGCTCGGCTTCTCGTAGAAGCGGCGCTTCCGAAGCTCGGAGTAGAGCCCGGAACGCTGGACCTTGCGCTTGAACCGGCGCAGGGCCCGCTCGAGGCTCTCGTTGTCCTGGATGGTCACTTCCAAAGGAATCACGCTCCTCAACTAAGAAAACAACTCGTCAGCTTACCAAGGTATCCTTACACCTCGCCGTGGGTCAACGGTTCCGTGATCACTCGGAGGCGACCTTCGCCCGCGGTTCGGTCCGATAGAGGAGCAGCATGAATCGCGAAGAGATGTGGGCACGAATCGAAGGGCGGGGTCGTCGGTGGGATCTCGTGGTGGTGGGAGGCGGCGCCACCGGGGTGGGCGTCGCGGTCGATGCCGCCGCCCGCGGCTACGATGTAGCCCTCTTCGAGGCGCACGACTTCGGCAAGGGCACGTCGACCCGGAGCACCAAGCTGGTTCACGGCGGCGTGCGCTACCTTCGGCAGGGCAACATCCCTCTGGTCATGGATGCCCTCCGGGAGAGGGGCATCCTGCGGCAGAATGCACCTCATCTCGTGCGCGACCTCGCCTTCGTGGTGCCCAACTACGACTGGTGGGAGGCACCCTTCTACGGCATCGGCCTCAAGGTGTACGACGCGTTGGCGGGTAAGTACGGCTTTGGGCCGTCGAAGATGCTCTCGAAGTCCGAAACCATCGCCCGCCTGCCCACGATCGAGACGGACGGGCTCCGGGGAGGAGTCGTCTACCACGATGGGCAGTTCGACGACGCCCGCCTTCTCGTGCACCTCGCCCGCACCGCGGTGGGACAGGGGGCGGTCATGGTCAACTATGCGCCCGTCGTGGGCCTCGAGAAGGGGATCAACGGTCTCGTATCGGGGGTGCGCGTGCGCGACCTCGAGACCGGCTCCGAGGCGACGGTCGAGGCGCGCACCGTGATCAACGCCACCGGGCCGTTCGCCGACGGTGTTCGCCGACTGGACGACCCGGATGCGCGTGCGATGATCCGTCCGAGTCAGGGAATCCATGTGGTGCTGGAGCGTCGTTTCCTACCGGGCGACTCCGCCATCATGGTGCCCGAGACCGACGATGGGCGGGTGCTCTTTGCGGTGCCGTGGAACGGGAGAGTCATCGTGGGCACGACCGATACGCCGGTCGACGAGGTGTCGCCAGAGCCCCGGCCCTTCGGCGAGGAGATCTCGTTCGTCCTGGAGCATGCGGCTCGCTACCTCACCGAAGACCCCGGGCCGTCCGACGTGCTGAGTGCGTTCGCCGGTCTCCGCCCGTTGGTCGGCGCGGACGATGCCGACGATACGGCGTCGCTGTCACGCGATCACACGCTGCAGATCTCGTCGTCGGGTCTCGTGACGATCACGGGGGGCAAGTGGACCACATACCGTAAGATGGCCGAAGACACGGTCGACCACGCGGCCGTGTTGGCGGGCCTCGACAGCGTGCCCTGTCCTACGAAGACGCTTCAGATCCACGGGTATCATCCCTCGGCCGACCGTTTCCACGACCTGGCCGTGTACGGTGCGGATGCCCCCGAGTTGCTCGACCTCATCCGAAGTGAGCCCGAACTCGGCCAACCACTCCACCCCGACCTTCCCGCGCTCCGAGCCGAGGTGGTCTGGGCCGCCCGCGAAGAAATGGCCCGATCGATCGAAGACGTGATGGCTCGTCGCACACGGAGCCTCCTGCTGGGGGCCCGGGCGAGCGTGGCGGCCGCGCCCCAGGTGGGCGCGCTCCTCGCACGCGAGTTGGATCGGGGGCCGGATTGGGTCCGCGACCAGACCGCCCGCTACACCGCGTTGGCGAGTCGCTACGTGGCCGAGTGAGGCGCGAGGCCCTCGCGGTGGAGCGCGTGTGAGTAGGCGCCGTACTCGTCACGATGCGCGAGGAAGTCGAGGATCCACGTCTCGAATGGAGGGAGCGGGAGGCGCGCTTCGATGAACTCGACGACGATCATGGCCAGCTGAAGGCGATCGCGAGCCGCGAAGTCGATCTTCTGCCCGTCCAGGATCTGGTCGACGGCCCGGTGGAAGTCCTCCGGGTGCACGAGGGCGATGAAGTGCGCGACCTGATCCATGCGGTACGACGCATAGAGCGAACGGAGCTGGTCGAGGTCGGCGGCTGCCGTATCGGTGAGGGCTTCTTCGTCGCGCGCGAGAGCGTCTTCGGCGAGTACCGCCCGGAACCACCGCTTCAGGAATGGGGAGCTGGCTCGTTCCTGCTCGCGGATGTGGAGTGCCGAGTCGAGAAGAGCCGAGATGAGCGGATGACCCATCGAGCGGGCCTTCCCCTGGATCGCGGCTTCCGACGCCTCTACGAAGATGGCCGCGGTGGCGAGGTTGCCCTCACCCGGAAGCGGCGCGTCCGACTCGAACTCGAACCGTCCCCGCCACCCGTCGCCCTCCGACCCGTAGGTCACGAGCATACACGTCCACTCACGACCGTCGCGCGACAGCCGACCCACGGTACGGCGAGTCTCGGGTGGAGGCGTCGCTTCGGACGGCTGGGGGTCGGTCTCGGGCACGTGCATGACAGGGTAAGGTGCCGGCGGCGGTTCGCCTCGGCAAGGCGCACCGGTTTTCCTTGCCGCCGGTATAAACAGATGGTTATCGTACCAACCCGGCTCGAGATCCGGCACCCACCTGAGAGGCGCCCATGCAGACCCACTCGTCCCACGACACGCGGCCCGAGGCGATGGCCGATGTACCCGGGGTGTGCGAGCTTCCGCTGACGCGCGCGGTCGTGCAGTATCGGGACGTGCACGAGATCGAGGTCCCCGGCGGGCGGATCAAGGACGTGGGGCTCGCGGTTGTGCTCGAGGGGCGCTACGCCTCGCATGCGGAGGTGGTCGATCTGGGGAGTGGCGAGGTGAAGTCGCTCGACCTGTCGGGTGAACTCGTCGTCCTCGACTGGGTGTACGAGCCGACCCTCGATCACCTGCACAACCTCGTGAGGGCGGTCGCTCGGGGTGGTTCTCGTTCAGAGTTGGACCGGTTCTGCTTCCAGGTCGGTATGCGCGTCCTCGAGCGGGCGGGGTACGGCCCGCTCACCCGTCCCACCCTCTTGAGGCTGGGCTTTCGCGACATCTGCCGCGATCTGGACCTGCACGACGGTACCTCCGTCCGCTTCATCCTCGGGAGAGGCCGTGTGGTCCGCGCGCACCTGGACTACGATGGGAACGCTCTCGTCTTCCGCACGCCGACGGATGCCCGTGACGAGCAGTTGGAGTCCGCGTTGCTCGAAGCGTTTCCGGACGCTTCGTTGCGGCGGATCGTGCCGTCGAGTCCTGCGGCCACGGGTGGGTGCGAGGTACGCTTCGCGCTCCCGCACGACCTGGGTGAACTCCGGACTCAGATGACGCACATCCGGGCCGGCCTCGTGCGGCTCCTTCGACGATTCGACCCCACGCGCTACGAGGCGGTGGCCGAATTGACCCGCACCTTCGGCGCGCGAGAGACGCTCTCGAGGATTAGGGACCGCGGACGGGGATTCACGACCACGCCGATCCCTCGCACGACCTCGGCTTCGCGGACGGTGCACTGATGTCTCCCGAAGGCCGGGGCATGCCGATCGCTGCCCAGCCGCCGCCTGCGCCGTCCCGCGCCTCGCCGGCCACCGTCGCGCTTCGCGAGCGTTACCTCGCCTACCGACGTCGGCAGGGACGCGACCTGCTCAACATCATCCCCCGCGAGGGGTTGCGTGAGGTGGTCAGGGCCTGCCGTCCGCTTACGGCCTCGACGCCTCAGCCGGATGTGTCCCTCGAAGACCTCGCCGCCTTCTGCGCCGAGCTCCTCCCGCTTCCGCCGCTGTCGGTTTGGATGGCGGACTTCCAGTCGAACCGGGACGCCCACCTGATCGATCAGGCGGCGGCCGACGCCGGGCCGCGCACCGCCGACGGCACCCCTGTCGCCGTTGCGGTGCGACACTTCCGCGCGACCGGAAAGGAGTGGGTCGCCCAGCTCCTCGTCTGGCCCCGCGAGCGCGGCTGGGAGGGCGCGATTCAGTTCCACACCGACGATACGGCGAGGATGTGGCGCACCGCGGCCGTCTTCCGGGAGGAGGGCGTCTCGGCGATCCGTCGACGCTTCGACATCTTCGACGATCACACGCTGTCCGCGTTCCTTCGATCGTCGCTTCCGTAGAACGCAATTTTTTGTAAAAAGCCTGCAACAGCGCAGGCCCATTTTTCCGGGCTGGTGCCCGGAATCGTGGCGGAATCCTGCCGCATCCCCGAAAAAAAATTCGAAAAATACCCATGTGTCTCTTCGGGGGAACGCCTGAATTTTCGATTCTGGGACGATTTCGTAAGTCGTTGTTATGCAACGGCTTGAGTGTGTTGCGGTTTTCGCGCCACAAAGTTCTCGTCTGGTCTTGCGCGGGTCGAAATCTGTCTCTATTCTTGTCGTCCGCCGGTCAGGCTGCTACCCACGAGGTGGCTCCGGCAGGGGGCTCTCTCCGCGATGGGAGTCTCCACGGAGTTTTCAACTTTTCAACATTTTTCATGCCCGTTGGAGTCAGCGCATGTGGGAAACGTGTTCCGTAGATTTGAAGGTGCGTCTTCCTCGGGATATCGCGGCCCAGGCGGAAGAGGTGCAGAAGACGGATCCCGAGTTCCTCAGTCGCGTCGTTCTCTACGGGTTGACCCGCCGGTCGATCTACCGACACCTCCGTGACACTCCGGGCGGCCTGGGGGCGTCTGGTCTCGACAGCGACGCTGTCCCGCTTCCCCAGTAGCCGAGTAGGCGCCGCCCCAGCCAGGGGGCGCGCGATCTCGCGCGTGCTCAGCCTCTGCCGCTCGCGGTGAGCGACGGGTCCCCCCACAGCCCCGGTTCGTCAGTAAGTACTTGCGCGCGTGGGGACTTCAGGCCCACCATGGGGGCGCGAGCCGGATGTTTCCGGGCTCGTGGACCCTCTTCGGGTCCGGATTCCGAATAGAACGGGCGCGTGCGCAATGGCCACCGAAGCGGAGTCGACCGCCGAGCACGACGGTACCGACCCCGAGGCGACGCTGCGAGCGAAGTACCTCGAGTACTGCTCGGCTCAGCTCGCCGATCTGCTCCTCTATTTATCGCCCGACGAGATCTACATCCTCGCCGAGAAGGCCGGCCGGGAAGCAGGCCGACCGGAGCCTCCCGACCGGACCTACTCCGCCATGGTGCGCGACGCCACGTGGTGGCTCTCGCAACGAGTCGCGCTTCCGCCCTTCGATGTCTGGCTCGAGGACTACCGACGGAATGCGGAGCGGTATGAGAGCTACCTCATGGGACTCTGGGAGTCCGACCCCGCCCTCGAGGGGTGCTGACGGCTCCCCTTCGGAAGGGGCTCCGATCAAAAAGGCAGATCGTCGTCGGGTTGGGAGAGCGGCTTGGGCGTGCTCGCCGCGGCGGTCGGGGGGGAGGGCGAGAAGCCTGATCCCGTGTCGCCGCCGCTGGACCCGAGCATCACCATCTCGTTGACCACGATGTCGGTCCAGTAGCGCGTGTTGCCCTTGTCGTCCTGGGTCTGGGAGTACTCCAGGCGCCCTTCCGTGTAGAGGCGGTCACCCTTCTTGACGTACTGGTCGACGATGTCGGCCAGTCGACCGAAGAAGGTGAGTCGGTGCCACTCCGTCTTCTCCTGCTGTTGACCGTTCCGGTCTTGAAACGAGCGGTTCGTCGCCAGGGAGACCTTCGCGACGCGCGCCCCGGACGACGTCGCACGAATCTCGGGATCGCTCCCCACGTTGCCGATGAGCATGACCTTGTTGAGCGAACGACTCATGGGAACCGACTCCTTGTCCGGACGGTGAGCAGGGCGCGATAAGGTAGTCGCCCATTGGGGGTTTATCCACGGTGCGATGGGTCGTCTTCAACGCCGCCTGGTGTCGACGTAGCTTTGGGCCGTATCGCGCCTTCACCGTTTCCCCTCCGCCTCGGCAACGGGCCGGCGGGCTGGTGGTAGGGCGATGCCGGGCGCCAGCGAATCCAACCAGGGGATCCAGAGAAGCCGATGACCGACCTGAACTTCGTGCGTGTGGAATGGGACGGCGAACTGGCCGTCGTGACGATCGACCGACAGGACAAGATGAACGCCCTGAACGCCGAGGTCATTGCCGAGCTCGGCCAGGTTTTCGCCGAGTTGCGCAGCGATGACGACGTGCGCGGAGTCATCCTCACGGGGGCGGGCGAACGGGCGTTCGTGGCGGGGGCCGACATCGGTGAACTCGCCACCATGGATGCGGTGACCGGCGTCCAGGTCAGCCGCGAGGGCCAGGAGGTCTTTCTCGCGATCGAGCGTTTCCCGAAGCCCGTGATCGCGGCCGTGGGCGGGTATGCGCTGGGTGGCGGCTGCGAGTTGGCCCTCGCTTGCCACATCCGAATGGCCTCAGACAACGCCCGGTTTGGGCTTCCCGAGGTAGGGTTGGGTATCATTCCGGGCTACGGGGGAACCATCCGCCTCGGGCGCTTGATCGGGCTGGGCCGGGCGATCGAGCTCACCTTGACCGGTGATCACGTCGCCGCCGAGCGCGCCGCGACGATCGGACTCGTGACCTCCGTCGTACCGCGAGGTGAGCTTCTAGACAAAGCGAAGGAGCTGGGCCGGCGCATCACTCGTCATGGGCCGGTCGCGCTTCGGATGGCTCTCGAATCGATATACCGGGGCGCCGACAGCCCGATGGCCGATGGGCTCACCTTCGAGTCGTCGCTGTTCGGCCTCCTGGCGTCGACCGACGACATGAAGGAGGGCATGACGGCCTTTCTGGAGAAGCGCTCGCCGGACTTCAAGGGGCGGTGAGTCCGGATCAGCGGCCCTCGCGGAAGTTTCCGTCGAAGAAGACGCGGTTCCGCCGGAGCTCCCAGGTCACCTGATCCCCCTCCCGCAGGGTGAATCTCGGAGAGAAGACGTTGGAGCCGGTGATCAGCTCGGCCATCAGTTGGTATTCGCCGGCCGAGCTGGGGCGGTTGACTCCGAACTCCGTGACCTCGTTGAGGTTGACGTTCCCGAGTCTGCGGCGCTGTCCGGTCGCTGCGACCAGGTGAACGGTGAAGTTGCTGAGCTGGGAGTTCTCGTTGTTGACCCGGACGGTGGCCTGATAGGTCTCGCGGTTGCCCGGGAACTTCGGGTCGCTTGCACAGGCCGAGAGGGCGACGGCGAGCAGGGCAAGCGCCAAGACGCGAAAGGCACGAGTGCAGCTCATCGAAAGACTCCGGGAGAATGGTGTTGATTCCCACATGCTAGAACGTGATACGCTGACAACGCTAGAAGGTGGCAACGGGTAGTCACCGAGACGGGGATTTCGTAAATTTCGGGATGCCCCGACCCGCCCTCCTCCCGAGCGTCGCGTGCGGTTGACACACCTGTCCGTCCGGCGATTTCGAAACCTCGGCGTCCAGGACCTCGAGATCCCCCCCGAGGGCCTCGCCCTGGTGGGTGAGAACGCTCAGGGGAAGTCCAATTTCCTGGAGGCGATCTACTACCTCGAGACGTTCCGTTCGTTTCGAGGAGCGCGAGACGAACAGCTGATCGGTTTCGATCACGACGTCTTCCGGATCGTCGGTAGCCTGACTTCGCCCGATGAGGCGGCTGCGTCGGTCGAGGTTGCCGCGGCGTTCCAGAAGAAGGGGCGTCGCAAGAAAGTTACCATCGACGGGCACGAGCCCGAGCGTCTCTCCGATGGGTTGGGGCGGCTCGCCGCCGTCGTGTTTTCGCCCGCCGACGTATCGATCATCAACGAAGGGCCCGCCGAGCGACGGAGATTCCTCGACATCGTGCTGTCGCTCAACGCGCCCGGATATCTCCGCTCGCTTCAGGCGTTCCGACGCACCTTGCAGCAGCGGAACGCCGCCTTGAAGGACGGTCGCCCATCCGCGGTCGTACACGTCTGGGACGACGCCCTGGTGCGCTCCGGTGCGGCGGTGATGGAGGCGCGCGCCGACTGGATCGAGTCGATGTCGTCGAGCTTCACAGGCTACTACTCGGAGGTGTCGGGTGGGCAAATCGCCGGGTTCGCGTATCGGCCCAACGTGTCGCTCGACCCGGATGCAGGCGCGGGCGACTGGTCGGAGGCGTACCGCGTCGCGCTCGAGGCCTCGGCCGAGCGGGAACGCCGCATGGGAACGACCGTGGTGGGGCCGCACCGCGACGACGCAACGGTATCTCTGGCTACGGATCGTCCGCTCGAAGTGCGCGACTTCGGGTCGGGGGGGCAAAGGCGCACGGCGGCCCTCGCCCTTCGACTCGTGGAGGCGGAGACCATCCGCACGGCGCGAGGGCAGGAGCCGATCGTCTTGATGGACGACGTCTTCGCCGAACTCGACGATGGGCGCAGTGAGCGGATTCTCGACCTCATCGAGCGTGAGGAGACGGGGCAGGTCATCTTGACGGCTCCGAAAGACAGCGACGTCAAGGTGCGACGGGGGACCTTACCTCGGTGGGGAATCCGCTCGGGAGTGATCGAGACGTGAGGGGCTCGCCGGCTGGGGGCCCTCGCCGGCCCGGATACGGCCGCTCGGACGGGTCGCGCGCTCGCGCGGTGCCGGAGCCGCGGCGGGCGCCGGAGAAGATCGGCGACTTCATGGATGCGTTCCTGGAGGGCCAGGGCGTCAAGCAACAGGTCGAACGGGTGTCGGTGCTCGACGAGTGGGCGGAGCGCGTCGGACCGAAGATCGCCGAGGTGACCCGGGCTCGCTCGGTATCGGAGGCCACCCTCTTCGTCGAGGTGCGGTCGAGTGCGTGGTTGATGGAGTTGAACATGATCAAGGGCCGCATCCTCGAGCGGTTGAACGAGGATCGAGACGCGGGAGCGCTCGAAAAGCTGGTGTTCGTCCTCTCGCAGGACGGCTGAGAGACGCAGGACTCGCCTTCCGAGGCGGGCGTACCGACTACCAAGAAGCGGAGAGGCACCGTTCCATGGCGGACGACAACAAGAAGAAGGGCGGCGACTATACTGCGGGGCAGATCCAGGTCCTCAAGGGGCTGGAGGCCGTACGCAAGCGCCCCGGCATGTACATCGGCTCGACCTCCACCCGCGGGCTCCATCACCTGGTATACGAGGTCGTCGACAACTCCATCGACGAGGCGATGGCGGGATATTGCTCTCAGGTGATCGTCACGATCCACGAGGGCGAGGCCATCACCGTCGAAGACGACGGGCGAGGGATTCCGGTCGACATCCATCCGGTCGAAAAGGTGCCCGGCGTCGAATTGGCGATGACCACGCTCCACGCGGGCGGGAAGTTCGACAAGGACACCTACAAGGTGTCGGGTGGACTTCACGGCGTCGGTGTATCGGTCGTGAACGCCCTGTCGAGCTGGCTCGAGGTCACCGTACGCCGCGGGGGTCAGAAGTACCACCACCGTTTCGAGCGGGGCATCAAGACCAAGGAGCTGGAGAACCTCGGTGCCGCCACCGGCACGGGCACGACGGTGTCGTTTCAGCCGGACGATGAGATCTTCACCGAGACCGTCTACAATTTCGACACCCTCTCGCACCGCCTGCGCGAGCTCGCGTTTCTCAACAAGGGACTCAAGATCGTGCTCATCGACGAGCGCGAAGAAGAGACCGTGCGGGAGGAGTACCAGTACGAGGGTGGGCTCGCCCAGTACGTGGAGTACCTGCGGGGACGCCGCAAGCCGTTGCACGACAGCATCGTCTATTTCGAGGCGGAGAAGCCCGAGGCGGAGATCGAGCTGGCCCTCCAGTACGATGAAGGGTTCAGTGAGAACACCCACACCTTCGTCAACAACATCAACACCCACGAGGGCGGGTCCCACCTCACGGGGCTCAAGGCGGCGCTGACGCGGACGATCAACGACTACGCGCGCAAGAACAAGATCTTCAAGAAGGACGAAAGCCTGTCGGGTGACGATGTGCGGGAAGGGCTGACCTGCGTCCTGAGCGTGAAGGTGATGGAGCCCCAGTTCGAGGGGCAGACCAAGACGAAGCTCGGCAACAGCGAAGTGCGGGGGGCCGTCGAGGCGGCGGTCAACGAACAACTCGCGATGTTCCTCGACGAGAACCCCAAGGCGGCCAAGGCCATCATCGAGAAGTCGCTTCAGGCGGCTCGCGCCCGCGAGGCGGCCCGCAAGGCGCGGGACCTCGCGCGAAAAAAGAGCGCTCTCGAGGGCGGCATCCTCCCGGGCAAGCTCGCCGACTGCTCGTTGTCGGAAGCGGCGATGTGCGAGATCTACCTCGTGGAGGGCGATTCCGCCGGGGGCTCCGCGAAGATGGGTCGCGACCGCCAGTACCAGGCCATTCTGCCGCTCAAGGGCAAGATCCTGAACACCGAGCGAGCGCGGATCGACAAGATCCTGTCGAACGACGAGATCCGGGCGATGATCACGGCGATCGGTGCCGGGATTCGAGACGACTTCGACCTGAGCAAGGCGCGCTACCACAAGATCATCATCATGACCGACGCCGACGTGGACGGCGCGCATATCCGGACGCTGCTCCTGACCTTCTTCTTCCGGCAGATGCCGGAGCTGATCGAGGCCGGGTACATCTACATCGCCCAGCCGCCGCTGTATCGACTCCAGAAGGGCAAGAAGGAGCTGTACGCCTACAACGAGTCGGAGCGCGAGGAGTACCTGAAGCGTTTCGCTGGTAAGGACGGCGAAACCCGGGGGGTCAACATCCAGCGCTACAAGGGGCTCGGCGAGATGAACCCGGACCAGCTCTGGAAGACGACGATGGATCCCGACACGCGCACCCTCATGCGGGTCGAGATCGACGATGGAGCCCTCGCCTCGCAGCTGTTCGATCGCCTGATGGGCGAGGATGTGGAGCCGCGCCGGACCTTCATCGAGAAGAACGCGCGCTTCGTCAAAAACCTCGACGTGTAGTGGTCCGGGTCGCGACTCGGTTCGTCCTCCTCGTCGGGGCGTTGCTCGTTGCGCCGAACCCGGCAGCGGGGCAGTACGGCTTCCTCGGTTCACTGGCCAACCGATTCTCGGATCTGTCGTTCTTCGCCAACGTCGGGGGCTTGTCACCGGAGCACGATCGGGTGCGCTCCGACGGCATGAAGTCGTTCGGCCTCGAAATCCTGTTCGAGGTCGCGACGCTGCGACGCGAGGTGGGGCCGGCGCCGGTCCCCGACGATTCGGTGCGGATCGTCTGGCGCGAGATGCGGGTGGAGCGTACCGCCGAGGGCGTCGACACGATCAACATCTACGACATCGAGCAGGTGTCGGCCTCCGTGCCGCTCGTCGATGTGTGGACGTTCGAACTCGGCCTCGGCTACGGCCAGGCCAGCGGATTCGAGGCGCGTGAGCCTTCGATCGAACTCAAGGGGGCGGTGCGGAGCCTACCCGCCGTGTCGCTCTATGCGAGCTACGATGCGTGGGGCACCTACTTCGGGCTACGCTCCGGGCTGATGGAGGTGAGTGGCCTCCAGGTGGTGGCCGAAGACGGCTCGGCGACGGCAGGCTCCGCCCAGAGCTTCATGGCGGGGCTCCTGCTCGGCCAGGCGTGGGCGGTGGCCGGCATGAACCTCTTCATCGAGGGCGCCTACCTGGTTCGGGACTTCCCGAGCGTGGAGTGGAATGGAACGCCCCCACCGGGGACCCCCCGCTCCATGAATCTGAGCGGGTGGGCCCTCGGTGCGGGGGTCCAGTTCGGCGTCGGCGGCTGACGCTCGCGATCGGCCGTCAGGCGGCCGAGATGGGCGCGTTTTCCTGGTACAGGTGCACGTCGCGCTGCGGGAAGGGAATCTCGCACCCCGCCGCTTCGAGTCGCTCCTTGAGCTCCTTGGTGAGGCCGAAGCGCACGTCCCAGTAGTCCTCGGCGTTGACCCACGGCCGGACCACGAAGTTCACGCTCGAGTCGGCCATCTCGCTCACCGCCACCTGGGGTGCGGGGCTCTCGAGGATGCGTGACTCCTCCGACAGCACCGTGTTGATGGTCTTCATCGCGACGTTGAGGTCGTCGCCGTAGCCCACCCCCACGACGAGATCGATCCGTCGGGTCGGAAGCGCCGAGAAGTTCTTGATGGTACTTCCCGAGATCGACGTGTTGGGCACGATGATCTTCACGTTGTCGAGGGTGTGGATCGTGGTGACGAAGATGCCGATCTCCTGGACGACGCCCATCACACCGCCGGCATCCACGAGGTCGCCGACCTTGAAGGGCCGGAACGTCAGGAGCATGACTCCGGCCGAGAAGTTCGACAGGGTGCCCTGGAAGGCGAGCGCCACCGCGAGACCGGCGGCACCGATGATGGCGACGAATGAGGTGACGGGGATACCGACGAGCCCCGCGGCCGATACCAACACGAACGTCATCATGGCGATGAAGACGAGATTGGCGAGGAACGGCACGAGGGTGGGATCGAAGTCGGCTCGGGTCAGCGCCTTCCTGGCGCCACTCCGAAGGGAGCCGGCGACGACGCGGCCGATGAGGATGACGGCGACGGCACCCAGCACCTTGAGGCCCCACTGGGCAGCGAGGTTCTGGATCAGCGCGCCGAGTTCAGCCAAGTCCAATTCGTTCATGCGATCGGTCTCCAGCGGGTGGCAGTTGGGGAGGGGGGAAACGGAGGGAGTATCGAAGCAGTTCGGGCGTCAGAACAAGGCGTCTGCCGGGAGTACCGTCAGCAGCTCGTCTCGGGCCGCTTGGCGTTGGAGGGCTTCGGTGGCCCCGTGGGCTGCGAAGACGACGCGCCACCGGGTGGCCCGGCCGTATCCGTATCGCGTCGAGCGCATCTGTCGATGCAGGGCCCGGGCGTCGGCCTGCGTGGCGGGACGACCCCAGATGCACGACCCGTACACCACCGCGC
>JANQNV010000021.1 GCA_028279425.1 Longimicrobiales bacterium | reverse complement strand
GCCCGACGACGGCCGTGCGTTCGATCACGGCGGCCGCATGGTCTCCGGCGGCCGTGTACAGCTCGGCCAATCGTTCGTGGGCGGCCGCGTCGTACGGGTAGACTTCGACGGCACGCTGGAGCGCGAGAAGCTCGCCTTCGTCGTCGCCGAGCTGGTTGCGGAACTCCGCCTCTCGCTGAAGCGCCGCGAAGGCCGACTCGTCGAGTCGGGCCGCCGCGCGGAGGGCGTCGGCGGCTTCGCGGGTTTCACCCCGCGCCTCGTGGATCCGCGCCAGCTGGTAGAACGGGCCGTCGGTGCCTCCGTACCCGGGGAAAAGCCGGAGCGCGGCGCGCAACTCGGGTTCGGCTTCGTCGTATCGCTCGGCGTCGACGAGGGCCCGGCCCAGCCGCAGGCGCGCCATGAAGTCGCCCGGCTGTCGGCGCGCCTGGGAGCGAAGCCCGTCGATGTCGTTCGGACGCGCCCCGGCTGCCGGCGCACCGCCGAACGGGGAGGAGGGGAGTCCGCCGGTCACCGAGCCGAACTCGGTTTCGAAGCGCTCTCGGACGTAGGCGTCGAAGCCCTCGTCCAGCTCGTCGGTCGAGAGACCAAGCAGGTCGGACGCCAATTCGTTGGTGGTCCGCCGATCCCGGTAGCCGGTCAGGAACGAACGGATCACGTCGAAGCCCCACCCCTCCTCGATCCAGTCGAAGACGAGCGATCCCTGGTAGTAGGCCAACACCACCTGGCCCGGAAACGCGGGGCGCACGAAGGCCTCGTTCAGTCGCGAGACCGGAGGCATCTCACCGGCATCGTAGGCCTGGAGCCAGGCGGGCGACGCCCGGTGGCCCCAGTGGGAGCGTGCCACCCGTTGCTCCCGCACGGCCAGACCCTCGCTGAACCAACGCGGCACGTTGTGCTCGCTCATGGCGAGGTGGTAGGCATGCGCCATCTCGTGCCAGAGCGTGCTCTGCCAGTTGAACTGTCCGGGGTCGCGCGCCGACGGCGAGTCCATCACCAGCGTACTGCCGAAGCTCACGCCGAGCGCCCCGAGCCCGACCAGTCCAAAGGTGCGCACCGAAAAGTCCGCGCTCCGCGGGAAGAGCTCGAGGCGCACGGGGGTCGGGGGTTCCATCCCGTACCGATCGCGCAGGGCGGCGTAGGCTTCTTCGGCCACCGCCACGACGTAGGGCTCGAGCACGTCGGCCTCGCTCCCGTGGAGCATGATCTCGAGGTGGGGCGTCTCGACGATCCGGTACTGGTCGAAGGTGTCGAGCAGGTCGAGGCTGTTCTTGAACCAAGCGTTGTAGGGGTCTCCCTCGAAGGCTCGCTCCAGGTTCGACTGACCGTCTTCCAGCATCCCGGTCCGCAGCTGGTTGGTACCGAGGATTCCCCACCCCCACCACGACAGGGAGTCGCGTGCCACGGCCTGACGCGCGAGTTCGACGGCTTCGGCGTACTTGCGCGTGTCGACGGCCAACTCCGCCACGGTGTTGAAGAGGTCGGGATACGACGGGTTCAGCGCGAGCGCCCGGTCGCGGGTGGCCGCGAAGGCCGCTTCGTCGCCGCGAAGGAAGTGAACGGCTGCGAGGATCGAGAGCCCCTCGAGACTTCGGGGGTCGACCTCGAGGGCGTGTTCGGCCTCTTCACGGGCCTCGCCATAGGCCTCGCTACGGATTCGCTGGCGCGCGAGAAAAACCCTGGCCCCGATGTGATCGGGGTTGGTTTCGAGGGCGTGCTGCACGAGGGCCATCGCGCCGGGTGCGCCATCGAAGTTCAGCGCCCTCGCCTCC
Source organism: Longimicrobiales bacterium (assembly GCA_028279425.1). Classification (GTDB taxonomy): domain Bacteria; phylum Gemmatimonadota; class Gemmatimonadetes; order Longimicrobiales; family Gaopeijiaceae; genus Gaopeijia. Next base: position 20,056 of record JANQNV010000021.1, on the reverse strand, counting down.
CCTACGAGCGCTCCGGGGTGGCGGGGGTTGTCGGCCAGGACGGCTCGATACGCGGCGTGAGCCTCGGGCGCGTTGTACTTCGCCAGAAAGAGATCGCCCACCGCCACTCTCGGTCGTGGGTCGCCGGGGGCGAGCGCGGCGGCCTCGTCGAGCGCCTTCAGGGCATCCTGGAAAAGTACCGGGGTGCGCTGGCCGAGATAGGCGACGGCCGTACCCACTGCCATCAGGTCTTCCGCGCTGAGGCGCCTCCCGGAGTTGTAGACGTCGATGAAGGTATCGAACAAATCGAATGCTTCCTCCTGACGACCGCGCCGCAGCAGAAGCTCGCCGCGACGGAGGCGGGCAGTGACGCCATCCGACGCCCCCCCGGCCTCGGCCCGCTCGAACGCTCCATCGGCCTCGTCCCAGCGGCCTCGGGCCAGCAGGGCCTCACCGAGCCAGCGCTCGAGCTCGGGGGAGGGCGCGGGACCCTCGGGCCCGCCGAGGAGCCGAATCACCTCGTCGGCACGACCGACCTCAAGGAGAATTCGTGCGCGGAGTCGCAGCGCCGGCGCGCCCGAGCCGCCGCTCTCGGCGAGGTCGAGGGCTCCGTCGTAGTCGCCCACGTGGAGAGCGGCCCGCGCCGCGGAAAGGTCTTGAGCCGCCGAGCGCTGAGGCGAAACGGCGGTCGCCGCGCACAGTGCGGCCGCGGCGACGGCGACGCGGATCATCCGCCCCCTTCGATCGCTCGGATCTCGCGATTCTTGAGGGCCAGGTCGACGAGGAGCGCCTCGAGCTCCTGCTCGTAGACCTCGGGATCCATCGCGTCCCGGAGGCGACGGAGCTCCGCCACCCGACCCTCGAGTTCGGCCCGCTCCTGGTAGAGGCGATTCAACTCGGGGTCGTCGGAGGTCGGGGTGGCCGTCGCCTCGTCTTGCGCCGCGGCGCGTCGGCCGGGGAACCCGAGGGTGAAGGTCGCGGCGACCGCCCCGTCGGAGGTGTCGATCGACGGCTCCCTCGTGCCTTCCGAGTCGCCGTCGTCGTCGAGGAGGGCGTGCTCGGTCAGCAGCAGATTGCGCTCCTCGTAGAACCGGGCGGTCTCGCTGCGGGCATACTGGAAGGCCTCGAGGAGCGAGATGACCCCGTTCTTGTCGAGGTCGGCGGTGTCGCCCGTCCACGCCTCGACGAAGAAGCCCCCGAACTGCGTGACGTTGCGCTCGCTGCCGCTGGCGGTGGCCGTGATCACCGTACGCCCTGGCGCCGAGAGCATCTCCACGTAGGGGCCGCTCGCGCTCGCGGTGTTCACGAGGGCGACGTTGGACGTCGGGAGCGCGTCGAGCAGGTCGCCGAGTTCGGATGCAGGCAGGTCGGGGCCGGGGAGGTTGAAGGTGGCCGCGGCGCCGCGGAAGGACCCGTGCCCGATCAGCACGACGAGCACCCGATCGTCGGGCTGCGCTCGAGTCGCGAGCCCGGCGAGCTCCGACTCGATCCCTTCGCGGCGCGAGGTACCGGTCACATCGGCACTCGCGTCGGGGTCTTCGCCCAACAGGATCGCCCGCTCGGCCGGAAGGCCGTATTCGGTCATTGCCGCCGACCGCAGCGTCGTACCCCACTCGAGAAACTGCTCGGCGTATTCGGGGTCGCCGCCGATTCCGACGACCACGAGAAGATGTGTGTCCTGTCCGGCGAGGGATTGCGACGCGAGGAGGCCGGCACAGAGCACTCCCGCGACCGCAGCGCCCCCTCGACGACGCGCCCGGCTCACACCAACCCCCGCATGCGCCGGTAGCCCCACTCGGCGCCGACGAGGCCGAGGAGGACGATGAAGAGGATCGGCATGTCCCAGAGGTCGCGCTCTTCGGTGAGCGTCACACCGGCCCCTGTGAACTGGAGGTCCTCCGGCAGCTGCGAAAGCTCGTCGGGCTCGTAGTAGCGCCCCCCGGTTTCTTCGGCCAGGCGCTCCAGGACCGGCGTGCGTCGTCCCGCGTCGAAGTACTCCACGTCGCTCGGACCGGCCGTGATCTGGAGGACTCCGGACCCCAGGATCACGTCGTCGTCGGCGGCGCTCACATCAACGGTCCAGGCGCCCTCGAAGGTGGGGGTGACGTCTGCCGCGTAGACGCCGTCTTCGTCGACGGTCCAGTCGAGAATCACCTGCTCCTGGTCCCCCGTGGGCGAAGTGACCGTGGCCAGTACCGAGGCGTCGTTGACTTCGAGGTAGGTGGAGTCGAGCACCGTGGCCGTGATGCGGACGGCTTCACCCGGCTCCACGGCATCGCGCTCGGCGCGAACCTCCACCGGGTCGGGCACACCCTCCACGATCCAGCGCAGGAGTTGCTGGAAGAACGTCTCGTGGCTCAGATCGTCGAGGGGAACCTCGGCGTGCATCTGCCAGACCCAGGCGTCCTGCACCACGAAGGCGAGCGACTTGCCGCGCCCGTAGCGCTGGTGTGCGAGTACGATGCGCTCCTCGGCCTCCGTCGAGCCCGCCAGGAGAGAGGTGGCGCCCGGCTTCACTCCGACGACCCGGTTGAGCGTCGAAAGCGGGGGCATCGCATCCCAGAGCGAGTCGGGCGTCTCCCGGTCGGTGCGAAGCTGGGCGGCCGGATGGGCCCGGCCGGCCGGCGTGGGCTGAACCTTCACCTTGGTGAAGGCGGCCCGCGGATCGCGCGCCGGGGCCTCCAGTACGATCGGCAGCACCTCGTCGACCGCGGTGCCCTGGTAGCCCCCTTCCGAGAAGGCATTGCGGCCCCCGAGGGCGAGAAGGCCGCCCCCTCGCTCCGACACGAAGTCGGCGATCATCCGGAGTTGGTCGGTCGTGAAGAAGCTGGCCTCCACACTACCGAGGATCAGTCCATCGTAGGCGAACAGCTCCTCGCGGGTGTCGGGGAAACCGTCGACCAGCTCCTCGGGGCCGTCGACATCGATTCGATAGAACTTGTTCTCGGCCGTTCTCTGGAGGGTGACGACCTGGATGTTCGGGTCGTCGGCGACCGCGCGCCGGATGAACTTGACCTCGTAGCGAGGCTCCCCCTCGAAGTAGAGGATCTTGCGCCGGCGCTCGAGCACGTCGACGGCGACCTCGCGAACGTTGTTCTGGGCCACCCGCTCCCCGTCCTGTGCCGGCACGCGGACTCGCAGCCGCCGGGGGCCCGGCGTTTCGAGGGTGAAGCGCACCGGCACCACGGTCGGTTCACCGTCGCCCTCGAGCCGGGCGCTGTCCTGCGCGAGGATTCGGCCCCCGTCTTCGACGACGATCGGTACGGTACGGCCCTCGAGTCCCTGACTCGAGACGAGCACGTCGACGACCAGGGCCGACCCCTGGAGGACGGTGCGCGGCACGTCGATCGGCCCGACCTGGATGTCGGGGTCGATCGACTCGTCGCCGAGCCCGACGGTGAACACCGGTACCGAAGCGGCCTGGAGCGGCACCAGCGCTTCGGCGAGGGGGCGACCGGCGTTGTCGGCGCCGTCGGAGAGCACAACGAGTCCCGAGAGAGGCACCGACGACAGCTCTTCGCGTGCCCGGTCGAGGGCCGAGGCGAGGTCGGTCCGGGTGCCGTCCCAACCGAGCGCCTCGGGGCCGGGCACTCTCCCCGCATCGTCGGCGAACCGGAAGAAGCGGAGCGCGAATCGCTCCGAGAGCGCCTCGACCAGTTCGGAGTCGGCCGCGAATGCCTCGGCCGCGAAGTCGCTCCTCGCGCGCCCGTCCTGGCCCGGGAGCGTCATCGAGCGGGAATCGTCGATGAGCACGCCGACGAAGTTCCGCTGGGGCACGGTCGACGACAGGATGAGCGTGGGCTGCATCAAGCAGAAGGTGAGCACGCCCAGCGCCGCGAGTCGAAGCGTGGCGAGCACCGTTCGATCCCCGGCCGACGATCGGCCTCGAGCGGAGCCGTACGTGGCGACGGCGAACACCGCGACCGCTGCCGCTCCCAGGAGGAGCAGGGCCATGGGCCACGGTGTCGCGAATGTGAGTTCGCCCTCCTGGAAGAGCAGGGCCCGGTACTTGAACAGCGCCTCGAAGAGCCCCCCCATCAGTGGCTCATTCCATACACCACCATGTTGACGCCCACCTGGTAGGCGTACGTCGAGTACTCGAGCGGATAGAAGGGGTTTTCGGCGTGCTCCCAGGCGTCACCGAGGTCGGTATTCCAGTTGATGACCACCATCAGCCTACCGTCGTCGTCGTAGATCCCTCGCACGATCGGCACCTTGGCGTCGGGACGCTCCCAGGTGGGCCGTCCGTTGACGCCGCGCCCGATCGCCGGTGTCTGCCGCACCTCCTCGATGTCGTAGAACGAGTTGAAGAGGGGGTGTTCGAGGGGGATGTCGACGATCTCTCGACCCGGCAGGACCTGCGCCATCTGTATCTCGAAGTTGTCCCACTCCCGAAGGCCCCAGAAGTCGTCGATCACGAGGAAGCCGCCGGCCTCGAGATAGTTGCGCAGCCCCGTGATCTCGGGCTGGCGCAGATCCATGTAGCCGACCTCCAGCGCATAGATGAAGGGGAAACGCCGGAGGGCATCGTCGGCGAGCGAGACGACGTTTTCGTAGTCGTAGCCGTCGATGTTCGTCAGCCGCTTCAAGACCGTCATGAAGTGGCGGTCGGCGTCCGGGTAGTCGGTCGACCACGAGCCCCGACCCCGACCCATCATCCCCCAGCCGCCGCGGCTGTAGCCCGAGTACGCGGCGCGCGTGAAGAAAAACTCCCGGATCTCGGGGAAGGGAGTCTGCGGGTCGGGCACGTCGCTCGACAGTTGTAGCCCGGGGGGAGCGCCGAAGAACGTGGGAGACCCGGATGCGGCTGGATCGGGGGTCGAGGCCGGGTCGGGGGTCGAGGTCGGATCGGCTTTCGGAGCGGGGGCGTGCGACGTCTCCGCCGCGGGGCGGAGGGCGACTCCTGTCGCGGCGACGCCGACGGCGGCGACTGCGACGAGAGCGAGCGACGTCGTTATCGACCGCACGAACTACTCCCGTGTGAGAACCCACACCCCAGAGACGATTCGGCCCCATCCTCCGTGGATCCAGGGATCCGAGAGCGACGGGGCCAGGCGCACCGGGGGCTGTCGTTTCGATACGTTGGCCCCGACGAAAGGTTCCTGGCGCCCGGGCGCTTGCCGGGGCTTCTCCATGTGGACACCGCCCGGGTGCAATGCGTTAGGGCCTGTTCACGCTACGGGGGTCACCGCTGTTGCGACTGAAATCGTGTCCATCCAGGCGAGAGGAGCGAAGTTTGGCAGCGTCAAATGGGCGACGAACAACGCCGAGGGGCGCGATTCAGCCGCAACTCGGCAGGGCCGGGCCCTTTCGCCGGCTGCCGGCGTCATCACTCGCTCACGTAGCGGTGCTACGCCTCGCTCCCTCTTCCTTGGCCGCCCAGCGAAATGGCCTCGGCAGCGGCGATCCCCGTAGCGTGAACAGGCCCCAGTGTAGTGTGGCCAAAGGCCTGGTGCCGGTCGGGCGCGGGGGCATCCACGGGATGCGTCGTTGGAACTCCTTGCCGTAGCTATCGCTACGCCGCGTCGTTCCGCCTCGCGCCCGCGGCGCCTCCGCACCCTCGGCGGTCACCAGACTTTGGCGACACTACACTAGCCGAGGGGCAACCCTCAGGAGGGTAAGCCGGCCCCGAACGGCGTGCCGAGGTTGATGCCGAGGCGCAGTCCCCAACGCAGGGCAAGCCCACCGCTGTCGGGTACCGACCGGGAGCCGTCTCGCGCGTCGGCGTACCAGAGCACGCCTGCGTCGAGCCCCAATAGGAGACGGACGACGTCGGACAGCGGCCACGCCCACCCCACCTCGGGGCCGATCGCGAGGGCGTCTTGGGCTATGTCGGTTTGTTCGTCCGACCCCGAACGACGGTGCCACCCGACACGGCCCAGCAGGAAGAGGTGATCCTCGGCCGCGCTCCCGCCCTTCCATTGGATCGTCAGATTGGCCCCGTACTCGGCAACGATTCGGCGTGTGCCTCTGGGTTGGTACCGGCCGTAGATTCCCTCCAGCCCCAGGGGGAGCCCCGCGCCGGCCTCACTTTTCAGCGCGACGCCGGAGCGGAAGCCGGTCGGAAGCTCGCTTCCCGGTCCGTCGGCCCACCCGCCTGCGCCGACCCAGACCTCGAAACGATCGACCCATTCCGTCTGACCGACGGCGTGCGCCGGGACCGAGAAGGCAAGTCCCGCGGCGACTGCGAGGACCGCAGGTGCGGCCCTGTGGATCGTGCACATGCAGCTTCGTCTCCCGACCCGAGGGTTGTGTGGCGCGAGTGCGCTCCCGCGCCGGCCGGGAGCATACCCGCCAGCCCGGTGCGCCGCGAGCGTTCCGCGGGTTGTCAGTTCGGTGCCGGCGGATGGGAGGGGGGTGGCGCGTGCGCAGGGGTCTTCGCGCCCGCTTCATGCACCAGATGCAGCCCCACGAGCCGCGCGACGAGCACCGCGAGGTAGAGCTGGCCGATGATGGCTTCGAGGGTCGTCACCGCCCGCACCATCGGGTGCGCGGGCACGATGGGGCCGGGGTCGGCGGTGGAGAGTGTCGCGAACGAGAAGTAGAGCAGATCGGGAAAGCGCTTCGCCGCGACCGCCAGCTCGGGGAGGCGATCCGGCCGTCCGTCCGGAGAAAGGGGGAGGGAGCCGGGGAGAAGCAGTATCAGCAGGCCGTACACCGCTGCGAAGGCGATACCGAACAACAGGTAGGCGAGGCAGGCCCCCAGGACGGTATCCAGCGTGACCACGTGCTGCCGGGCCACGGCTCCGGCCACGGCGGCCAGCGCACCCAGGAGGAGGGCCAGAGTCCCGACCAGTAGCGCAGCGAGGTGAAGCCTCGGGGAGCTGGGGCCCAGCGTCCAGGTGAGGACGATCAGAGCTCCGACGGCGAGGGCCGCTCCTCGTCGCACCCATCCCCCACGGGCCGTCCAGATTGCCGCGATCAGCACGGCGGTCAGGAGGAGCTGCACCAAACTGGCTCCCCATGCGCCCTGGGTCGAAAGCGGCGCGAACAAGAGGACGCCCGTGAGGATCCCCAGCAGCAGGCGAAACGGAGGCTGCGGATTCACGGCTTGCCCATGCGGCTGCGGATCCGATGCATTGGACGCCGCAACTCGTGCCGGAATCGGTTCACGGTCCCCCTCCCAACATGAACGCTGGTACGACCGGGGTGATCGCGAAGCGGAAACCCCAGTCGGGCGACGGACCCTCGCCGGAATTCACCGCGAAGTAGTTGACCTCTGCGGAGAGGCGGGCCGGAAGTGGACCGAGAAACAAGGTCTTGTTGATCCCGATGCCCAACGGAAGATCGAGCGCCGTTCCCCCCTCGGCCTGCCAGTCCACGGTGATGTTGGGTGCCGCGCCGATCGCCCACTGGTTCGGGAGCCGCACGTACCAGAAGTACTGGAGGTTGCTCTGGCTCACGTCGGGCCGATCCGCATCGCCGGCATATGACCACCAATGCTGCCCGAACAGTCCGAGCGTCAGCTTCGGCCCCAGATAGGCTGCGGCCGCCGCCGGACCTGCCTGGTACTTGCCCTGCCCCAGGAAGTCTTCGGAGGCGGTCGGGAATACGAGGGTCGGTCCCACGGCCCAGATCAACTTGCCGCGTCCGGCGTCGGACGACTCGCGAGGCGTCAAGGCACCCACGTATGTGAGGTCGGAGAAACCGCTGGTCGAAGTGCCCGCCCCGTCGGGTACGTCGGCGAATGGGAAGACGATCCGGTTCACGACCCGCCACGACCCGCTTCCGAGCGGAAAGGTGGGGATCACCTTGAGGGTCGAGATGTCGAACGACGTTCCGGAGACGGGTTCGTCGATGGTGAGCCGGTCGTACTGGAACGGAAGCTGGATCAACTCGCCGACCGGGTTGTCCATGAGACGCGCGATTTCCTCGGCCGACAGCCGTCCGTTTTCGGTGGGCAGCGACGAATCGGGTTGGGCTGCTGCGGGGCTTGCGGCGATGAGGATCGCCCCGAAGACGAGAAGGCCCCGCCCGTGCGAGGAACGTCGCCGGTGCGCACGGGCGTGCCCTGCGATCGTGGGTGTGGAGCGCGTGAGTATACGTGTCATCGTTTTCATCGTGATGGCTGGGTGGAGGGCCGACGGCTCTCAGGGTGCATTTCTTTCGGCCGTCAGTTCGTCGAGTAGGGCGCGGTAGCGCGGGTCGGCGGGGTGGAGGTCTGCAAGGGTGCGAGCGTGCGCCGCGGCTGCCGCAGGCTGGCCGGCTGTGCGGTAGAGGTCGATCAGAGTCAGGAGCGCCGAGGTGGGATCGCTGAGCGCCGGAAGTGCGGTCTCGAGGAGCTGCGTTGCTGCGGCGGAACGCGCCTCCCGCTGGAGTACGAGGGCGTGTGCAACCGGGAAGCGTGCGTCGGAGGGGTCGAGTGTCGAGGCGCCCGAAAGGGCGTGAGCGGCCTCGTCGAGGCGCCCCGCTCGCACCTCATGAAGGGCGACGGCATACAGGAGAAGCGGCGTTTCGGGGGCGTTGTCGAGCGCCCCCGAGAGGGTTGCGCGCTCGTCGCCAACGCGGCCCTGCGACCTCAGGAGTTCGGCGAGGCTCAGGGCCGCCGGGACGAAGGCGGGTTCCAGTCGAAGGGATCGTCGGTACGCGCCTTCGGCTTTGGCCGAGCGTCCGCCCTCCGCGTGATAGTCGCCGACTTCGGCCATGCCGGCGGGGTCGTCGGAGTTGAGGTCGGCAGCGTTCAAGAGCTCGGCGGCGGCCCGCCTCACGATCGACTGCTCCTCCGATGTCCAGGCCGACTGAGGGACCGGGGCCAGAGCGCGGGCCGCCGAGATCCGCACCACTCGGGTCGAGTCGGCGGCGAGGGGTAGAACGATCTCACCCCTCTGGGCGGGTGGTAGGCCGCGCGCGGCCCGAGCGACCTGGGCGCGCACAAGAGGGGAGGGATCACCCGCCACGTCAGCGAGGACCTCTCGGGTGGCGGGGCCGGGATAGGCTTCGAGGTACGAGACCGCAACCGCTCGGACGATCGCCGGTGATGAGCGGTCTCGCGCGAGGGCGCGAAGCGGCTCAGCTGCGCCGGCACGGCCCGCCTCGGCGTCCGCGAGGGTGGCGGCGCGTACCGACGCCACCTGCGATTCGCCCGCGGTCCAATCGGCGAGGGCCGTACGGAGCCACCCCTCGTCCTCGTCGCTGTGGCAGCCGAGGCAGGCGTTGGGCTCGCCTGCGGCCGGGAGCCGGGGGACCCGAAACGAGTGATCGCGCCGTGCATCCACCTGCATGAAGGTGGTTTCCGGCATATGACAGCTGACGCACGACGAACCGTCCGTCCCCGTCGAGTGCTTGTGGTGCGTCGGGGTGTCGAACGTCTCCGCCTCGTGACATGCCGTGCAGAGCGCATTGCCTTCCGCGCGTAGGCCGGCCGTGTGCGGGTCGTGGCAGTCGCCGCACCCGACTCCGGCCTGGGCCATGCGGCTCTGCAGAAACGAGCCGTACACGAACACCTCTTCTCGAACCTGGCCGTCGGCGTGGTAGAGAGGCGCCCTAGGGAGGCTCAGGCGGAAGGCGTCGTAGAAGCGCATTCCTGCTTCGTACGGCGCGATCGGTGAGCGGTGGGCGTGGCAGCGGGCGCACGACTCCACGTCGCTCGTCGACGTCCTCCCGCGAACCCGTGACGCGGTAACGGCGCCCGGCGGGCGCCGCCACTCCGCTTCCGCGACGAGAGCGACGGGGAAGCCCGCATGGGGCGGTACCCCCGACTCGGCGTCCTCGCTCGACGCCCACTCCACATGCCTGGACGCAGGTCCGTGGCAGGCTTCACACGACACGTCGATCTCGGACCACGACGTGGTGTAGCGGTCAGCTTCGTGGTCGTAGCCCTTGTCGAGGTTCGTGGAGTGGCAGTCCGCGCACATCCGATTCCAGTTCTGAGATGGGCGCGTCCAGTGAAGCAGGTCGCCCGCGTCAACCGGATCGTCCCCGTAGATATGGAACCAGCGCTGGCCGCCCTCGGAGGCCGGGCGGGTGTCCCAACTCCAGGGCAGCACCTGCACGCGCCCCTCGCCGATGTCCACCAGGTACTGCTGGAGAGGCCGCACGCCGAATACGTACCGGACTTCGACCTCCACCGGGATCCCCTCCGCCCCCTCGAGGGTTGCGAGGAAGCGGCCATCCCGAACCGCGAGCCGCGTCTCGAATCCGTTCGCGCTCAGGGCCGTGTCGTTGAAATCTCCCAGAACCGTTGCTTCGGTGGCGTGGTCCATCGCTCGGTCGTGGTCGGATCCGGCGTATGCCGCGACCTCCCTTTCGTGGCACTGCCCGCAGCTTGCGCGCCCGACGTACTGAGCGGGAGGCGTTCCTCCGCCCTCCTCGCCGCTGCAACCGGCGAGGAGGACGACGAGGAATGCGAAGTGGAATCGGTTCGTCGGCCGGACGTGGGGCATGGTCAGTTGCCGCCCCCGAGGGCCCGTCGGTTCTCGATGACCCGGTGGAAGGCCCAGTTCAGGGTCACTCGAAAGACCCCCCCCTGGAGCTCTACGGCTTCGGAATCGCCGCCCACAGTCTGCAGATGGGTGAGCTGCAGGCTGAGGTTCGGGTTCACCTCGTAGCCGATGGTGGCCCCGAGCAGATGGGCCGCGGTCGACGGGCTGGTGTTCACAACCGCCGCGCCATCCGGCGAGAGGGTCCGGGCCTCGCCCTGCTGGATCCACGTGTGGTCGAGGGAGAGGAAGGCTCGCCTCGTGATGTCCCGGCTCAGGTGCGACTCGACGGCCCACATCGCGTCTTGTTCGACCGTGAGTCCCCCCTTGTCGTCGTTGTCGGCCAGAAGCGTGACCGACGGCACGACCTCGAGGGTGGTTCGATCGCCCGGGACCCAGTTCGCCAGCGACTGAACCATGGGGAGCGAGAGCCGCAGGCGGCCGCGGTTGCCGCCGATGTTGAGCGACTGATCCGCATCGTATTGGCCCCACGGCGCCGTCGCATTGATGCCGAGCGTCACCGTCGTGCGAAGGTCGTAGCGCAGAAAATCGCGGAGCATCAGGCCTGGCGCGCCGTACAGGTTGAACGTCGCCCCGAGGCTGGGGTCACCGATGCCATGCACGAACGACGACGAGGAGAGTCCGGCTGTGGTCGAGTTCGTCCGGACCACGCCTGCAGGAAGGGCCAGCGTGAAGACCGCTGAACGGCCGAAGACCGGCTGGCTGCGCGACCAGGTGAGGAGGTAGAGCTCGTTCTCGAGATCGAGAGTGGGTTCCACCCGGTGAAGGTTCGTGAGCGTGGCGTTGGCGGTTCCCGCGATGCGGTGCACCCCAAGCACATTCATGTTCTTCGGCAGGGGCCAGTTCACGCGGCTACCGTCCAGCTGCGCTTCCACGGGCGCGGAACCGCCGAGCGAAAGCGCGAGGGCCGTGAAGATCGATGCGGCTGCGAGGCGTCTCATCGCGACTTCACCTCGCACACGAAGTACTCGTCGTCTTCCTCTTCGCCGTAGTTCTCTTCGGGTCCGGGAGGCCAGTCACCGAAGGCTTCGGGCCGGGTGGGGAGCAGGTCAGGCATCCTTTCGTACTGGTGCCTCGTGGGCAGAACGACCCCGTTGTCGTCGCGGTACTCCTCCCAGTGCGCCACCAGCTCTGCGAGCACCTCGGGGCGGTCCAGTGCGAGATCGTTCCGCTCGCCGGGGTCCGCGGCGAGGTCGTAGAGCGCCCAATCGTCATCACCGAACGGCTCGTGCATCCAGAGCGCCTTCCAGTTGCCCTTCCGCACAGCGCGCATGCCCCAGAACTCGAAGCCGAGCCAGTCGTCGGAGGTGCGGGGTGAAACGGCGGGACCAGTGAGCGTCGGCAGCCACGAACGGCCCTGCATCGGAAGCACCTCACGACCCGCGAAGGTCTCCGGTGCGCTCACCTCTGCGAGCTCCAGGACCGTAGGCGCGATGTCCATCACATGCAGGACGGCCTCGCGGTTGACTGTGCCGGCGGCCGCATTCCTCGGAGGAACGACGATGAGGGGGGATCGAATACCACCCTCGGCCAGCGAGCCCTTCACCATCCAGAAGGGTGTGGCCGAGACCTGGGCCCACGGCAGCCCGTATGCCGTGAACGACCCCTTGCGTCCCCACGAGGCGAAGTCGGTGTCGTAATCGTTCGCCATCCACCCTGCGGCTTGAGCCTGGGGCGTGTTCAGGGCATTGGCCGACTTGTCGTTGGACTCGGGTCCGTTATCGGAGAAGAACAAGATCCAGGTGTTGTCGGCCTCGCCGGTCTCTTCCAGGTAGTCGACGAGCCGGCCGATCTCCTGATCCATGTATTCCACGACCGAGGCGTAGATTTCCATCTTGCGGGCGACCGTGTATCGCGTCAGCCCGCTGAGGTCGTTGAACCGGGGTACGTACCACATTCGATGGGCGACTTCGGTGTTCGGGTCGAAGAGCCCAAGGTCGATCTGACGGTTCATTCGGTGGGTGCGGACGGAGTCCCAGCCGCAGTCGTAGCGGCCCATGTGTCGACGTAGCCATCCGTTGGGGACCTGGAGCGGATCGTGCGGAGCTTGGTGGGCGACGTACGCGAAGAACGGTTTCCCGTCTTCGCGGCCCGATTCGATCTGATCGATGATCTTGTCGGTATAGGTCCGGGTCGCGTAGAAGTCGTCCGGTAGCTCGTCGAGGTATTCCCCGTCTTCCGTGAACTGGTTGTCGGGCACCCGCCAGTCGTAGCCGGTGAGGTCGAAGTAGCTCCCGGCGGATGCAAGGTTGGAGAAGTCCCGCTCGAAGCCCTTCGCGGCAGGCAGGTGCTCGGGGTCCTTCCCGAGGTGCCACTTGCCCGCCATGTAGGTGTGGTAGCCCGCATCACGGAGGATCGCGGGTAGCGGTGCTACAGCGTCCGAGAGGACACCTTCATAGCCCGGGAGCCCCTCCTGATTCGGCGCCGTGCGCTCGATCATGCTGCCGAGTCCAGCGCGGTGGTGGTCCATACCGGACATCAGCATCGCCCGGGTGGGAGAGCAGCTGGGCGCGACGTAGAAGTTGGTGAAGCGCACGCCACGCTCTGCCAGGGCGTCGAGGTTGGGCGTCGGGATCTCACCGCCATACGGGCCGATATCCGAGAAGCCGAGGTCATCGGCCACGATGATGATGACGTTGGGGCGGTCGTCGCCCGCGTCGCTCTGGGCGGCGGCGGGTCCGGGAAGTCCGAGCGCAAGAGCGCCCAGCCAGGCGATCGTTGGGATGCTTCGAGTCATGGTAGGTCGTAGTGGAGTGAGTGTGAGCTGCTAAGGTGCGAACAGTCAGAAGAGCTTCTTGCCGATGGTGGCGTAGATCGCGAACGAGTCCTCGATGTCGACGACCTTGACCCAGCGCATTTCGATGCCGATGAAGCGGCCCGAATCGGATGGGAGCGCGACGAGGAGCCCGGGGCCGTACTGGAGTTTGTTCGTGCCCCCGGTGATCGACGCCTCGCCCTCGGTCACCGTCGCGTTCAGACGCGCGAGGCCGACGCCGCCGACGGTGCGGATGAGCACCGGGGCTTCCACCCAGGTGCTCCCGATCTCGATGCCCCAGTGGAACTGCCGCAGGGTACCGGTGGGTGTCGGCACTCCAGGGGCGGCCAGCTGGGGGAGGTCGGTTTCGTTGCCGAAGTGGTAGACAGCTCGTGCGCCGACGAAAAACGGGCGGCCCCGAATGAACGGGAACTCACCGCCGAGAGACCCACCGATGCCGAAGCCGTAGTGATCGTTCAGACCGGTGCCGGCGATCCCGCGCATGACCCGCGTCATCTGCGCGGAGGCGGGTGCGGCCGATATCAGGGCGCCGAAGGCGAGGGTCGCGATGGCGACGCCGCAGCGGACCGAGCGTCTCATCGGTCCGTTCCCGAGGGGAGTTCGGCGAGGATTGCCTGAACGGCCTCACGAAGTCTGCGCTCGCGGTAGTCGCGATCGTCTCGGTGCAGTTCCGCTTCTGCCGCTCCCCTCCACAGAGGCTCGTCCGCCTCCGGATCGGAGAGGTCGATGATCAACGTGCCTCTCTCGTATGCGCGCACCTCGACGTTCGTGACTGTCCACATGCGGCCGCGGTAACGGAAGAGGTCGTTTACCTCCTGGACGTCGAGTTCCCGTTCGAGTGCCGCGACGTAGGCGACGTCCACGTCGCCGCCGCTCTCGACGTGTCGCCAGCCGCGGGCAGCCAACTCTTCGTCGATCACCTCGCGAATGAGTACGTCGACGCCGGCGTTGCGTGAGAGTTGCAGGTTGCCTGCCACCCCTCCGGTGCCGCTCGCCCACGAGTACGACCCGCCGGACAGGGCGGCGGGAGGGGCGGTGGTTGTCTCGACGTTCATGGCGCCGGAGCAGGCGGCTCCGGCGAGGGTGAGGAGCAGGGTCGGGACGAGGTTGGAACGCTTCATGGAGAGTCCTCCGAATACGGGGTCGAAAGGAGTTCGCGCAGCCGCGAGCCCAGCGCCTCGCTGTTGACCAGGCCGACTCGTCGCTCGACGAGCCGCCCGCGGCTGTAGATGAGCACCGCCGGGACGCCTTCGAGCCCGAAGCGCTCCAGCACTTCGGGATGGGTGGCCACGTCGATCCGGGCGCGAGCAACGCCTCGGAGCGTGGACTCCCGGAGGAGTCGGTCGAGGACGGCGGCAACCAGGAACGCGTTGCCCGACCAAGCCGCCCACACCTCGATCAATGCGATCGGATGGTCGAGGACGAACTGCTCGATACGGAGCGGGTCGATGGTCCCGGGCACGACGGCAGTGGGTTGGGGCGATCAAGTGAACGCCCCCATCTAGGCACAGGCGGTGCCACCATCGGCAGTGGCCATGGCCATGGCGTCGATTCGCGCGTGGTTGTGCGGGATCGGGCCGGTCAGGTCGGCGAAGTGAGGCGCGCCTGCGAGCCCTCCCGAGCCACGCTGTGCGGTGGTGTCCACCATATGTGGTGGGGGGTGGCCCGACTTCGTCGACCGCTCCTGGCGGCTCGGCTTGCTTGCGCAGCCTCTGGGCCGGCGGAAACCTTGTCCCCCGTGATCCAGATCCTGCTGTTTGCTCTACTACTGGGGCTCGCGCTCCTGATCGTGTCCGTGCCCCCGGCCGACGGAGCACGAATGGACGCTGCCCAGCGCCGGACCCGGGGGCCGGAGGCAGCGGGCGATGCGGAGGGCAAGAGCGACGCCCGACCATCGCGGGCGAGGTACGTGGCGGTCGCTGTGGTGATGGTTCTGCTCCCCTCAGCCTGGGGCGCCTGGCGGTGGTCGACGGTCTCCCGGAGCAACCAGGAGCCGGTCCGCGTCGCCGTCATGCCCTTCGTGACCGCCGGTCCCCAGGAGCCCTACGTAGCGCTCGCCCTCACCGAAGAAGTGGCAACGCGCCTGGCGCAGGGCGAGATCGGGGTCGCGTCCCTCTCAGCGGTCCGAGCGCTGGTGGCGGAGGGTCGATCCGACGAGGTCGCTGGGGAACTCGATGCCGACTACCTGATCGAGGGCTCGGTCAGCGTCGCTGGGTCCGGGGCGGCGGCACAACTGATCGTCCGCGCGCGGCTCGTCGAGGTCGGGACCGCCGCTCAGGTCTGGAGTCAGGTGTACGATGAACCAGCGGAGCAGATCTTCGCCGTGGAGCGCCGAATCGCAGAGCGGGTCGCGAGGGCGATCGACGTGCCGCTGACCAGGCCGGCCGGTGTCGGGCTGGTCGACGCGACGACGGAGAACTACGCCGCGTATGAAACCTATCTCGAGGGGCTCTCGCACCGGAGGCGCGTCCGCGACCCGGCCCATGCTCTCCGGGCGAGAGCCCTGTTCGCGAGGGCGAGGGACCTCGCCCCGGAGTTTGCACCGAGTACGGCGGCGCTCGCCACCGTGTATACGTGGCTCGCCGTGCAGCACGACTTCTCGGTGCCCATGGATTCCGTGGTCATGCTTCGAGACGAGGCCCTCGAGTTGGCTCCCGACGACACCGACGTTGTCTTGGCCTCGGCGCTGATCCAGTGGACCTTGGCGTCCGACTATGAGGGCTCGATCGCTCGATACGAGGAACTCCAGCCGCACGTCGACCCGTTTCGTCTCCCCATCATCCGCGGGTTTCTTCGGGATCTCCACTGGTCGGTGGGCGAAAAGGATGCGGCGTTGGATTGGGGGGCGGCCGCTCTCGAGGCCGATCCCTACATGGGGACGGTATGGGTTGGCCAGGCACGTCTCCTCGTGCGCGCGGGACGGATCGAGGAAGGGCTCGCGCTGCTGGATCGGGGCTCCACCGGCGAGCAGGATCCGCGAACCGATCGACTCCGGGTCCTTGCGCCATTGCTCACCGACGGCGACACGACAGCGGCGTGGCGCGCGTTCGCAGGGCTACCGGGCGAGACGAGGGCGCCGCAGCTCTTACAGGGGTTGCGCCCGGCGGGTCGGGCACTGGGTCGCGTGTTCTCCGACCGACTTCAGGTCGCCGATCTGGCGCCGTCGAGGGAGTCATCGTCGCCGGCCACTCTGGCGGGAGCCGGACTCATGCGCGGGCTGCTTCACGCCGACCGGGGCGACCCGGAGCGGGCGCACCCCGAGCTGCAACAGGCGCTCGACACCTTCGGGGAACTGCTGCGGCGACCTGGGGATCTCGCACCATACACGCGGGTGCGGGTCGGAATCGGTCGCGCGCTGGCGCTGGCAGGGATGAAGCGGCCCGACGAGGCTCGCTCGGCGCTCGCGGCGGTCGAAGCCGGGCTCCCGGGACAACGCGACGATATGTTGCGCGAAGAGTATCTCCTCGGCCGGGCCGAGATTCTCGCGCGTATCGGTGATCTCGACGCAGCGCGAGGGGCGTGGGAAGAGGCCCTCGAGCTCCCGTCCCTCGTCTCCGTTGCACTTGCCTCGGTCGATCCCCTGTGGAGCCGGGTGGTGACCCCGTGACTGGTGTCGTGGGCCTCTTTTCGATTGCGCTCCGGTTGTTCGCGGTCCTCGTCCCGCTTGCCGCGTGGCGGAGAACCCGCGACCGGCGCCTCATCGGTTTGGCGGCCGTGGCGGTGCTTCTGTTGGCCCAGGGGCTGTGGGCGGGCACGAACGACGCCGCCCTGTCGGCCACGATAAGCCTTTTGGCGCTCGCCTCGGTCATGGTGGCCGTACGGGTGCTGGAAAGGCGACTGGTGACGTACCGGCGCATCGCCGAGTCCGAGATGTTGCATCGACGCGTGTTGGAGTCGATCTCCGAAGCGGTGCTATTGACCGACGAGTCAGGCCGGGTCACGCATGCCCTTCCTGCCGCCGAGGTGTTCTTCGCGCCGGCGAGGGTCTCGCGGGGGGTGATGCTGGGTGACCTCATGCCGAACCTCCCGGCCGACGTCCTCGACCTGGGCGATGCTCCGGCCCGGGAGGTCGAGATCCCCTGGACTACACCCCCGTCGCCGCCTCGGCAAATCGAGGTGTGTGTACTCCCCATCGAACTCGAAGCGGGGCGAAGGCTTGTCGTGGTGCGAGACATCACGGCGCTGAGGGGGGTCGAGCGTCAGCTGGACGAGGCACTCGCCGAGGTCCAGGACCTCAAGGACCGATTCGAGGCGGAGGCGCTGTACCTGCAGGACGAGATCCGGTCGGACCACAACATCGAGGGAATCATCGGAGCGAGCCCGGATCTCCATGCGATGCTCGACGCGATCCAGACGGTGGCCGATACGGAAGCCACGGTGCTGATCCGAGGTGAGACGGGAGTCGGAAAGGAGTTGGTTGCGCGGGCGATCCACGATCTCGGGTCGCGACGTGAGCGTCCGCTGGTCAAGGTGAACTGCGCAGCGCTACCCGCCAACCTGGTCGAGAGTGAGCTCTTCGGCCACGAGAAGGGTGCGTTTACCGGGGCGTTGGCTCGGAAGAAGGGTCGTTTTGAACTGGCCGACGGGGGCACGCTGTTTCTTGACGAGATCGGCGAACTGCCTCTGGAGCTTCAGCCGAAACTGTTACGGGCTCTCCAGGAGGGCGAGTTCGAGCGGGTCGGCGGTACCGAGACCCTCCGAGCGGATCTACGGCTACTCGCCGCGACCAACCGCGACCTGAAGGCGGAGGTCGATCGGGGCAACTTCCGGGCCGACCTCTACTACCGGCTCAACGTGTTCCCGATCGACGTGCCGCCGCTGCGCGAGCGCAGCGGAGACATTCCACTGCTAGCGAGCCATTTCCTCACGAACATCGCGGCTGCCCTGGGCCGGACGTACGACGGTTTCACACGGGGTTCGGTAGAGGCGATGCTGCGGTATCCGTGGCCGGGCAACGTCCGCGAGCTCAGGAACGTCGTGGAACGAGCCGCCCTGATGTCGGGTGGCGGGGCGGTCGATCTCCATCGGCTCCTCTCCGGTGGGGCTACCCCGGAAGGACGGAGTGTGCAGGAGGGCCGGACTCTGGTGGACGTCGAACGGAAGCACATCGAGGCCGTCCTCTCAGAGGTGGGCTGGGTGATCGAGGGAGAGCAGGGTGCGGCCAGGATTCTGGACATGCACCCGAGCACTCTACGGGCACGGATGAAGAAACTCGGGATACGGCGTCCGGCCTCCGTGTGAGCATTCGTGCGAAGGCGGCGCTGGAAGATGAGCGAGGGGCGTGCAGGCAGGAACCCGCCGGGGTCGGCTCGGGTTTGCTGGCGTGCCACACGATTTCACCCCCATAGGAGTCCCCCATGGACGGCGCTCGCACCGTTTTCATCACCGGAGCCAGCATTCCCCTACACGCCGGTGGGGCGGCCGCCATCAACGCGGCGTCGGCCGAGGTCCGAACAGCTGTCCTCGAGTGGATGCAGGTGAAATGACGGTTCGCCGGTGCGCCGCGCCCGGGGCACGCGGCGCCCGGGCCATCGTGCTGTGGCTGGTGCTCGCCCTGACTTGGGCCGTCTTCGTCGACGAGGCCTCGGCCCAGCAACCGGGGTGGGGGGCGATTCTCGAGCGTTTCGAAGGCTCGCTCGCCTCCGAGGTCGCGGACGATCAGGTGGCGGGGATCGCGGCCGGGGTCGCGGTGGATGGCGACCTCGTGTGGGCGCGTGGATTCGGGATGGCCGACCGGGCGGAGAGCGCCCCGATGCTGCCGTCGCATATCTCGCGCACCGGCTCGATCTCCAAGACGGTCACGGCGGTGCTGATGATGGTGCTCGTCGACCAGGGGGTCATCGACCTCGACGATCCCGTCACCGACTACCTCCCCGAATTCGCCGATGTGGCCGCCCGTCGGCCCGGGACCCCCGCCGTGACCTTCCGGCACCTGGCCAGCCACACGGCCGGCCTCATCCGCGAGCCCCGGCTCGACGGCGCCGCACGGGGCCCCATCGACGGGTGGCGCGAAAAGACCGTCGAGTCGCTGCGCAACACCGCGTACGACTCCGTGCCCGGTGGGCGCTACCAGTATTCGAATATCGGCTTCGGAGCGCTGGGATTGGCCCTGGAGCGAGCCACCGGCCGCGACTTCATGGCCATGGTGAAGGAAGAGATCTTCGAGCCGCTGGGCATGACCGGGTCGAGCTTCCGCATCGCCGCCGATGGACTCGATGAGCGGCTCGCGGCGGGCTACGTGAATCGGCGGGACGGGTCGATCGACGCCGAGCAGCCCGCTCGCGAGCACGCCGGCCGCGGGTACAAGGTGCCGAATGGCGGCGTCTATTCGACGGTGGCCGATCTCGCTCGCTTCGCGGGCGCGCTCAGTGGCGTGCCCGGACTGCAGCTCCTGACCGAGGAGTCGCGGAGGGCCATGCTGTCGGTCGCGACGCCCGAAGATCCGGATCGCGGGTACGGGTTGGGCCTGAGCCTGCGGCGCAACGATGACGGCTCGTGGACCGCGGGGCACGGCGGCTCGGTGGCCGGCTACACGGCCACGCTGCAGTTCGATCCGGAGGCGCGGATCGCAGTGGTTCTCCTGCGCAATTACCAGTCCGGGGCGACCAACCTCGGAGGCGCGGCGATGGGTCTTCTCGAGGAACTCCGGGCCGCCGGCCGGTAGCCGGAGGCCTACGGGTCGCGCGCGCGCTGCGAACCGCTTATGCGGTCTCTTCGGCCGTATGGACGGCGAAGACCACCGCCATCAGCACCCCGGCCGCGGCGTTGACGAGGATCAGCGTCGTCAGGGCGAGAGAGTCCGCGGCGAGTGGCGAGCCGGTCGCCGCGCGCGAAGCGAAGAACAGCAGCGTACATGCGACGC
>JANQNV010000224.1 GCA_028279425.1 Longimicrobiales bacterium | reverse complement strand
CGAGATGGTGCGCGAACAGATCTCCGGGGCGGTGGCGGAGGCGCACGGACGTCAGCGCGATCAGGTGCGGGTCCGTCAGGAGGAGCGTCTGCGGCTGGCGCGCGAGCTTCACGACACCATGCTCCAGAGCATGCAGGGCATGCGCTTTCTCCTCGAGGCGGGGTTGGCGAAGGTCGCGTCGGATCGATCGGCGTCGACGCCCATCTTCGAGAGTGCGTTGGCCGCGTCGAACCGCGCGGTGGAGGAGGGGCGCGAGCTCCTGTCCCTCCTCCGCGCGCCGCAGCTGACGCACGAGGAGACCCTCGGTCAGCGGCTGGAGCGGGTGGGTGGAGAGCTCGCGGCGGGGTATCCGGTCCGGTTTCGTTTCGAGGTTCGGGGGGTCCCCAGACCACTCCCACCATCGTCGATGGACCATGTGGTCGCAATCTGTCGTGAGGCGGTCTCCAATGCGATCCGTCACGCGTCGGCCGAGCTCATCCGACTGGAGCTCCGATACGCCGACCCCCTCGAGGTCGAGGTGTCCGACGACGGCCAAGGGATTCCCCCCGAGCTCCTGGCGCGCGGCCGCTCCGGTCACTACGGCCTGCCCGGGATGCGCGAACGCGCCGCGCTCATCGGAGCCCGGCTGGTCGTCGCCTCGACTCCCGATGCGGGCACGAGCGTGCGGTTGGTGATCCCCGAGGAGCGCGCTCGATGGCAGATCAACACGACGATCTGATCCGCATCCTCTGCGTGGACGACCACCCGGTGGTCCGGCAGGGGATCGCGGCCGTGCTCGCGAGTGACCCGCTTCTCGAAGTCGTGGCCGAAGCGACCACCGGCGAAAACGCGATCGAGGCGTTCCGACAGCACGGGCCGGACATCACCCTGCTCGATCTGCACCTGCCGGACCTCTCCGGGGTCGAGGTGATCGCGGCGATCCGCCAGCACCGAGCCGACGCGCGGATCGTGGTGCTGACCACCGAGGCCGGTGACGCGCAGATCCAACGCTGTCTCGAGGCGGGGGCCGTGGGCTACGTCTTGAAGGGCGTCGCGATGGCGGAGCTCCTCGAGATCTTGCGGGCCGTACACCGCGGAGAGCGCCGGATCCCCGGAGCCGTCGCGAGCCGTGTCGCCGCCCATCTCGCCGACCCCCCGCTCACCTACCGCGAGACCCAGATCGTGCGATTGATCGCCGAAGGGCACCGCAACAAGGAGATCGCCGCGCAGCTCGCGATCTCCGACGAGACGGTGAAGATGCACGTGAAGCACCTCATGGAGAAGCTCGGGGCCAACGACCGCACCCACGCCGTCACGATCGCCATCCGGCGGGGGTTCATCTCCGTCTGAGCGCATCCGGCGTGGGCGTACCTACCCAAATGGGGAGGTCGGGCATCCCCCATGCTCGGGTAGCGCCCCGCTTCCGATCGGGTGCATGCTGTCGCGCATCTACTGCCCGGAAGGGCGAAGGAGTCGACATGGCGAACCCGGAGTCCGGCCCGAAGCTCAGCTACGACCCCACCACGCTCGGCTACAGCGTGGTCAAGGACGCTCCCGAGGTCGACAAGACCCACAAACGCGGCGAGGTCTACTACTCGGAAGAGATCATGCGGCGGGAGATCGAAGAGATCTTCATGAAGCAGTGGTTGCTCGTGGGGCGGGCGGAGGAGGTCGAAAACCCGGGCGACTACATCACCCACCGCGTCGCCGACGAGCCGATCGTCGTCGTGAAGGAAAAGGATGGCAACATCCAGGCCTTCGCGAACGTCTGTCGCCACCGCGGAGTGCAGGTCGCGTGGGACTCGGGAAACACCAAGTACTTCACCTGCCCCTACCACGGCTGGGTCTACGACACGAGCGGTCGTCTGGTCGACGCCCAGTACCTCGAGCGGACCCGGAACTTCGACAAGGCGAAGTGCCAGCTGCCGCGGATCCGGACGGAGCTCTGGGAGGGCTTCATCTTCATCAACTTCGACGCGAACGCCGGGCCGTTGATGGACGACCTCGAGAAGTGGGACTTCCCCAGGATCTACGGTCCCTACGAGATGGGTCGCTTGCGTCTCGCCAACAAGTTCCACATGGACATCGCGTGCAACTGGAAGTTCCTGAACGAGAACTTGACCGATATCTATCACATCGCCGTGTTGCACAGCGCCACCTTTGGTCCCTACCAGCCCCTCGAGGGGTACCGGTACAAGGTGTTCGACGGGGGCTATCACGGGCGGTTCATCGGCGGCACCCTGGCGCCGGCAGGAAAATCGCTCTTCGGACCGATCCCGTGGCTCCCCGAGGAGCTGCACAGCGGTGGGTTCTCGAGTCACATTCCGCCGAACGTCGCGTGGTTCCCGCGTTTCGACTACGTCTCGGTGAACACGAACTGGCCGCTCACTGCCGACACCAGCCTGTCGATCACCTACCAGCTCTTCCCGCCCGAGCACTTCGAGCAGCCCGACTTCGAAGAGAAGGCGCAGGCGTACGCGGACTTCTACAAGGACTTCATGAACGAAGACACCGACATGATCCAGGCCCTGCAGCGGGGGATGAAGTCGCGCTTCTACGAGCCGGGGCCGGTCTCGTCCTTCGAGGAGGGCGGCGTCATGGGGACGATCAAGCACAGCATCGAGGATCTCGGTCATGGGTAGCGAGCACGCGGGACCCGACCTCGCCCGCGCGGCACTCCTCCTGGCGAGGGACATGATGTGCATCGTGCCCGGCGAGCACGTCCTGGTGACCGCCGATACCGAGACCGAGGCCCGCGCCGTCGACGCCGTGGTCAACGCCGCCCACAGCCTCGGGGCGCGGGTCGCGAGCATGACCCTGGCGCCACCGCTGCCCTTCCAGGGCGGGCTCGCGAACCCCTACATGCCCGATCCGGTCGTGGCGGCCGCGAACCACTGCGACGCGTGGATCGACCTCTGCATGCCGTACATCGCGGGTGCCGCGGTCTACGACGAGGCGATGAAGAACGGACGAACCCGCTACTTCCTGGCCGCGGACATCGGGGCGGGTGGCATGATCCGGATCTTCGGCAAAGCGGACCTGAACCAGGTCTTCGCGGTGTCCGACCGGTTCAACGAGCTGCTCGCCGACGCGGCGGGTACCAGGTGTCGGTTTACCACTCCGCTCGGCACCGACGTGCGCTTCACCCTCGCGGCGCCGGAGGGGCTCGAGATCAAGCGCGCCACGAAGCCGGGCGGCTACTTCGTTCCGGGGACCGTGATGGTGATCCCAGAGCTCGAGACCGTGCAGGGCACCGTGATCTGCGAGTCGACCTTCCACGAGTACTACACCACCCTCGAAGAGCCCTACCGCTTCGAGGTCGACGGCACGATCCAGTCGGTCACCGGTGGGGGGACGGAGCTCAAGGCCATCGACCGATCGCTCAAGCGCGCCGGCAACGGCAGCTACGGCAACATCGTCCACTTCACGTGTGGCTATCACCCGGCGGCGCGCTTCACTGGAACCTCGTTCATCGAGGACCAACGCGTGATCGGTTGCAACGCCGTGGGACTGGGGCTCCCGCAATGGGTCGAAGGCGGAGGCGAGAATCACCCCGACTGCGTGATGCGCGAACAGTCGTTCTGGATCGGCGACCAGCAGATCATCGACCACGGCAAGATCGTCGCGACCCCCGAGCTGGCGGAGGCGGCGGACGTCTTGCAACCCGTGTACGGCTAGGACCGGGCGTTGCCCGACGACCACGAGGTGTTCTCGCTCGGGGACTGGCGGCTCGAATCGGGGTCCGTGCTCCCCGATGCCAAGCTGGCCTACAAGACCTACGGCACCCTCGACGCCGACCGCGGCAATGCGATCTTGCTGTGTTCCTACATCGCGGGAACCCACGAGGGCTACGAGCCGCTGATCGCCCCCGGCCGTTGTTTCGACCCGGAACGGTACTTCGTGATCGCGACCAACCTGTTCGCCAACGGGCTGTCGTCGTCGCCGAGCAATACGGCAGCGCCTTGCGGAGGCCCGGATTTTCCGTCGATCGCGATTCGCGACAACGTCGCCGCGCAGGAACGACTGGTGAGCGAAGCGTTCGGGATCGAGCGGCTAGCCCTCGTGTCGGGCTACTCGATGGGAGCGCAACAGACCTTTCAATGGGCGGTCAGCCACCCCGAGCGGATGGCCCGGATCGCTCCGTGGTGCGGGCACGCGCGGACGACCCCGCACACCTGGGTCTTTCTCGAGGGAATGGCGAGTGTGCCCCGTCTGGATCCCGCGTTCGCGGACGGGCGCTACGACGAGCCGCCGCGCAACACCCTGCGCACCCTCGCCCGGGTCTACGCCGGGTGGGGATTCTCCCAGGCGTGGTACCGCGAGGAGCGGTTCAAAGAGCTGGGCCACGAGACCGTGCAGGACTTCATTCGAGACGCCCTGGAGACGCGCTTCCTGCAGCGCGACGTCAACAACTACCTGTCGCAGGTCGAGACCTGGCAGCGTCACGACGTCGGCGAGACGCCGGGATGCGGCGGCGACCTCGCCAGAGCCTTGGGCTCGATCCGAGCCAAGGCCCTCGTGCTCCCCTGTCGGACGGATCTCTACTTCCCCCCCGAGGACAGCGCGCGCGAGGTGGCTTGCATGACCGGCGCGACCCTGCTCCCGATCGAGTCCGTATGGGGGCACTACGCGGGAATGGGGGTGAACCCCGCGGACATCGCGTTCGTCGACGGGGCGATCGCGAGTCTCCTCCGCGCGCCCGCCTAGACGTGTTTCCACACGGTCGCGCTGGCGACCCCGATCGCAAGAGAACCGCCTCGTCCGCTAGCCCCAGGTGTCGTCGCGGCGATGGAGGATGTCCGTCTCGCGCGGCCCGCGCTCGACCAGCTGGATCGCCATGCCGCCGGCCGCGGCGCGGGGGAAGTAGGCACCGCGGGTGCCGAAGGGCTCGACCACGAAGTACTTGGCCCCGTGGCGAAACGGCCGACCCTGGGCATCGACGAGCTCGACCCCCTTCTTCTGCATCGCGTCGGAGTACGCCGCGAGGTCGTCGACCTCGCAGATCAGCTCGGCGAGGTAGCCGTCCCCCTGCTCCTCGAGGAGGTCCGCAAAGGGCCCGGGCCCGGTCGGCTGCACGAGCTCGAGCCAGACGCCGTTCGTGTCGATGAAGGCCATCCGGAGGCCACCGAGGCCCCCGTTGGCGTGCGCCTCGATGTCCGTGAGCTGGGGGTGGCGCTGCAGACCCATCACGTCGGTGTAGAAGCTCGCCGCCTTCTCGAGATCCTTCACGAGGACCGAAATGTGGTCGGCACGCGGCGTCTCGGGGTCGGGGCGCTGACCCGCCCACATGCGATCGCGAATGGTGAGCAGGGCGTTCTCGTCGTCGTCGTCCTGCTCGTAGATCTCCACGGTCGAGCCACAGCTCAACGTCTTGGGCCAGTAGGCGATACGTTGTCCCTGTTCGTCGATGGCGTCGCCGTCCCGCACGCCCTCCTTGATCGTGCCGCCGTCGGCGCCGAGGGGGGTGCCGTCCATGTTCTCCATCGCGATGCCCTTGGCCTTCATCTCGGCGAGGGTCGCGTCGTAGTCGGCGGGCTCGAAGTTGATCTCGATGATCGCGCCGGAGCCCCTTTCGTCGAGGATGTCCATCCCCGGGCCCGGGGAGGTCGGCAGGATCAGCTCGAGCCAGATCCCGTTGGCGTCGAAGAACACGCCTTCCATCCCGCCGGTCGTCGTGTCCTCTGCGCTCACCCCGAACTCCATGGGGTGGCGCTTCCAGCCGACGATCTCGGTGAGAAATTGCGAGGTCTTGTCGAGCTCCCCGGTCCACACGGCGATGTGGTCGAGTCGGAGATTCGGTTTGGCGGAGGTCGCGGCGGCCATTTCATTGCTCTCCTGGACACAGCAAGGGCCGAGGCGGACGGGACACGACCCGGGAGGCCAAGGATATCAGCGCGAAGCGGCGGGCAGCCCACTCTGGATCTGTCTGGAAGCGGGGAGGGCGCGAGGTGCCGCCGCCGGCGCGAGCCCCGCACGGTCCGGCTCTGGTCCAGGGTCTGCTCTTTGCCCCGCTCCGTGTCGATGGCTCGGGGACGTCGCGTCCCTGCTCGACCGCGGGGCGATCGACGGTCGACCTCACCCAGCGCTGCAGGTGGAGGAGGCCGTCGACGGAGATCCGCGACCACTCGTGGATCGATACCCAGCTCCAGTTTGCCGGTTGTCTAGTCGAGTCTCTGGGTGAGGACGTCGGTGCACAGCCGCACGAGCTCCTCGTGAGAGACGTCGGGCTCGCGGCCACGGGTGTCGAGCTGGGCATCCGCCAGCCGGTACGCAGGCTCGCGCTCGGCGAGGATCAGTCGGAGGTCGTCCATCGATCGCGCGTTGCCCCGCATCGGGCGCAGGTCGCCCTGGTCGATCACGCGTTGCATGTGGTCCTCGGGGGCCGCCCGCAACCACACGGTGAAGTAGGCGTCGCGCAGCCGGGCAAAGGTGGCGTCTTCGCTCACCAGGCTCCCGCCGGCCTCGACCACGGCGCAGGGGTGTTCTGCGATCGCGTCCTCGAGGGCCTC
>JANQNV010000187.1 GCA_028279425.1 Longimicrobiales bacterium | reverse complement strand
AAATGCGCCGGCAACACGTCCAGATAGTCTGCCAGCGACATGGCGCCGGCGTCGAAATTCACGAACACGAAACCGCCCCAGGTGTCCACGCGCGCCTCGCCCCCACCACCAAGATCAGACGCAGCGTCCGCATCGACCAACCCTGGAACCTCACCGCCGGCGAACTCACCATCTTCGGCGACGACGCCGTCTTGAAACTCGACGCCCCGATCACGCTCGGCGCCCGCTGCGTCGTCTCCCAGATGGCCATCCTTGCAACATCGATCCTCGACCCCGAGGACCCGAACCACGCCCCGCGCACCGCGCCCATCACCATCGAAGACGACGCGTGGGTCGCCGCCGACACACTCGTCCTCCCCGGCGTCACCGTCCGCGAGGGAACCGTCGTCGGCGCACGCTCACTCGTCGACGCCGACACAACCCCCTGGTCCATCACCGTCGGCGAGCCAGCACGCAGCGTCCGGCAAAGGCCCTGGGCCCACGGCTCGGACCCGACGACGACGCAAGACCCGACTGGCCCGAACGACGCCGGAGAGGCCGCATGAAGCTCCAAGACGCGGACCTCGACGACGCCCTCAAACAGCTCGCCCCCGTCGGCAGCTCGATCGTCATCGCCTCGCACCCACGCTCGGGCGCACACCTGATCACCGACGTCCTCCGCCGTCAGTTCAAGCACTGCCGCCCGAAGACGCGTCCGCTCGAGTCCATCCACGACTCATTCCTCGCAGCAGACCGCTTCGCCCCCGACGCACTGCGCCCGATCGAACTCCGCCAGGCGATCAAGATCCTCAAGAAGGCCCGCCGCCCAACCGTCACACTCCACGCAACGCCGGACCTGGCCGCCATCCGCATGGACCGGCGCCCGTTCGTCCGCGCACTCCTCGATCGCTCCGACCTCGTCTACTGCGTCCGCGACGGGCGCAGCACCATGGCCTCCCTCTACACCTGGATGCGCTGCTTCCGCGAGGAGGCCGACGTCCCCTTCGGCGAGTTCCTCAGGCAACGCGACAGCGAGGGCCGCTCGCGACCCGAAGCCTGGGCCGAGCACGTCCGCGCCTGGCTCTCGCTTGGCTCGAAGCTCACCGTTATCAAGTTCGAGGACACACTCCGTGACCCCGAACGCGCAGTCGCACGCCTCGCCCGGAAGCTCCGCCTCAAGGCGCTCTTGGCCAAGCCCATCATCCCACGCCCGCTCACCACACGCACCGGCCTCCAGATGGCACGACTCGCCGGAAGGCGCCCACCCGAAGACGCACCAACCCGCGGCCAACCCACACCCAGGCCGGAGGAGCTCTTCACCGATGCCGATACCGACTTCTTCAAACGACACGCAGGCCAGATGATGGACCACCTCGGCTACACCCTCTAGGCCCCACCCCCCCACCGAACACCTCCCCATGCCGCCCCCCACCCCAACGAACAGCGCACCGCCAAGCCCGCACTCAACCGGGCACAAGCTCGCGCGCGCACTCTGGGGCCTCGTCCAAGCAACCCTCTTCCGCTTCAGCCCGCGCCCGCTCCACCCCTGGCGCGCCATGCTCCTCCGCCTCTTCGGCGCCAAGGTCTCCATGAAGGCGCGCGTCTACCCACGAGCACGCATCTGGGCCCCGTGGAACCTCACGATGCACGACCTCGCCACACTCGCAGACGACGTCGACTGCTACTGCGTCGACCGAATCACCATCGGCGAGCGCACAACCATCAGCCAATACACCTACCTCTGCGGCGCCACGCACGACTTCGAACAACTCCGACGCCCGCTCGTCCCAAAGCCCATCACCATCGGCGCCGACGTCTGGATCGCAGCCGACGTCTTCGTCGCACCCGGCGTCGCCATCGGTGACGGCTGCGTCGTCGGCGCACGCTCCGGCGTCTTCAAGGACCTCCCACGGTGGATGGTCTGCGCCGGCACACCCGCCACCCCAGTCCGCCCACACGTCATCCACGACGCACCCGATGACCACCCCTCGCGCCAAGCAGAGGCGTCGCGCGCGCAGCCGGATGGAGGGGGGGGGTGAGCGTCTCCATCTTCATCCAAACACTCGACGAAGAGCGCAACCTCCCCGGCCTGCTCGAGTCCGTCGAATGGGCAGACGACATCGTCGTCCTCGACTCCCTCTCAACGGACGACACCAGACGCGTCGCCGAACAGGCCGGCTGCCGATGGTTCGAACGCGCCTTCGACGGCCGCGGCCCACACCAGAACTGGGCCATGGAGAACATCGACTTCAAACACCCCTGGGTCTTCTACCTCGACGCCGACGAACGCATGACGCCCGCGCTCCGCGCCGAGATCGAGCAGATCGCGGCGCGTCCGCTCGACTCCGGACCCGTCGCCTACACCTGCGGACGCGAGAACTACTTCATGGGCAAATGGCTCAAGCACGCCATGCCCCCAGGACGCATCATGCGCTTCTTCCGCCCGGAGAAGATCCGCTTCGAACGCCTCGCGAACCCCGCCCCAATCGTCGACGGCGACGTCGGACACCTCCGCGCACGCTTCCTCCACTACAACTTCTCCAAAGGCGTCCGCGAGTGGATCGAGCGCCACAACCGCTACTCCACCTTCGAGGCAATCGAGACACTGCGCGCACTCGCGGACCGACCCGTCTCCATCAAACGCCTCCTCTCCACCGACGCCACCACCCGACGCCTCGAACTGAAGAACCTCTCCTTCCGACTCCCACTCCGCCCCGCGCTCAAGTTCGTCTACATGTTCCTCCTCAAGGGCGGATTCCTCGACGGGCGCGCCGGCCTCGTCTACTGCCGACTCCAGGCCATGTACGAACAGATGATCGTCATGAAGGTCCGCGAGCGAAGACGCGCCCTGCGCATGGGCATCGACCCCGACGAACACCCCGGACGCGTCCACGAACCCGCGCGCACACCCACCGACCAGGCCTAGCACCGTGCGCATCCTCCACTACGTCCAACGACTCCTCCTCGAAAAGGGCGGCACCGTCCGCGCCGCCATCGACCTCACCACCGCACTCGCGCGCGCAGGGCACGACGTCCGAGTCCTCACCTACAACACAACCGATACGCCCGACGGCTGGAACACGCCCGGCTACCCCCAGACCATCACCATCACAGAACCACGCGGACCAACCGGCGGCTTCAGCGGCCCCCAACTCCTCGAGATCGCAGACCACCTCCGCTGGGCAAAGGGTGACCAAGACACGCCAGGCGGGAGGGGCGTCGTGCACCTCCACTCCATGTGGCAGCCCACCAACGCACAGCTCGCTCGCGCCTGCAGACAACTCCACATCCCGTACGTCATCAGCGTCCACGGCATGCTCGACGACTGGTCCATGGCCCAGAAGCGCCTCAAGAAACGCCTCTACTGGCGCTTCGCCGAGCGCAACGTCCTCGAGGGCGCATCGTTCGTTCACTGCACCGCACAAGCAGAACTCGACCAGGCCTCCAAGTGGCTCGGCAAGGGCCGCGGCCTCGTCCTCCCGCTCGTCTTCGACACAGCCCCCTTCATCGACGCCCCCGGACCCGAACTCGCGCGCGATGCGTTCGACCTCGACCCACAGCGCAACCACGTCCTCTTCCTCAGCCGCATCCATCCGAAGAAGGGCCTCGACGTCCTCGTCCGCGCGCTCGCACAACCCGCCATGAACGACTGCACCCTCCTCATCGGAGGGACCGGCGATCCAGCCGACGAACGCGCCATCGACGACCTCGTCGCCCAACTCGGCGTCGCCGATCGCGTCAAACGACTCGGCCTCGTCACCGGCGACACCAAGCTCTCCCTCTACCGGGCCGCCGACGTCTTCGCCCTACCCACCCAGCAGGAGAACTTCGGCATGGTCTTCTTCGAGGCCCTCGCCTCCGCCGCCCCCGTTGTCACGACCGACCAGATCGACACCACCCAAGAACTGGTGGCCTCCGGCGGAGCGCTCATCGCCGACCGCACCCCAGAGGCCTTCGCCCGGGCCGTCGGCTCCCTCCTCGCAGACCCCGCCCGCAGGGAGGAGATGGGCCGGTCGGGACGCGCATGGGTCCTGGAGCACCTCGATCCGGCGCGTATCGTTGCGGCCTACGCGGAGGCGTACGCCTCAGCAGCCGATACCCACCCCGCTGGGTGATCGATCGAACACCAGACGCCCGGTCAGCGTCAATCACGCGGATCCAGCCCCGGATCAAGGGTGCCGACGGAGCAAACGGTGCGAATCGTCCACTACTTCGCAAAGACCAACCTCGAAGAGGGAGGCACCGTGCGCGCGGCCCTCGACCTCTGCTCCGTCATGGCCAGAAGAGGACACGAGGTCCGACTCGTCACCCACGACGTCACCGACGCACCACAAGACTGGGACGGAAGCCCCGGTCTCCCACGCGTCATGCGGATCGACACACCCACCCGACCGGGAAGACGCTACGCACGCAAGCAGCTCGCGCAAGCCGCGGCCGCCATCAAGGGCGCGGACGTCGTCCACCTCCACGGCATGTGGGTCCCATCAAACCCGCAGATCGCCGCCATCTGCAGACGCTACGACGTCGGATACGTCCTCAGCGTGCACGGCATGCTCGACGACTGGTCCATGGCCCAGCGCACCCTCAAGAAGCGAGCCTACCTCGCACTCAGCGCCAGACGCATGATCAAGGGCGCAGGCGCAATCCACACCACCGCGGAAGGCGAGAAGTCGCAGGCAAGCAAGTGGCTCGGCAGCGCCGCCGCCAAAGCGCAGATCATCCCATACGTCGTCGACCTCTCCGCGTACGACGAACTGCCCGGACCCCTCCCCGCACGCGCAAAGTTCGAGCTCGGCGCGCGACCCGTCGTCCTCTTCCTCAGCCGCGTTCACTACAAGAAGGCCCCCGAGGTCCTCGTCGAAGCGGCCGCCATCCTCAAGGGCGGCGGCAAGGACTGCGAGTTCATCATCGCCGGCACCGGCGAAGACGATTACGTCGCGCAGATCCAGACGCTCATCCACAAGAACAACGTCGCCGACCGCGTCCGCCTCGTCGGCATGGTCAAGGGCGAGCTCAAGATCAGCCTCTACGAGGCCGCCGACGTCTTCGCGCTGCCCACCCAGCAAGAAAACTTCGGACTCGTCTACGTCGAAGCCCTCGCGTGCGCAACGCCCGTCGTCGCCACGAAGGGAACCGACATCTGGCGCGAGCTCGAAGAGACCGGCGGCGCCGTCATCGCCGAGGGCACGCCCCGCGCATTCGCCGCCGCCATCGGCGCGCTCATCGCCGACCCCCTCAAGCTCGCCCACATGGGCCAGGAAGGACGCGAAGGCGCGCGCAAATGGCTCGACATCGACACCGTCGCCGCTCGCTTCGAGGCGATGTACGAGATCGCCGGGAGCGCACCATGAACGCAGCGCCCGCAAAGCCCGTCCTCGCGATCGTCGCCAACGCCCCATCCCCCTACCGGCTCCACCAGCACGGACGCATCGCGCGCGAAATGCCAGAGATCGAGATGCACTCGATCTTCCTCCACGAGTTCAACGCGCAGCCCTGGGACCAGACCCTCCCGCCAGAGATCAACCCCGTCCACTTCGGGCCGGGCGAGTCCATGATGACCAAGAACAAGGGCCTCGGCCCCCTCCGTTCCTGGCAGAAGGCCGGGCGCGTCATCAAGTGGCTCAAGAAGCACAAAGCCGACGCCGTCATCATCACCGGCTACAACGACCCCGGACTCATGCGGCTCATCGCCTGGTGCCGCCGCACCAAGACGCCCTCGTTCATGTTCAACGACTCGAACGTCCACGGAGACCGCGCAACCGGACTCTCGAGACCACTCAAGAACATGTACGTCAGCTGGGTCGTCCGATCCCTCACGGGCCTCATGCCCTGCGGCACCTTCGGTGAACGCTTCTTCCACCGCTACGGCTCAAAAGGCAAGCCCGTCTTCTACATGCCCCACGAGCCCGACTACCAGAAGATCTTCGACGTCACGCCCGCAGACGTCGCACGCCTCAAGGCAGAGCACGACATCGACCCCAACCGCCGACACATCATGTACTCCGGGCGCCTCGTCAACGTGAAGCGCGTCGATACGCTCATCGACGCCTTCGCGAAGATCGCAGAACAGCGCCCCGACTACGACCTGCTCATCGTCGGCGACGGAGTCCTCCGCGCCGAACTCGAACAGCGCGTCCCCGATCCCATCAAGAACCGGGTCGTCTGGACCGGCTTCATCGACGGACGCGAAGACCTCAGCGCCCTCTACCGCTGCGGCGACGTCTTCGTCCTCCCAAGCAGCTACGAGCCCTGGGCAGTCGTCGTCTGCGAAGCCGCGGCCGCGCAACTCGCAATGGTCTGCTCCGACGTTGTCGGCGCAGGCGCAGAGCTCGTCCGCGACGGCGTCAACGGGCGCCTCTTCCCCCCCGGAGATGTCGACCGCCTCGCCGAAGCACTCCTCGACGTCACCGCCGACGAGGCACGACTCGAGTCCATGCAGCGCGCCTCCGCAGACGTCCTCGCCGATTGGCGCAAGCGCGGAGACCCCGTCGACGGCGTCCGCAAGGCGCTCCAGTTCTCCGGCGTCCTCCCGAAGGTCTCCGGCGCCGACGCACCGACCGCGCCCGCCCAAGGCGCCGCGACATGACCCTCCCAAGCCTCCTCATCATCGGCGCGATGAAGGCCGGCACGACGACCGTCTTCCGAGACGTCGAGCTCCACCCGGGCGTCTTCTTCCCCCTCGACAAAGAGCCCGGCAACCTCCTCACCAACGACGTCCTCACAGACGCCGGCAGACGCGCCTACGAACGCATCTACGCCCGCGCAAGAGCCGACCAGATCGGCGCCGACGCCTCCACCACCTACAGCAAGCGCCCCACCTTCGAGGGCGTCGCCAAGCGCGCAAGGGCCGTCCTCGGCCCCGAAACCGCCATCGTCTACATGGTCCGCGAGCCCATCGCCAGGATCATCAGCCAGCACCACCACGAGCTCAGCGCCGGCGACTTCCGCCAGGACCGCCCAGAAGAAGCCTCCATCGACCAGTGCGTCCGAACCCACGAGCACCTCGCCGCGTACTCCCGCTACGCATGGCAGATCGAACCCTGGCGAGACGCGTTCGGGAAGGACCGGGTCCGGATCGTCCGATTCGAGGACTACGTCCGCAACCGCGCCGCCGAGGCAACCGCCATCTGGCAACTCGCCGGACTCGACCCAAAGCCCGAGCTCATCGACGACGCAAAGAGCTTCAACCGCTCCGACACCAAGCGCGTCGCCCGAGGACGCTGGAAGCACGTCGTCAACAACCCCGCCTACCGCAAGGTCGTCCGCCCCCTCCTCCCACGCTCCATCAAGGAGCGCGTCCGCGACACCGTCCTCCCCAAGGCACTCCCAAAGGCCGCCCCCCCCACCCCGGAAACCGTCGACGCGCTGATCGCACAACTCACCCCGGACGTCGAACGACTCGGCAGGCTCATGGGCCTGCCAGGACCCGCCTGGGACCTCGAAGAGGTCCGACGAACCCACCACGAGCGCTACCAGCAGTACTCCAGCCAGGACGCCGATCAGCACCCGCCTGCATGAGCAGGCCAAGCGCCGCAGCGAACTGACCGAAGAAGCACGCAGATGAGCATCGCAGCACTGATTATCTGGACGTTCGTGGCGGGCGCGTTCGTCCTCATGATCTACCAGCACGCCAAGGGCCGTGTCGAGCTGCTCAGCCTCCGCAACTTCGCCATCATCGGCTTCCTCATCTTCCAGGTCACCAGCGCAACCTTCGCCCTCATCTCCCACGACGCCGACTACTCACTCCAAGACCCAATGACCATCTGGGCCTACCTCCTCTGGATGGTCTCCTTCGCCGCAGTCTTCCTCCTCGTCTACAGATGGTCGCCAGGCGTCGAGAAGCTCGCCCACAAGGTCCCAGTCCCGAACGCCAACCCCACCCGCGGCACACTCTGGCTCGTCGCGATCGCCGCCACCGGCTTCGCGCTCATCTTCCGATTCGCCGTCGGACTCCCATACATCTCCGTCCTCGCAGGCATGACCGCCATCGGCATGGCCTCCGTCGCCTCAGGCGTCGCCGGATGGATCTGGGGACCACGACTCTTCAACCCCGCCGTCGCGCTCCCCGCGCTCGCCATCGTCGCCGTCAACGCGGCCATCGCGCAGGGCGGTGAGTTCGGACGCCGACCGCTCGTCTCCGTCGGCGCCGCGATGGTCTGGGGCCTCTACTGGTCCTACTTCAGACACCACCGCACACCGGGCCTCCTGATGCGCCTCGCCGTCGGCAGCATCATCCCCGTCATGGCGCTCAGCGCGTACACCAGCGTCCGCACATGGCGCTCGCTCGACCTCGCCGAACAGGTCAAGCTCATCACCCAGTACTCCGACGTCGAATCCGGACTCCTCGACCTCCTCAGCGGTCAGGACGGCGCACGACGATCCATGTTCCTCATGGAGGAGTACGACAAAGACCACGGCGGGCGCGAAATGCGCCACCTCATGACCATCCGCTACTTCTTCGCATACCCCGTCCCACGCGCCATGTGGGACGACAAGCCCTACCCACTCAGCACCTACGTCGCAGACTTCGCCTCGAAGCAGGGCGTCAAACGCGGACGCACCGGCGTCACCGTCGGACCAGGAATCATCGGCCACGCCGCCGGCGAAGGCGGCTTCTACGCACTCATGATCTACGCCTCACTCGGAGGCCTCCTCCTCGCATTCTTCGACCGCGTCACACGCCTCCACGCCTACGACCCATTCGTCGTCATCCCCATGGGCGCATCACTCGGACAGGTCATGGGCCTTGCGCGCGGCGAAACCAGCGTCTTCACCTTCAACTGGGTCTGGGCCGTCACCACGTCCTTCATCATCGTCACCTTCATCGCCTGGTCGCTGCGCCAAATGGGACTGCTCGCACGCGCTCAACCCGCGCAGCACGCCGCATGGGAAGAAGAGTTCGCCGACTACCCCGGCGCCGAAGACTACGGCGACTGGGGCGAGCCCGAACCCGACCCATCCCCCGCCCCACCCGCGCTCGGCGCAGGCTGATCCCCAGCCGCATCACCACCCTCGCCCGTCAGCGCCGGATCGATCGCCCCATGCGGGACCGCCAGCGTCGCAATGATCGCGCGGTGATCCGATCCCCGAAGACGAACACTCCGCCACCCGACCAC
>JANQNV010000173.1 GCA_028279425.1 Longimicrobiales bacterium | reverse complement strand
CGCGACCGGCATCGAGCCGCGTCGCCGCTGAACCGTGAGGGGCCTGGTATCGTCGGCCGGACCGGCATGGCGCAGCGTCGGCGCTTGAACCGAAGGCGCGCCCGGGGTCCGACTCAGTTGCCCCCGTCGACCCGCCCGTAACGGTCTTCGAAGCGCACGATATCGTCTTCCCCCAGGTAGGAGCCGCACTGGACCTCGATCAGCACGAGGGGATCGGTGCCGCGGTTTTCGAGGCGATGAACTGCCCCTGGCGGGATGAACGTGGATTCGTTCGGCCCGAGGTCGAACTCACGTTCATCGCACAGCACGCAGGCCATGCCCTGCACGACCGTCCAGTGTTCGGCCCTGTGGTGGTGCTTCTGGATCGACAGCGCGCCTCCCGGCGCCACGGTGATGCGCTTCACCTGGTATCCCTCGCCCTGATCGAGTGACTCGTAGTCCCCCCAGGGCCGGGGAACCCGCGCCGGAAGTCGTGCCTCCGGACGCTCGTCGGCAGCCAACGAGACCACGAGCTGCTTGACGTCCTGCGCACGCGCCAACGGCGTCACGAACACGGCATCGGCCGTCTCGACGACGATGTGATCGCTCAGGCCGGCTGCCGCCACGAGGCGGCTTTCCGAACGGAGATACGAATTCTCGACATCGTGCATCACCACATCGCCGATGACGACGTTCCCCGCCGCGTCGCGCTCACCGATCTCCCACAGGGCCTCCCACGAGCCGATGTCGCTCCAACCCGCATCGAGCGGCACGACGTGGGCAGTCGCCGCATTCTCGAAGACGGCGTAGTCGACGGACTCCCCGGAGATCTCATCGAACGCCTCGGCGTCGAGCCAGTCGAAGCCCGACACGGAGCGACGACGAGCCCAGGCGCGCTCGACCGACGCCACCATATCGGGACGATGCGCTCCGAGCTCGTCGAGGAAGGCGCTGGCGCGAAACACGAACATGCCGCTGTTCCAGAGGTAGCCGCCTTCGTCGAGGTATCGCTGCGCCGTCTCGGCATCGGGCTTCTCCACGAAGGCATCCACGCGAGACACGGCCGACGCCGGATCGGCCGCCCGAATGTAGCCGAAGCCGGTGGCCGGACGCGTGGGCACGACCCCGAAGGTGACGAGGGCGCCCCCCACCGCCGCGGCGACGGCTCGATCGAGCGCTTCGCCGAAGGCCATCGGATCGCCGACGAGGTGGTCGGAGGGCAGCACGACGAGTACCGGGTCGTCGCCCCCTTCACCCGCGGCCACCGCGGCGGCGGCGATGGCGGGAGCCGTATTGCGCGCTACCGGCTCGAGGACGACGCGAGGAGCGTCGAGGCCCGCGCGTCGGAGCTCCTCAGCGACGAGGAAACGGTGCTCGGCATTCGACACCGTCCACCAGGGCCCGGTCGCCTTGGACGCGACTCGTCGGCAGGTCTGAACGAGGAGCGAATCGGGCCCCGCGAGGGCCGAAAACTGCTTCGGCAGGGCAACCCGCGAGAGGGGCCAGAGGCGCGTTCCGGAACCTCCACAGAGGAGAACGGGTGAGATCGTCGTGGATGCAGCCATGAGCCGGGCTCGGAGCGGTTCGTGAACACGCCCTCGAAGGGCGGCGAGTGTGCGGGAAAGGTACGCTCGGCCAGACATCGCGGCCACGCGAGCTCCGATGCCGAACCCGGGCCCGCCTCGCGTCCTCATGGCACACATCGTGCTCTATTATAGGTGGGACGCGGCTGGGTCCGCCCCCACGAACGAGACTCTCGTGACGGCCACGAAGGCCGGTCATGCGCACAACCACACTACTGGTGCCCCCCAACCCTCGCGGCTGCCCCTTGAAGACAACCCGGTCGAAATCGTCCGACCCGTCGGCAAACCTCTCCGGGTGTCCGAGTTCGTGTCACACTTCAGGTCGGCGCGCGCCCCGTTTCGGGGCACGGGGGTCGCACAGGCGCATGACGCTCACGGCCCTGGCCGTGGCGATGGTGGGGATGGGCGGATGTAGCGATCGTTCGGATCCGCTCCTCCACGTCCAGGCCAACGGATCACTTCGAATCCAGCCGTCCGTCATCGTCATGGACGATGGCGACGTCACCGACGTCACCGTGGCGCTGCGAAACGGCGCGGGTCAGCTCCTGTCGGATCTGCCGCCGGGCGGCGAGGTCATCTGGTCGGGATTCGGATCCAGCGTGATCGAGGTCGCCCCCGACGGCCTTTCGGCCCGACTGATCGGGCTCAAGCCGGGCCGCACCGTGCTTCGCGCTTCGCTCGGCTCGCTCTCCGCCACCAGCCCGGTCGAGGTACAGCCGGTCGCTTCGCGCGTCGAGAGCCGGAACCAGCCGGTCCAGGTCGGCCTTGCAGGCGAGCTGTCCCCCGAACCGGCCCGCGTCCAGGTCGTCGATCGCCACGGCTCGCCCGTTCCCGGGGTCGCGGTCTCGTTCGACGTCGCGCAGGGCGGTGGAACCGTCGTGTACTCGCGGGTCGTCTCCGACGATTTCGGCTTTGCCGAGACTCCCTGGGTTCTCGGGCCGGAGTTGGGCCTGCAGACCGTCGAAGCGGGCGCCGACGGGACCGCGGGCACGCAGCTCTTCTCGTATGTGAACGGCGATCTCGCCTCGGCAGTCCTCTCCGGAGTATCGGCCGGGGGTAGCGCGGGAACGGTCGGCCAGGCCCTCCCCGACCTCCTCGAAGTGCGGGCCCGGGATTCGCGGGGCCGCCCCGTGCTCGGGGCGACGGTCGAGTGGACCGCGTCGGCCGGCACGCTTCTGCCCACTTCACCCGTGACCGACCTCCAGGGGCGGGCCCGCGCCCGATGGATCCTCGGCCCGAACCCGGGCCTACAGACGGCCTCGGTGCGGCTGACCCTTCCCCAGACCGCCTACCGGGGACCGGGTGCCGTATCTGCCGACGCTTCCGTCACGTTCCAGGCTTCGGTCGGTGCCGCTCCACCCACGAGGATGTCGGTGCTCCCGCAGGTGCTCGTTCTCGAGCTCGGGAACGGCACGAGGGCCAACGTGGCTCTCTTCGATGACCTCGGAAACATCGTGCCCGGGCCCTACGTGACCAGCTGGTCGGCCGCCGACCCTTCGGTCGTGGCGGTGGCGAGCCATCCGTCCGGTGACGCCATCCTCTCGGGCTCACGGCTGGGCCAGAGCAAGGTCATCGTCACGTCGAGCGCGATGGTCGACACGATCGACGTCATCGTACGACCGGTGGGTGACCCGGGGTCGGGTGGTGGCGGCGGCGGCGGTGGTGGTTCTGGCGGCGGCGACGGGGGCGACACCCCCGTGCTCACGACTCTCCAGACGTCTCCACCCTCCCTGACGCTCGCCGTCGGGCAGAGCGGTAGCGTCGCGGCGACCGCCCTCGACCAAAACGGCGCCCTTCTTCCGACCGCCGACGCGACCTGGTCTTCGGACGACCCCTCCATCGCGAGCGTCGACGCCTTCGGCCGGGTAACGGCCTCGTCGGCGGGCGTCACCACGATCCGCCTGGCATTGGGTGGTTTGGAGGCCGAGACGGTGGTGAGCGTCGACGACCTCCCCCCCCCTCCTCCTCCCGGCGGGGGTGTGCCGCAGCAGCTGACGGACGTGCGCGTCGTGGGCGCCACCGAGACGAGCATCGACGTGGCCTTCACAGCGGGTCACGACGGCAACGGAGGGGTGGCCTTGCACGAGATCCGCCACGCCCCTTCGCCGATGGGATGGGGCTGGGGTCAGGCCACCGTCTTGTCGGACGGACCGTGCGCCTCTTCGTTCGTACCGGCCTCGATCGGTGAGCAGGTCGTGTGTCGAGTGGTAGGGCTGCAGCCCGGTCGCAGCTATGACTTCCAGATGGTCACGTGGCGCACCGGGGGGCCGGAATGGGTCTTCTCGCCGCTTTCGAATGTGGCCGCGGGCTCGACGCTCGAACCGACGGGAGGGCCAGAGGCGCTCATCGACCGGATCGTGTTGACGCCGAACACCGCCGTCATGGAGTCGGGGGCCTACCTCCAGATGCAGGCCACCCCCCTGGACCCGAGCGGCCAGGCGATCCAGGGGATCTCGTTCGACTGGAGTTCGACCAACCCGGCGGTCGCCACCGTAGACGCCAACGGGCGGGTCCACGCCGTCGGCGAGGGAGCCGTGACGATTCGGGCCTCGGTGGGCAGCTTCGTGGGCACGGCCTCCGTTTCGGTCACCGGCGACGACGGCTCCAACACGGTCAGTTCCGTCGTGGTGTCTCCCGCAGCACTGTCGATGGAGACCGGAGACACCGAGCAATTCGTCGCGACCGCATTCAATGCGGCAGGGTCGGCGATGCCCGGCGTCACCTTCACCTGGAGCTCGACATCGTCCGGGGTCGCCTCGGTCAGTTCGTCCGGGCTGGTGACGGCCGGGGCGGCCGGCTCCGCGACCATCCAGGCCTCGGCGCAAGGGCGCGTCGGGTCGTCGTTCGTCACCGTGTCGGCGCCCTCCGGCGGCGGTTCGCTGGCGAGCATCCAGATCTCGCCCTCCTCGACCAGTCTCTCGATCGGCAACTCCGTGCAGCTGGCCGCCGCGGGCTTCGATGCCCAGGGGTCAGTCCTTCCGGGCACGATCTTCTCGTGGTCGTCGAGCAATACGGGCGTGGCGGTCGTGGACGGGCAGGGGCGCGTCACCGCCGTCGGCAATGGCTCCGCGACGATCCGAGCGACCTCGCAAGGGATCACCGGCTCGTCGGACGTGTCGGTGCTACCGGTGAGCAACGGCACGCCGTGGTACACGCAGAACTGGGCGTTCGGAAGCCTGGACGCGATGTTCAGCGACCCGCACATCAGCAACGCCACACGCAACGGTGGGCGTGTAGACCTCCTGACGAATGCGGGCGGGCCCGGCTTCGATCGGGCCCTGCGCGTGGAGTTCTTCGCCAACGGCGGTGGAGAGCCGCAGGCCGGGGTCGATCTCTACCTGCCCGATGCGCCGCAGGACCGGCCTCGCGAGATCTGGTTCGAATACTATGCGCGCTTCTCGTCGAACTGGGAGACCAACGGTCCGTACGGCGGATCGGCGGGCCACAAGCACCT
>JANQNV010000164.1 GCA_028279425.1 Longimicrobiales bacterium | reverse complement strand
AGGCCCGTGCGGCTCTGGTTGCGGCCCGGCTCGACGAGGCGCGCCGGGTGGCGGCCCAGGTGGTGGAAGAGCTCCCGGCGGCGCGTGTGTCGGTCGACGCGCTTCTGCTGCTCGCTCAGGCCGAGGCCGAGGCGGGTGAGGTCGAGGCGGCCACCCTCCACGCGGAGCGCGTCGCCCGGGTTCTTCCGCCCGACGACCCGCGCCAGACGCCCGCCGCGACCGTCCGGGCTCAGGCGCTCGCCCGCGACGACCGCCCGGCCGAGGCGGTGCGCGTGCTCTTGGCGCTCCCGCCGGAGTTGGTCCCGGACGGGGGTGCAGCCGACCTCCTGATCCGGTCTGCGGTGGAGGTTCTGGACCGGGACGCCCTGGGCGCGGTCCTCCAGGACGTGCCCCTCGGGAGCCCCCTGTCGCCTCCGGTGATGCTCTCCTACGCCTCACGCCTCCGACTGGCAGGGGATGCCGAGGGTGCCCGTCGGTTCGCGACGGCCGCGCTCGACGCCGGCGCGCGGGCAGAGGACGCCGTGGCGGCGCAGGCGATTCTCGAGGGACGCGCCCTCCCCGGCGAACGACCCGGCCGGATCGCGCTCGTCCTTCCGCTCTCGGGCTCCCCGGCCCTCCAGCAGTTGGCCGTGTCGATCCAGGAAGGAGTCGAGGCTGCGCTCGAGGCGTCGTCCGTGACGGAGTCGGTCGACATCGAGGTGATGGACGACGGGGGGCGTCCCGGCCGATCGGCCGAGCTCGTCCGCGACGCCCTCGAGGACGGCGTCGAGGGTGTGGTCGGGCCGCTCCAGGACGAAGGTCTGGCGCTGGCCGCCGAGGCACGTACGGGCCCCGTGCCGATCGTGTCTCCGACGGCCTACGAGATTCCCGACGACGCCCCGGGCGTGTACTCGCTGGCCTCGGTCGATCCCGGAGCACCCCTCGCCCTCGCAGGCTGGGCGGCGTCGGTGGGGATGCGCCAGGTGGTCGTGTTGACGCCGTCGTACGGTCCGTCGGCCGAAGAGGGACGCATCTTCCAGGAGTCGTTCGAGTCGCAGGGTGGGTCGGTTCTCCGCGTCCTCACGTATGAGCCGGGTGCGACCTTCTTCCAGGCCCAGATGCAGGCCGTGCAGGGGCTGCGTCCCGAGGGGCTCGTGATGCCGGTCCCGGCCGAAGACGTGCAGGCGCTCGCCTCACAAGCCGCCTTCTACGCCCTCGACACGCTCGGCATTCAACTGCTGGGAACCAGCGCCTGGGGCGATCCGGAGATCCGCTCGTCGGTAAGCACCCGGTACACCGACGGAGTCGTGACGGCCACGCCCCGCCTCGCCGGCTCCGACGCCGGATACGAGCGATTCGAAGAGGCCTACGAGCGGCGTTTCCAGCGCACCCTCCGTGCGCCGGGCGCCGTGGCGATCGGCTACGACGCGGCCTCCCTGCTGCTCCGGGCTCTCGAGTCGGGAGCCCGTGGACCGGGCGCGGTCTCCGCGGCCCTCGCCGAGATCGAGCAGTTCCCGGGTGCGACCGGCACCCTGACGGTCCAGGACGGTCGCGTCCTCCGTGAACACGAAGTGCTGTGCATCGAAAACGCCGGCTTGGTCGAGCTCCCCGATGGGCTCGGTCCGGAGCCGGTGTACCGCCCCTACATGCCCGACCCCACCACCGGGCTCGTGCCGGAGGGGCCCGGCCGGCGAGCCGGTTTTCGATGCACTCCGGCCCCACCCCGTTGACCCCCCCTCCCGCTACTTACCCCTTTGGCTGTACGGAGTACCACGAATGTCGATGACCGAGAAGCTCGCCCGCCTCGCGGAGAAGCGCCGCCAGTCCGAACTCGGCGGCGGAGAGGCGCGCATGGCCGCCCAACGGGAGCGCGGCAAGCTCACCGCACGCGAGCGTATCGACCTCCTGCTCGACGAGGGCTCCTTCGTCGAACTCGATCGGTTCGTCACCCACCGCTCGCGTGACTTCGGGCTCGACGGGAAGCAGTTCCTCGGCGATGGCGTCGTCACGGGATACGGCACGATCCACGGTCGGCTGATCTACGTCTTCAGCCAGGACTTCACGGTTCTCGGTGGCTCCCTTTCCGAGACGCACGCCGAAAAGATCGTGAAGCTGCAGGACCTCGCGCTCAAGAACGGGGCTCCGTTGATCGGGTTGAACGACTCCGGCGGGGCCCGGATTCAGGAGGGCGTCGTCTCGCTGGGTGGGTATGCCGACATCTTTCTGCGCAATACCCTGGCCAGCGGAGTGATTCCGCAGATTTCCGTGATTCTCGGACCCTGTGCGGGAGGCGCGGTCTACTCACCGGCGATCACCGACTTCGTCTACATGGTACGCGGTACGAGCTACATGTTCGTGACGGGCCCGAACGTCGTGAAGACCGTGACGCATGAAGACATCGACATGGAGGGACTCGGCGGAGCCGACGTTCACGCGTCGCGGAGCGGCGTCGCGCACTTCGCCCACGATTCGGAGCCCGAATCGCTCGCCGCCGTGCGCGAGATGATGGCCTACCTCCCACAGAACAACACCGAGGTGCCGCCGGCGGGGTCGTCGGCCGACCCCCACGATCGCTGCGACGAGAGTCTGCTCGAAGTCGTGCCCGACAACCCCAACAAACCGTACGACATGCGGGACGTTGTGCGGGCGGTCGTGGACGACGGTGACTTCTTCGAGGTCCACGCCGACTTCGCGGCCAACATCCTCGTCGGCTTCGCCCATCTCGGCCAACACGCCGTGGGGATCGTGGCGAACCAACCCGCCGTCCTGGCGGGCGTGCTCGACATCGACTCGTCCGACAAGGGCGCACGCTTCGTGCGATTCTGCGACGCGTTCAACATCCCGCTCGTCGTGCTCGAAGACGTGCCCGGTTTCCTACCCGGCGTGGCCCAGGAGCACGGGGGGATCATTCGCCACGGCGCGAAGCTCCTGTACGCCTTCGCCGAGGCGACCGTGCCGAAGGTGACCCTCATCACGCGCAAGGCCTACGGGGGCGCCTACGACGTGATGAACTCGAAGCACATTCGAGGTGACCTGAATCTGGCCTGGCCCTCGGCCGAGATCGCGGTGATGGGGCCGAAGGGGGCGGTCGAGATCCTCTTCCGCAAGG
Source organism: Longimicrobiales bacterium (assembly GCA_028279425.1). Classification (GTDB taxonomy): domain Bacteria; phylum Gemmatimonadota; class Gemmatimonadetes; order Longimicrobiales; family Gaopeijiaceae; genus Gaopeijia. The sequence continues at coordinate 3,868 of JANQNV010000164.1, read as the reverse complement.
AGATCGCGGCGTCCGACGACCCGCAGGCGGCGACCGACGCACGCATCGAGGAGTACCGCGAGACGCTCGCTCATCCCTACATCGCGGCGGCGCGAGGCTTCGTCGACGACGTGATCGATCCCAGAGAGACCCGCCCGCGGCTGATCTCGGCACTGGACATGCTGCGAAACAAGCGAGACGAAAACCCGGTTCGCAAGCACGGCAACATCCCTCTGTAGGGGGAGCGTCCCGCCCGATCGGGCGGACCGGGCAACCCCGATTCGCGTGGCGGGCATCCCAGGGTGTGACGGGGCGAGCGAGACGTCGACCCGGTGCACACTTTCGATCAGGATGTGAGGAACGATGCGACGCGCATGGAATCAGGGGTGGCGATGGGTAGGGATGGCCGCATTCGTGGCTCTGTTCGCCCTGGTGCCGATGGCGGTCACGACGACCTCGGTCGCCGCACAGGAACGCGAGGAGGACTGTCGCTGCGTGGATCGCGATGGGAATCCGGTCGACGACTGCGTCTGCATGTCGACGCCCGCCCGCTCGTTCAGTCTGTACAGGATGGCCGGGTTCGAGCGCCGCTCCATCATCGGGGTCACGATCGACTACGAGCAGGAGAGTGACGTCGACGCGGAAGGCGCGGTGATCCGCGAGGTGCAGGCGGGCGGACCCGCCGACGATGCCGGCCTGCGGGCCGGCGACATCGTCGTTCGGGTGGATGGGCGCAGCGTGTTCGATCCGCTCGATCGCCGCGCCGAACGTCGACTGAGCGAAGACCAGTCGCTCCCGGTACAGCGGTTCGTTCGCCTCGTCGGTGCACTCGAGCCGGGTGAGACCATCGAAGTGGAGTACGTGCGCGACGGCCGCGTGCGCACCACCACCCTCACCCCCGACGAAGCCACGGCGTCGGGCTTCCCGCTCGCGGTGTACCAGGACGCGCTGCCCGGCCTGCGGCTCCGCTTCGACGAAGACGGCGTCGCCGACATGCTCGAAGAGGTGCGCGGCCAGCTGCGCGGCGACGGGTGGACGGAGGCGAGCCCGAACGTGTTCCAGTTCCGTGGGCCCGGCGAGGACGGCGAGGTGCGCTTCTTCCAGCGGGACGGCACCGATGGTGAGCCCTTTGGACTGCGGTTTCGCGACGAGTTGTGCGTCGGAAGCGTCGGCGACCGGGGGGGGGTGTTCGTCTTCGGCGGGACGAACTGCGTCGACGGAGTGGAGTTCATCGAGCTGAATGAAGGGCTGGGAGAGTACTTCGGCACCGACGAAGGCGTGCTGGTGTCCGAGGTCGCCGACGAGTCGCCACTCGGACTACGCGCCGGCGACGTATTGATGGCCATCGACGGCCGACAGGTGCGCTCTCCGGAACACGCCCTTCGCATCCTCGGGTCGTACGAGTCCGACGAAGAGGTACGGCTCCGCGTGATGCGGAGGGGATCGGAGACCGAAGTCCTCGGCCGACGCCGGTAACGGATTCGTCGAGAAGGCACTACAGGTAGTGGCATCGGCAACAGCGCTCGGCTAGACTGCTGGGTCTCGCTCCCCGTGTTCATCCCTCGCTGAAGCAATGCCTCTTTTCGAGAAGATTCTTGTCGCGAACCGCGGTGAGATCGCGGTTCGCGTTCTTCGTGCCTGCCGCGAACTCGGCATCGCCACGGTCGCGGTCCATTCCGAGCCGGATGCCGATGCTCTACACGTACAACTCGCCGACGAGGCGGTGCTGCTCGGTCCGGCCCCCTCGGCGGAGAGCTACCTCCGCATAGACCGCATCCTCGAGGCGGCCCGCCAGACGGGCGCGCAGGCCGTGCACCCGGGGTATGGCTTTCTCTCGGAGCGCGCGGCCTTTGCCGAAGCCGTCGAGGAGGCCGGCCTCGTGTTCCTCGGACCCCGTGGGAAAACGATCCGCGCCATGGGTGACAAGACCGAGGCACGGCGCCGGATGCAGGCCGCCGGAGTACCGATCGTGCCCGGGCTGGTCGACCCGCTCGAGGACGCCGACGCGGCGGTTGCGGCCGCCGCCGAAATGGGGTATCCGGTGCTGCTCAAGGCATCGGCCGGGGGCGGCGGAAAAGGGATGCGGGTGGTCGAAGATCCAGCCGATCTTCCCCGGGCCTTCGACGCGGCCCAGCGCGAAGCCGTCGCCGCATTCGGAGACGGCGCCGTCTACCTGGAGCGGTACCTGACGCGACCCCGGCACATTGAAATCCAGGTCCTGGGAGACCAGCACGGTGCCGTGGTGCACCTCCACGAACGCGAATGCAGCGTGCAGCGACGTCACCAGAAGCTTCTCGAAGAGGCTCCGTCGGCTGTTCTGACTCCGGATGAGCGGGCCGCGATGGGAGCGGCTGCGGTGAAGGCGGCGGAGGCCGTGAACTACCGAGGGGCCGGTACCGTCGAGTTCCTCTATCAGGACGGGGAGTTCTTCTTCCTGGAGATGAATACTCGAATCCAGGTGGAACACCCCGTCACGGAGGCGATCACCGGCATCGATCTGCTCCAGTGGCAGATCCGGGTCGCTGCCGGCGAGAAGCTGGCCTTCACCCAGGACGACATCTCGCTGTCGGGGCACTCGATCGAATGCCGGGTCACCGCCGAGGACCCCTTCCGCGGCTTCCTCCCGGCCACGGGACGAATCGATCACCTGGAGATCCCAGCCGGTCCCGGCGTGCGATGGGACGGAGGGATCACCGAGGGGTTCGAGGTCGGGCTCAACTACGATCCGTTGCTCGGAAAGCTCGTCGTGCACGCCCACACGAGGGAGGCCGCGATCGCCCGGCTGGAGCGCGCCCTCGACGAGTTGGTCATCCGAGGCGTCGAGACCTGCCTCCCGTTCCATCGACGCCTCGTTCGTCACCCCGCCTTCCGTTCGGGCGAACTCTCGATTCGGTTCCTCGAGGAGCATCCCGAGGTGTTGGAGCCGGAGTCGGAGGGTGGCGCGGATCCTCGCATCGCCGCCATCGCGGCCGCCCTGCTGGAGCATGAGCGCCGTGGCGCTCAGGTCGCCTCCCGCATCGGTGGCTCCGGAGCGACGGGCGCGAGCAGCCGCCTGTCGTCCTGGCGCGCCTCCGGATGGCCCTGGCGCGGCGCGACCTGAGTTCGACGGGCGTGGTTCTGACCATCGAGCGTATCGCCGCGGGGGGCGACGGAGTGGCGCGTACCTCCGACGGGAGGGTCGTCTTCGTGCCTGCGACGGCACCGGGGGATCGCGTGCGCGTGGTCGAGACGCGCGACGGTGGACGGTGGGCGAGGGCGGAGGTGCGCGAACTCGTCGCCGCGTCGCCCCAGCGCCGCGATGCCCCGTGTTCGCTCGCGGGCCACTGCGGCGGCTGCCAACTCCAGCACCTCGGCTACCCCGACCAGCTCGATGCGAAGTCGTCGATCATTGGAGATGCGCTGCGCCGTATCGGCGGGCGCGAGGTGGCCGATCCCACCGTGGAGCCGTCGACGGAGGAGTTCCGGTATCGCCAGGTGATGTCGTACTCGCTACGGCGACTGCCACGGAGGCGGGTCGTGGCGGGGCTGCACGAACGGCTTCGGCCCGGCCGAATCGTCGACCTGGACGACCAGTGCCTCCTGCCCGAGCCGGCGATCTCCGACGTATGGAGCCGCCTTCGCGGCGTCTGGGGGCCGGGGGCGTCCCGCTTGCCACGCGGGCGCGAACTCCGCCTGACGCTTCGCGCCATCGGCGAAGAGGTGGTGCTGTTCGTCGACGGTGGAGTGGAGGGGGGAGATCCGTCCGGACTCGTGGCCGAGGTCGATGGGCTGCGCGCGCTCTGGGGTCGCCGGGAGGAAGGGAATTGGATCCACCTGGCGGGTGACGCCGCGGTGACCGCCTCGAGCTTCGGCGAACGTCTTCGGATCGCGCCCGGGGCCTTCTCGCAGG
>JANQNV010000163.1 GCA_028279425.1 Longimicrobiales bacterium | reverse complement strand
ATCGAGCACATGCAGATCGCGTTCAGCTCCGACGACGCGATCGCATCCGTCGGAGGCGCGAACCAGATCATCCGCGACTGCCTCGTGCTCTCGCCACAGTCAAGGTCCGACACCGGGATCGTCATCTTCGGACAGACCGGGCCCGTCACGGGCCTGATCGAACGCTGCGAGGTCGCCCGGCCCCCGTGGATCGACGTCACCGGGGCAGTGCTCGACACCACCGGCGGGACCGCGTTCGCGACGCACGCCGGCGGCGTCGGCGTCGTAGAAGACGTCCGCTTCGAGCGGAGCACCCACTACGGCTACGCCACCCGCGCCAACTTCATCACAACCCAGGGCGTCCCCGCGCCCGGCCCCGAGCAGATGCACTCCCCTGACGCGTTCCGGACCCACGCGATCGAGTGCGCCTCCTACGAGGGCGGCGACCTCGGCGAGAGCGTGAACCTGCCCTCGAATGCCATCTCGATGCAGCGGTGCTTCATGTCGTTCGGTGACTCGAATCTCGAGGCCTTCCAGGCGGGGGTCCTGCGTGCCGAGTCGTGCGTGTTCGTTGTCGAGGAGGATGCGACGAGCGTCATCGGGCTCCGTGTCCCCGGCGGGCGCGCGTTCTTCCAGAACTGCGCGTTCATCATCGATGAGAGCTTCGAGTCCAGCCGCCCCGTCAGCCTCGTCGCCGGACGCCTCGATGAGGCGCACCATATCACCCTTCAGGACAACCTCTGGGTCAACAACTCCGACGTCACGATCCGCTTCGCCGGACGCTGGGGGTTCACGCCCGGCAGCCCGCCGGCCGACATGACGATGACCGACGCCCAGGGCGGCCCGCTCACGGAGTGGGTCTTCAGCAAGGGGCCTGTCGAGTGGATGACCGGGGCGACGAACGGCGCAACCGACTTGCTGTCCTTCCAGAACGCCCATGGGTCGGGCGGGCCGTCGTACGGGAGCGTTGATCCCGGCCTGTCGATCCAGCCCGCCCAGGGCGCCGCGCACCCCCTTTGCGACTCGCCGATCTGGGATGTCGTGACCGGTGCGGGGATCGGCCCGATGGGCATGGACGGCGGCGCGTTCGCGGGGTACTTCGGCCCGTGGCAGCTCGAGCCGTGCGACCCCGACTTCAACGCGGACGGGAACCTCAACGATCAGGACTGGTTCGATTTCACCAACGCCTACTTCAACGCCACCGTGGGTGACGCCGACTTCAACCGCGACGGCTCCGAGAACGACCAGGACTTCTTTGACTTCGCCAACGCCTACTTCAACCAGCGGAACTGACCCCGAGCCTCGGATCGGGGTCCGATAGGTGCTCGTGCGCGCACGCCGTCGCAGGGTCCGCACGCGATACGACGAACCGCTCAAGTCGCCGATCGAGGCCGTCGAATCACTGATTCGAGCGGTGTCCAGCACCCGTCGCTGGCCCCAATGACAGCCTGAAGATCGGAACCCAATGCGCCCGCTGCTTGCGCTGCTCGCGATCGCCACCTGCGCGCCCTCCGCTTCCGGAGCGGACGTCGTCACCCGTTGGCGGATCGACGGGACCGGGCCGGGCGGACCGATCTCCGGGTACGCCTCCTCGACCTTCTATCAGCCGGTCCCCGGCGCGTACGACCTGACGGTCACCCTCGAAGCCGGCGTGTTCGGCGCGGGCTCGATCGGCTTCGCATCCTTCGCGGGTGTCGTCGAGCTCTGGGGCGGACAGGCCGCGCCAACGCTGAGCGCCGGCCCCGTGCAGACACACTTCGGGGGCGCAACGACCGAGAGCGGCGACAACCTGATCGACTTCGGCGAGCCCTTCAGCCTCGGCGCGATCCAGGTCGCGGGCGCCACCGGCGTCGGACCCGACGGCGCGTTCTTTGGCGACGACGCCTACATCGACGTCCTCTCGTTTACCGCCTCGTTCACATACAACGAAGGCACGACCGGCCCGCTCGCGATCTACCTCCCCGGCCCCACCCCGCAGGCGCTCCCGCAGGCGAACCTCATCGTCGGATGGAACACCGTCCCCGGCGGCGAGATCATCCCGGGCTTCAGCGTCTTCGTCCCCTCGACCGTGCTCGGAACCACCGAAGCTTCGGTCCTCCAGTTCGGTCCGCTCCCCGCGGCCCCGACGCTCGCGATCTTCCCGATCGCCTGCGCAGCGCTGACGCGCCGCCGACGCTGACACCGTGAACCACGCTCAGGTCGGCTCCTGCGCCAACGGCAACTCCTCCGCCCACGCCGGAAGCACCTCGCACTCGATGTGGAAGTGGTACGGCTCGACGAACAGGCCGGGGCGCGCGATCTTCCAGCGATCATCCGCGTGCTGGAACAACTCGTAAGGGATCACCGCGATCACCGTGACGGAACCGTCCGCCTCGACCCGCGCGCGGGTCTGGGTCTGGTCGAGCACGCCGACGCGCCCTGTCTTCTCAGTGATGCGTCCCTCGAGGTCGTCGCCCTCGCGTGAGGAGTTGTACAGGTTCAACTCGTTGGGTGCGACGGTGCACCCGATCACGCTCGACGGGTCCTCGAACTTCGCGTGGTGCAGCACGCCCGACCTGCCCACCCGGACCGGCTGGTTGAAGACAACGCCGCTGACCTCGATCGTCACGCTCGAGCCCGCGTCGATCCCCTCGAAGAGCGCCATCGCGTTGTCGAGCTTGTAGAACCCGAGCGAGACCGTCGATCCACGCGCGTCGGCAAGGCCCATGTCCAAGCGGGTCCCCCCGATCACGACGAACGCCTCCAGATTCGTGGTCACCGGCGTCCGGTCCGCCCGCGAGCCGATCGCCCGCTCGATGCGAGAACGCTCGGGGCGCCCCTCACTGGTCCACTCCACCTGCACGGACGGGACCCGTGAGGTGTCCACCAGGAGGATCGTCCCAGGCTCGACGGGGCTCGGCGGGGCCTGGCTGGGGGGGGCGGTGGGGGAGGGGTCATGCTCGGAGCACCCGAACAGGAGCGCACCCAGGGCGACCATCGGGACTCCGACCCAACCGGTGCTCAGGCGGGCCCTGATCGGGCGATCTTTCTGGGGGTGGGCCATGGGTTCAGCTACAATTGGGGCAGATGAAGGCGTCCGGACCAGTATTCGTACTCGCTTCGTTCGCCCTGGGTGTGGTCGCGCTCCTTGGTGCCCGCTCCCAGGCCCACGAGGAGGACTGGCGCAAGCTCGCCGACCGCGAGCCCATCGTGCGCGCGCCCGCGCTTCTGGGCGGCCCGTTCAACGGCCTCCGGGGTGCCGCAGAGTTTGACAGCCAGGGCGTCGACCTCCTCGCTTGGCTCCCGCTCACCGAGTTCGGCGATCCCGAGAACGGCGCCGACTGCTGGGGGTACGTCTCCCCCTCCGGTCGCGAGTACGCCATCCTCGGCACGAGCAGCGGCACCGAGTTCATCGACCTCTCCGATCCCGCCAACCCCGTCCACATCGCCTCCATCCCCGGCGCCGAGAGCCTCTGGCGCGACATCAAGGTCAAGGGACACCACGCCTACTCCGTCAACGAGGACTCCGGCGGCGTGCAGGTCATCGACCTCAGCCAGATCGACCAGGGTGCCGTCACACTCGTCACCTCCGTCACCGAGGGCGGCCTCCAGACCGTCCACAACGTCGCGATCAATCCTGAGTCGGACACCCTCTACCTCGCCGGCTCGAACATCGGCAACGGCTCTCTCCTGGCCATGGACATCTCCGATCCGGCCAACCCGACCATCGTCGGGCGCTGGCAGCAGCAGGGCGCACGCTACGCCCACGACGCACAGGTCGTCACCTGGCGCAGCGGCCCGCTCGCCGGACGCGAGATCGCGTTCAGCTTCGATGGCGGCAACGGCCTGCACGTCCTCGACGTGACCGTCAAGAGCGACATCCGCCTCATCGGTGTGTCGCGGTACGCCGACCTGCGCTACTGCCACCAAGGCTGGCTCAGTCCCGACCACACGCGCCTCTACGTCAACGACGAACTCGACGAGCGCTACGCCCCGAACGTCACGACGACCCTCACACGCGTCTTCGACGTCACCGACCCCGAGAACCCGACCCTCATCGACACCTTCACCAACGGGCTCGGCGCGATCGACCACAACCTCTACACCAAGGACGACCTGGTCTTCGAGGCCAACTACACCACCGGCCTCCGCGTCTTCCGCGCACGCGACGACGGCACCCACGACGAGGTCGCCTTCATCGACACCCATCCCAACGACGACGATCCGACCTTCAACGGCGCCTGGAGCGTCTACCCCTACCTCCCCTCGGGCACGCTGATCATCTCCGACATCGAGCGAGGCCTGTTCGTCACCCGCCTCGTCGAAGACCGGTTCGCGCCGTCGCTCCGACTCGCCGACGCGCCCGAGATCGTCACGCCGAGCGGCAGCCGCATGGTCACCGTCGAGGTCATCCCGGGCGGGCCCGCCATCGACGCCTCCCGCGTCACGCTCCACGCCCGCATCGGAGAGGGCCCGTTCCTCAGCTACCCGATGCGCCCGGTCGAGGACGATGGCGGCGCGGACCGCTTTGTCGTCGAGTTGCCCGAGGGCGAATGTGCCGAGGTCGTCGAGTACCTCATCACCGCCATCGACGAGGGCGGGGGTGTCGCACGCCTCCCGATCAACGCTGCTGACACACTGAGCGTGCGCATCGCCAGCGAGTTCCAGCAGGTTGGAACCTGGACGATGGAGGCCGAGGACGACGGTTGGCGCGTCGAGGAACGCTTCAGCACGGCCCGCGAGGGCGCCTGGGAGCGTGCCGTCCCCGCACCCGGCCCCAACCAGCCGTTCGAGGACGTCTCGGAGCCCGGCCTGAGCGCCTGGGTGACCGGCCCCGGGCCGACCGACAACGCCTTCGATCGAGACGTCGACGACGGGAGCACGACGCTCATCTCGCCGTCCATCGATCTCTCGGCGTTCGAGGCGGGTGACGACGCAGTCAAGATCGCATACCACCGCTGGTACTCACAGGTCGTCGAGTCGCGCGACCGCGCAGACACCTTCCGCGTCGAGGTGTCGCGCAATGGCGATCGCTGGTTCGAGGTCGAGTCCCTCGGCGTCGAGCACCCCGACACCGGCGCGGGCTGGGTCCGCCACGAGTTCGCGCCCCTCACGATCATCGACCCGGGCCCGAACGTGCAGCTCCGCTTCGTCGTCGATGACATCGGCGGCGACGACGGGATCGAGGCCGGCGTCGACGACGTCAGCGTCTTCGTGCTCCGGTGTGAGGAGCCGGTCCCACCCTGCCCTGCCGACTGGAACGCCGACGACGCCGCGAACCCGCAGGACTTCTTCGACTTCCTCAACGACTACTTCTCCGGCGCAGGCCCACGAGGCACCGGCGACTTCAACGCCGACGGCTTCACCAACGCACAGGACTTCTTCGACTTCCTGAACGCGTACTACGAAGCCTGCCCGTAGCGCCCGGCCGCCCGCCCCCAAGGTCCAAGAAGTGTCCGTGCACCCGCACCACCCGGTCCGGGGTCGGTGTGAGAGCAAATACGTCCAGCCAGGACGGAACACGCGCGCGAAGCGACCCGTAGCGTTGCCGGGGCGGGATCTCCGCGCACACCGCAGAGGATCGAGCCATGACCATGCTCAGACCCACCCGCCTCCTCGCCTCATGCGTCGTCGGCGCCGTGGCGTTCGTGAGCGTCCACTCCCTCGCGCACGAAGAAGACTGGCGCAAGCTTGCCGATCGACGCCCGATCGTCGAGGCCCCCGCGCTCCTTGGTGGTCCCTTCAACGCGCTGCGTGGCCCCGCCGCCCAGTTCCCCAGCCAGGGCGTCGACCTCCTCGCCTGGCTCCCCCTAACCGAGTTCGGCTCCCCGGCCAACGGCGCCGACTGCTGGGGCTACGTCTCCCCCTCCGGACGCGAGTACGCCATCCTCGGCACGAGCTCCGGCACTGAGTTCCTCGACATCACCGATCCCGCGTTCCCGGTCAAGATCGCGTCGATCCCCGGTACCCCCAACCTCTGGCGAGACATCAAGGTCTACGGGCACCACGCATACTCCGTCAACGAGTCCGGCGGTGGCGTCCAGGTCATCGACATGAGCCAGATCGACCAGGGCATCGTCACACTCGTCCGCTCCGTCACACAGGCCGGACTCCAACGCGTCCACAACCTCGCCGTCGACACCGACTCCGGCGTCCTCTACCTCTGCGGTTCCAACATCGGCAACGGCTCCCTCCTCGCCATGGACATCTCCGACCCCTCCAACCCAGTCATCGCGGGGCGCTGGCAAGAGCCCGGCGCACACTACTGCCACGACGCGCAGATCGTCCGCTGGCGCAGCGGCCCCTACGCCGGCCGCCAGCTCGCGTTCTCCTGCGACACCAGCGCAGGCCTGAACGTCCTTGACGTCACCGACAAGAGCAACATCACCAGGATCGGCAACGCGACCTACGAGGGCCTGCGCTTCTGCCACCAGGCCTGGCTCAGCCCCGACCACACACGCCTCTACGTCAACGACGAGTACGACGAGCGACGCGAAGCCAGCATCACAACCACGACCACGCGCATCTTCGACGTCACCGACCCCGCCAACCCGGTCCTCACCGGGACACTCACCAGCGGGCTGCCCGCCATCGACCACAACCTCTACACCAAGGACGACCTCGTCTACGAAGCCAACTACACCACGGGCCT
>JANQNV010000161.1 GCA_028279425.1 Longimicrobiales bacterium | reverse complement strand
ATCGTCGGGGACAGGCGCACGATCCAGCGACCCTCGACCCGAATCGACCCACCCTCCACAACGCCGTGGTCGGCCGAGGTGTGCACGCGGATGCGGCCCGGACAGGCCTCGCCGGGGGCGCTCGTGACCTCGATCTGTAGCCGTCGTGGGCCCTCCACCTCGCGAACCCACCCCGTCACCACCACGCGACCCTCGCCGCGAGCCCACCGGCAATCCCGCAAGCTTGCGCGGGCGTCGACAACGCCGTGCGCCATACCGACCGCAACGGCAAGGGGCAGCCATCGCGGGCGATGCCATGGTGCCGCGCGTCGCAGGGAGGTCAGGAGGAGGAGGAGTGCGACCGGGAGCGTGCGGACACCGGTCGAAGGGAGGGCCGCGCCGACCGCCAGGGCCAACGCCAATCCCGTCACGGGCGGAAGCCGCCGGGTCAGCCTGCCCGTCGCCCGCCCCGTCCAATCCGCGCGATCAGCTCGGTTCCGACTCCGACTCGAAGAGATTCGTCTGCGTCTTGTCGACGAAGATGCGTGCGCGTTCCTCGCGGTCCTCGTCGGCGAGGCGATCGCGCAGGATTCGGCGCACCTTCAGATCGGAATGGATGCCGGCCACGAGCATGACGACCATGCCGAGAATGAGAGCCCCGAAGGCGACCGCCGTCAGGGGGACCCGGTAGAGCGTGGTGATACCGAGACGAAGGGTCACGCGCTGCCCGCCGTTGAGAGCCGCGAACCCCATCGAGGCGACCAACACGAGGAGGATACCCACCACTCCGCCGAGCCGATTCACGAGCGCCCCTCCGCCTAGACGGCCGCGCCGACGAGCGTCCCGGTGCCCGCGACGGCCACGCGCGAACCGGCGAAGGTCGCTCCCGTGGTCGACGTCAGCTCGACCGTGTGCATATGCCCCACCCACGACAGGTCACCCGGAAAGGCCACCACCTTGTTTCGGCGGGTGCGTCCAAGCACGGAGCCCGGGTCTCGGGCGGCCTTTTCCACGAGCACCTCTTCGACCCGGCCCACCTCGCTGCGATTGATCTCGGCCTGGATCCCGCGCGCGACGGTGATCAGTTCCTCGAGCCGCGCCTGCGCCTCGTCGTCGGGAATGAAGTCGCCTTCGGGGAGGCGCGTCGCCGGCGTCCCTTCGCGGAGCGAGTACTTGTACGTGAAGGCGTCGTCGAACCGAACGGTGCGCATGAGCTCGAGGGTATCGCGAAACTCGGCATCCGTCTCGCCCGGGAAGGCCACGATGATGTCGGTCGAGAGAGCGAGGTCGGGGATCGCGGAACGGGCCAGCTCCACCTTCTCCAGAAACGTCTCGACCGTGTAGCGGCGCAGCATGCGCTTGAGCGTGCGGTTGTTGCCCGACTGCGCCGGGAGGTGCAGCTGCTCACACACGGCGGGCTCGGCGGCCATCACCTCGACCAACTCCTCGGTGAGGTCGTTGGGGTGAGGCGAGGTGAAGCGCACGCGACGAATGCCGGGCACCCGCGCGACCTCGCGAAGGAGTCGCGCGAAGCTCCAGTCACCCGACTCGTACGAGTTGACGGTCTGTCCGAGCAGCGTCACCTCGTGCACTCCACCCGCCGCGATTCCAGCGATTTCGGCGAGGACTTCGTGGGGATCGCGGTTCTTTTCGGGGCCACGCACATACGGCACGATGCAATACGTGCAGCGGTGGTCACAGCCTCGCTGAATGGGCACCCACGCCGAGACATCGGAGGTTCGCCGCTGCTCGAGCCCCTCGTAGTTCTCCCCGGTGTCGAGGTCCAGGACCGTCAGCTGCGGACCCCGCCTGGGCCTCGGGATCTCGCGAGCCACCCGGGCCGGGGCCGAGCCGAGGACTCCGCCCTCCGCCCCCTCACCCGTCGACCGAGAGCGGCCACGCGCCTGTTCGAGGGCCTCCGGGAGGGCACGGTATCCGTCGGGCCCCATCACCAGATCGACATACGGCGCCTTGGCGAGCAGGTCGTCACCCATGCGCTGGGCCATGCAGCCCGTCACCCCGAGAATCAACTCCGGGTTGTCGGCTTTGAGGCCCTTCAGCTGGGAGACGCGACCCAGCACCCGCTTCTCGGCATGATCCCGAATCGCACAGGTATTCACGAGAATGACGTCGGCGTCGTCGGGTCGTTCGGCGATTTCATATCCGCGAGCCTCGAGGATACCCTCCATCAGCTCCCCGTCGCTGATGTTCATCTGGCAGCCGTAGGTCTCGACGTAGGCGCGAGGTGTCCGCTTCATGGTGCCGGCGATCGGTGGGCAGGAACAGGCTCGAAGGGGACAATATACAGGTCTCCGGCCGAGGCATGGAGGCGCCCCTTCACGAGGTGCTCCGACGACGGTGTCGCAACCTGGGGCGGGACCCGTACTCGAAGGTAGTCGCCCGTGAGCGCCTTGCCGCCGTCCTCGATCACGACCTCGGCGGCCTGGCCCGCGCGAGAAAGACGATAGCGGAGGCCCTTCTCATGGACCCGTTCGCGCAACTCGCGGGAACGTTCACCGGCCACACGTTGGGGCACGGGCATCTCGAGCTGGAGCTCGGCCGCGACGGTGTCGTCGCGCGGAGAGAACGGAAATACGTGCAGATAGGTGAAGGCCACTTCGTCGACCAGCGCCATCGTCTGTCGGTGGTCGGCATCGGTCTCACCCGGGAAGCCCGTGATGACGTCGGCGCCCAGACCGAGCACCGGCATCCGGTCGCGGATGTCGAGCGCCCGGGCCCGATACTGCTCGCGGGTGTGCCACCGCCGCATTCGTCGCAGTACGGGGTCGGCCCCCGACTGGAGGGGCATGTGGAGGTGGGGGGCGACCCTTCCCCCGGAGGTGGCGAGGAGGTCGAGGAGCAGGTCGTCGATCTCGGTGGCCTCGATGCTGCCCAGCCGGAAACGTACGCTGGGCACCTCATCGAGCAGTCGGGCGAGGAGCTTCGACAGCGGGATGGGATCGGCGAGGTCGAGGCCGTAGTGGCCGATGTGTATGCCCGTGAGTACGAGTTCGGGATGGTGCCGCGCGAGCATACGAGCCTCGGCGACCACCTCGTCCGGCGGACGCGACCGGCTCGCTCCACGCGCGAGGCGGGTCGCGCAGAACGCACATCTGCGATCGCACCCGTCCTGAATCTTGAGCCAACCTCGCGTCGCCCCGTGGCGCCTGCTCAGGAGTTCGGCCCCGACCGGCTCCACGTCGACCCGATCGAGCGACCTCCGATCCGCGAGTTGCACGAGCACGGTCGGATCCGACGGACGCGTCCGGCCCGCGTCGATCGACGACGCGACGGCGACGGGATCGTGTCCGCGCACCACCCCAGCGACCCCCATCGCCTCGTAGTCGGGGCCCTTCAGGGCGGCCGAACACCCGGCGACCACGATGCGAGCATCGGGATGGCGACGCCTCAGTCGGCGCACCATGCGCCGCGCATCGGCATCGGCTTGGTTGGTGACGGTGCAGGTGTTGAGGACGACGACGTCGGCTTCATCGGCCGAGCCGACGGTCAGAGCGCCGCGGGCTTCAGCCTCCTGACGCATCCGCTCGGTGTCGTACTGGTTCGCCTTGCAGCCGAACGTGTGGTAATGCACCCGCACGGTGTCGCGCCGGTCAGAAGCCGGAGACACGCACCGACGTGCTCAGTCGCCAGAAGTTCTCTTCGAACAACCCGGCCTGGCGCGTGCCCCGCTCCAGGGCGAGGTCGAGGCGAGCCAGAATCACTTCACCCGTCGTGCTCGCCAGGAGATCCATGCCCAGCCCGCCGGAGAAGGCCGACTCGGAGGGATCGGCGACGTCTTCGACCGCGAAGGGGAGTTGGCTACCACGGTAGGCCAGTCGAAGCGACGACGGCTTGCCGAGCACGCTGGCACCCGCCCATTCCACACCCCCGCCCCACGAGAAGGTGTTGCGCGCCCCCACGTCGATCGCGCCGTCGCCGCCGGAGCCCCACGCCGCACGGTGGACGCCCACGACGGCACTCAGCTGGGGAGACAGCACCGCGGTGGCCCCCACCCGGAGATCGGACGGCATGCCGAACGTCGCCTCACTCCCGATCGTTTCGTCGTCCGGGAGGGCATCCAGGTCGCTCGACCACGTGTACGAGGCCGCCACGTGGAGGATCTCACCCACATCGGCCGACGCCCCCGCCGAGGCCGTCCAGCCGCGGTAGCTCCACCGCCCTCCGGCGTTGTAGGGAGGAATCAGCGTCCCGATATCCAGCGAATCGAACGTGCGCGTGAAGACGCGCGAGATGTCGCCGATGTTTCGGCCGATCTGCACACCCACGTCGATGCCTGGAGCCACGGAGCGGGCGACGCCGAGGCGTACCGACGAGATCCCCCCGTCGGATCGGAACTCGTCCGTCACCCTCCCGAGACGTCCCTCGCGCCCGAGGTCGATCAACGAGCTGGACCGCGTGGTCCATCGTTGATCGAGAAGCCCCCCGAACGACACCGTCACCGTCCCGAGGCGCGACGGGTACCCGAGCGAGATGAAGGGAAAGCGGGTGCCCGAGAAGTCCCCGCTCACCCCGTCTTCATCGGTCGTGGCCCAGCTCGACTGAAACGAAAACGCGACCGAGGGGACGTTGAGACGAGCCGGCGCCGCCGGATCGACCACCGACAACTCCCCGCCCGTCAGCCCGATTCCCATCCCGCCCAACGCCATGGCTCGGGCATCGGTCGCGATGAGCGGTACGCCGAGCCCCCGGGCCGAAAGGAGCGACTGGCCCGCGACCCCCTCGGGTACGAGGGCGGCGGCCGCGAACAGGGTCACAGCGAGCCTCGCCGGCGTCCGGCGGAGTGCGCGACGCACGAGGCCTCCACGAACTCGACGGCTCATGAGATCTCCACGGTGTCGGCGACGGTGAGGATGAGGCGCAGACTCGGTTCACCGTCCGTACCGGGACCCGCGAACGAGCCGAAGCCGATCGAGAAGGGCTCGAGCGGGGTGAGCAGCACGAGGTCGCGCACGATCTCGCTCCCCGACCCGTCGAACAGCGCCCGTACGAACGAGGTCACTGGAACCGTGATCGTGCGTCCGGACTCCTCGGCGAACGCCGACGGCGAAATGGATACGCCCAACCCCCCGACCAGCGACGTCCCCAGCGGAGACTTGGGCAGCAGTTCGGGGGCGAGCACGGCCCGGGCGTCGAGGAACAGCGAGTCGGAGGGCACGAACGCCTCTTCACTCGGCGCCGTCGTGAGAACCAGAGACGCCGCATTGAGGCGCTCCGGCGTAATCGCGATGGGACATGTGATCTGGGCGCACAACTCGGGCGTACCGTCCAGCGCCGCCGGAAGGTCGAGGGTCAGGACCGTGCGCCACGACGGGGCGCCGCCAATGCGGATTCCGTCTTCTGCGGGCAACGGGAAGGGGTCGTAGATGAAGGTCTGCGCCGTGGGGCGAGCATTGAGTGTGACCAGCGTGTCCTGGTTGACGTTGGGACGCGCGTAGAGGCGCAGGTCGCTGCTCAGCAGGTTCATGCGCACCCCGTCGCTGGTCAGATCGAGACGCATGCCCGGACCCGCCTCGAGGGTGTCACCGAACTGCGTGACCTGCAGCGAGTCGAGTTCGAACACCACCGAGTCCGACTCTGCCGGATCCCATTCGGCCTCGCCCAGCGACACCACCGGGCTGGCTCCCGGTTCGGGCCAGCTGGAGAAGTCGTTGATCGTGTCGACCGATGTCGTCCAGGTGACGCTACTCGCGTCGAAGCCGTCGGGGAGGAGGCCCGCCGAGAGCATCACCGGATTCTCGGGGCGGTTGGCCTCGGTCGTGTCGAAACGTGCGACGATCCTGCCCCCGACGAAGGTGAAGGCCGAGTCGGCCCGCGTCGTGCCAGTGGAGTCCCGCACCGACGCCTGCCACGGAAACTCGGAGAAGCGGATCAAGACGCGGGACTCGAGCACGCCTCGGTAGTTCGCCGCGAGCACCGACTCGAAGAGCTCGGCCGTGGAGCCGTATCCACCGAACACCTCGACGCCTTCCGCGAATTCGTCGAACGGCAGGACGAACTCGAGCGTCCGAGTCTGGATCGGGATCAGTTGGCCGTCCGACGACGTGGGCGTCGTCTCTTCACAGGCCAGTAGACCCCACGAGGCGGAGACCAGCCCCGCGATCAGCCACGCTCGCTTCAACCTGTCTCCTCTCCATCTCGCGACGGCGCCGCGCGCCGCCCAGTGTGGTCCAACACGAATTGAGCAGGCAGCAACTCGCTCAACGTCCAACGTCGAACGTCGCCACCTGCCTCGGAAACGATCTCCAGATCCGGAGCGAACTCGGCGAGGGCCTGACGACAGGCCCCGCAGGGCGCCACGGCTACCCGGCCCGTCGTGCTCAAGGCGATCCGTCGAAACGAACGCCGACCGGCCACGACGGCGGCCGACAGTGCTCCCCGCTCGGCGCAGAGCGTGACGGGCGACGAGGCGTTTTCGACGTTGCAGCCGTCGAAAAGGGTACCATCGTCGGCCTCGAGCACACACCCCACCGGGTAGTTCGAGTAGGGGGCGTAGGCGCGCGCACGAGCCGAACGCGCCCGTTCCAACAGGTCCCTCTCTTCGGTCACTCCGCCTCCGTCCATACGCGAGGAAGGCGGGGGGTCAGTCCTGTGAGCACCTCGTACGAAATGGTACCCGCCAGAGTCGCTACGTCGTCGAGGGTGATGTCCTCCGACCCGTCGCGTCCCACCAGAGTCGCTATATCCCCGGGCTCTACACCGTCGAGGGCCGAAATGTTTGCCACCGTCACGTCCATGGAGATCCGGCCGATGATCGGCGCTCGCCGTCCACCGATCAGGACCGAGCCGCGGTTCCCCAGACTCCGCGGGAGACCGTCGCCGTACCCGATCGACACCGTGGCCCAACGCTCGTCAGACGACGCGCTGTAGGTCGCCCCGTAGCCGACGGTCGTCCCCGCAGGCGCATCCACCACCCGGCACACGCGCGCCCGCACCGCGATGACCGGCTCCGGCGCCGGGAGGTCGTCGCCCACCGATCCACCGTAGAGGAAGATGCCCGGGCGCGCCCCACCCGCCTCGGGCCCGAGGCGCAACGCGCCGGCCGAGTTGGCGATGTGGTGCGCGACGCCTCGGGGTGGGCGCAGCGCCTCCACGGCGTCCAGGAAGGCCGCGACCTGCCGCTGCACCCTCGGTCCGGTGATCACGTCGGCCGAGTGCAAGTGCGTGAAGACGCCGTCCCACAGCAGCAGTCGGCCCGAATCGGCGGGCGAGTCGGGCGCCGCGAGCAGTGGACGCACGGCGGGTGCCCACCGGTCGAGGGCGGTGATGGGAAACCCGGACCGACCCATCCCGGTGTCGACGTCGATGTGCACCCGAGCGCGTCGCCCCACGGCCCGCGCTTCGACGGCGAGCGCGTGAAGGGTGTCGAGATCGGATACCGCCACCGCCAGGTCCCACATCACGGCGGTGCGCAGCAGCTGGGGCGTCGAGGGCGAAAACACGATGATCCGTCCGGTTACCCCTCCATCCCGGAGCGCTACGCCCTCATCGACCGTGGCGACCCCCCACCCCGCTGGCGCCTGGGGCTGCAGTCGGCGCACGACCTCGGCGGCCCCGAGGCCATACGCGTCGGCCTTCACCATGGGAACGATCCACCCGCCAGCACCGAGGGCCTCGGCGATGGTGCGATAATTGCGCAGTAGCGCGCCGGCCGAGACGTCGACCCAGGCGCGGGTTCGTGGAGACGGTTTCATCGTCGACGAAAGTGGGGTGCCGCCGTTCGTTGACAAGTCCCCGCCATCGCGCGACCTCTCCGACCATGTCTTCGCCCCCTCCCCCGGTCCCCGGCTCGGATCATGCCTCGACGAGCCCCGGCACTCTCGACCGTGCGCTGGCGCTCGTTCGCTTTTTGCGCGCCCACTGTCCGTGGGACGCCGAACAGACGGCCGAGTCGCTCACCCGGCATCTGATCGAGGAGACGCACGAGGTCGTGGACGCGATTCGCTCGGGCGACGCGGCCGCACTCGAGGGCGAACTCGGTGACTTGCTGCTCAACCTCGCCTTCCAGGTGGTCGTGGGAGAAGAGGCGGGCCACTTCGACGCCGACTCGGTCACGCGGGCACTCGAGGAGAAGATGGCTCGCCGGCACCCCCACCTCTACGGACTCGGCGAGAGAGAGGACTGGGCCACACTCAAGGCCCGCGAAAAGGGCGAGGCATCCGTCCTCGACGATGTACCCACCGGCCTCGATGCGCTCTCGCGAGCCCACCGGATCCAGGATCGGGTCGCTGCCGTCGGCTTCGATTGGGACGACCACCGCGGGGCCGTGGAAAAGGTCGAAGAAGAACTCGCCGAGGTGATCGAGGCGATCGATCACCGGCCCCACGACGCAGTGGAGGAAGAGCTGGGCGATCTTCTGTTCGCGGTCGTCAACGTGACCCGACTCGCCGGGGTGCACCCGGTCTCGGCGCTCACCCGGGCCAACCAGAAGTTCACGCGCCGGTTCGACGCCCTGGAGTCTCTCGCGCAGGCGCGTGGGATCGCCTTCGGTGAGGCCTCGCTGGCCGAGCTCGACCAGCTGTGGGATGAGGTGAAGCGAGGCGAGCGGCACCCCGACGGCTGAGCAGGCGCCCGCCCGGCGGCTCAGTATCCCGCGGCGAGGTCGACGCGGTTGCGCATGGCCTCGATGTCGCCCGCCAGGAAGCACCGCAGGTTGTGCACCACGAGATCGGCCTGACGGCGCCAGTACCCCCGGGTGACCGGCGAGACGTGCGGGGTGATCAACACGCGGTCCATCGTCCACAGGGGCGAGTCCGCGTCGAGCGGCTCGTGTGCGAACACGTCGAGCCCGGCGCCGCGCAGCTGCCCGCTCTGGAGCGCCTCGACCAGGGCGGCTTCGTCGACCAGGCTGCCACGGGCCACGTTGATCAAGACCGCCCCGGCCCGCATACGCCCCAGAGCCTCGGCCCGGATCATCCCGCGGGTCTCCGGCGTCTCGGGCGCGGTGACGACCACGACGTCGCTCTCGCGCAGAAGCCGGTCGAAGCCGGCCGGTCCGCGCACGACCTCGATGCCGTCCTGCTCCGTCGCCCCCGCCGCCACACCGCGCCGCAGCCCGAGCACACGCGCATCGAACGCTCGCAGGCGCCGAGCCACCTCCCGACCGATGCCACCGAAGCCCACGATCCCCACGGTCAGGTCGGCCACCTCGCGCAGCGGAGCGTCGGCGGCGTAGAACGGCGACGTGTCCCACCGGCCATCGGCCTGAGCACGAACGGCGAAGTCGATCCCTCGACAGAAGTGGAGGATCATGCCCAGCACGGTGTCGGCCATCGGCGGCCCGTGGATGCCCGCGGAATTCGTGAAGATGGGCGCGTGTCGAAGCATCTCGCTGGTGAGCGAACTGCCCACGCCCGCCGACCCCGAGTGCACCCAGGCGAGATCCGGCGCCGCCCCGAATACGTCGGGCGCGATCCCGAAGCCCATGTAGATACGGGCGCCGTCGAGCGCTTCGAGCACCGCCGGGTGCGCCCGCGCCGTGCCATCGCCCGTACCCTCGGTGGGTGTGTCGAGCACCGCCAGCGTCCAGTCCGGCGGCAGCGCCTCGCGCACCTCCCGCGCAAACCAGTCGGGCCGCGCCCAGATCGGCCGCTGGTCGTTCATGTCGAGCACGACGTGGGCCATGCGACGCCTCGGCGGTCAGGTCGGCTGATCCGTGGGGCGGATCAGGATCTCGTTGATGTTGACGTGGGCGGGGGCAGTCACGGCGTGCAGTACGGCGGCCGCCACATCCTCGGCGCGCAGAGCCCGCTTCTCGGACCACCGCCCCTGAAACGCCGCGCGCTGCTCGGGATCGGGGATGTGGTCGGCCAACTCGGTGTCGACGACACCCGGCTGGATATCGGTCACGCGGATGCCCGCCTCGGCCGAAAGCTCGAGCTGCAGTCCGGCGCTCAGCGCGCGCAGCGCGAACTTGGTCGCCGCGTAGACTGTGCCTCCCGGGAACGGGCGCCTCCCCGCCACGGAGCCCACGTTGACGATGTGGCCGCGGCCCTCGCGCAGCATCACCGGAAGGGCGGCGCCGATCCCGAAGAGCACGCCCTTCACGTTGACGTCGACCATACGCTCCCAGTCGTCGACGCGCGCGGCCGCCAGCGGCGACAGGGGCATCACACCCGCGTTGTTGACCAGGATCTCGACGCCCCCGAACTCCGACTGGGCGTGCTGAATGAGCGCCTCCACCTCCGCCCGCACCGTGACGTCGGTCGCGCAGGCCGACGCGCGGCCTCCTCGCTCCCCGATCTCGGCGACGAGCGACGCGAGCCGCTCGGCGCGGCGAGCCGCCACGACGACCGGCGCGCCAGCGTCGGCGAGCGCCCGAGCCACGGCAGCTCCGATCCCGCTCGACGCCCCGGTGACCACGGCGACCCTTCCGTCGAGCGGCACCCCCTGCCCGGCTCCGCTCACGGGTTGAGCCGGTTCATCAACCGCGGAAACGGGATGAACTCGCGGATGTGGTGCCGACCCGTGATCCACGCGACGGTGCGCTCGATGCCGAGGCCGAATCCGGAGTGCACGAACGAACCGTAGCGGCGCAGGTCGAGGTACCACCCGTACGCCTCCTCGGGCAGCTTCTCCTCGGCGATGCGACTCTTCAGCCGCGCCAGGTCGTCTTCGCGCTGCGACCCCCCGATGATCTCTCCATAGCCCTCCGGCGCCAGCAGGTCGTCGCACAACACGGTGCGCGGGTCGTCGGGGTTCTCCTTCATGTAGAAGGCCTTCGCCTGCTTCGGGTAGTTGTAGACGAACAGGGGCAGATCGTAGTCCTCCGTCAGAAGCACCTCGTCCGGGGCCCCGAGGTCGTGTCCCCACTCGACGGAGCTGCCCTTCTCCTGCAGTCGGGCGACGGCGTCGGTGTACGAGATGCGCGGGAACGGGGCCTGGATCCCCTCGAGCTTCGACGTGTCGCGCTCGAGCACCTTCAGCTCTTCGCCACAGCGCTCGAGCGCCCGCTCGACGAGGTAGGCGACGAACTGCTCTTGAAGACGCATGTTGTCGTCGGAGTCGGCGAAGGCCACCTCGGGCTCGACCATCCAGAACTCCGTGAGGTGTCGCCGCGTCTTCGACTTCTCCGCTCGGAAGGTCGGCCCGAAGCAGTAGACCCTGCGGAACGCGGGGCACGCGGCCTCGACGTAGAGCTGCCCCGTCTGGGCAAGGTAGGCGGTTTCGCCGAAGTAGTCCGTCTCGAAGAGCGTGCCGGCGTGTTCGCCGATCGAGCCGGTGAGGATCGGGGTGTCGATCCGCGTGAAGCCGCGATCGTAGAAGAAGTCGTGCACGGCCTGGGACACCTCGGCCCGCACGCGCAGACCCGCCCGCTGCTGACTCGAGCGCAGCCAGAGGTGGCGGTGGTCGAGCAGGAAGTCGACCCCGTGCTCCTTCGGCTGGATCGGGTACTCGTCAGACGGGGCGAGGACCTCGACGCCGGTCACGCCCATCTCGAAGCCCCCGGGAGCGCGCGCCTCGGCCCGCACGGTGCCGGTGAGAGCGACCGTACACTCCTGGGTGAGCGTGGCGTGGGCCTCCCACACCGCCGGGTCGACCTCCTTCTTGACGAATACGCCCTGGACGAGACCCGTCCCGTCGCGCACGACGGCGAAGGCGATCTTGCCGTGGCCCCTCGTGGTCTCGACCCACCCGCGCACGGTCACGGTCTCTCCGACGTGGTCCTCGAGGTGACGGATTTCGACGAGGGTGGACATCAGCATTCGGGGTGTTTGGGGGCGGTGTCGGACGACGGCGCGATGCGCGGCGTCTCGAGAGCGGCCTAATGTGCCAAGATCGGGGTCGTCCCGCACCCCCCGAAGGCGTCCGTGACGCGGTCAGCCCACCCCGAACATCTTGAGACGCTCCGCGAAGCGCGCCTCCAGCACGGCTCGGACCCTCGAATGGGCCTCGAGAGCCAACTCGGGGTCTACGTCGACGATCCGCCGTGCGAGACGCTGGGCCTCGATCAGGATCGACTCGTCTCGCGAAAGATCGGCGAACCGAAGTACCGGATCCCGGCCGTGCTGCATGCTCCCGAACAGGTCGCCCTGGCCACGAATGCGGAGGTCGGCGCGCGCGATCTCGAAGCCGTCCGTCGTGTCGCGAAACACCTTGAGACGCTCCTTCGTGTCACCCCCTGCCTCTGCGATCAGGATGCAATGACTGGCGTCGGCTCCCCGGCCCACACGACCCCTCAGCTGGTGCAGCTGCGACAGCCCGAATCGCTCGGCGTGCTCGATCACCATCATCGTCGCATTGGGGACGTCGATACCGACTTCGATCACCGAGGTGGCGACCAGGAGTTCGATGTCGCCCTGGAGGAAGGCCCGCATCGTCGCGTCCTTTTCGTCGCCATGCATCTGGCCGTGCAGCAGGCCCAGACGACGGTGCGCGAACACGTCGCTCGACAGACGCTCGAACTCCTGCGTGGCGGCCCGCAGGTCGACCTTTTCGGACTCCTCCACCAGAGGGTAAACGACGTAGGCCTGGCGCCCGCGAGCGAGCTCGGTGTCGACGAAGCGATAGACCTCGTCGCGCTTGCCGGGATAGCGTAGATAGGTGCGGATGGGTTGGCGTCCCGGGGGCAGCTCGTCGATCACGCTCAGGTCGAGATCGCCATAGAGGGTGAGGGCGAGCGAGCGCGGGATCGGGGTGGCCGACATGACGAGCACGTCGGGGGTGGGCGTGCGGTCGGCCAGCGCCATTCGCTGTCTCACGCCGAAGCGGTGCTGTTCGTCGACGACCACCAGACCGAGGCGCGCCAGTTCGACCCCTTCTTGCAGCAGCGCATGGGTCCCGACGATCAACGTCGCCGAGCCATCGGCCAGCCGCCCCAGCGCCTCGCGGCGGGCCGCCGCCCCCAGCCGACCCGTGAGCAGCGCCACCTCGACCGGCAGCGCCTGCGTCAACTCGGTCAGCTTACGCGCGTGCTGTTCCGCGAGCAGTTCGGTGGGAGCCAGCAGCACCGACTGGAAGCCCGACTCGGCCGCGATCAGCATCGCGAAGAGAGCCACGAGCGTCTTCCCCGACCCGACATCACCCTGCAGCAGGCGGTTCATGCGGGCCGACGAGGTCATGTCGGCCGAGATCTCGCGGAGCACGGCGGCCTGCGCGTGCGTGAGTTCGAAGGGAAGTGCCTCGTACAGCGGCCGAATCAGGGCGTTGGAGCGTTCGAAGGCGATGCCCGGCCGCTCTTCGATCTGCCGGTGGCGAACCTGGGCCTGTACCAGCTGCAAGAAGAAGAGCTCGTCGAAGGCGAGGCGCCGTCGCCCCTCCTCGGCCTCGGCGAGCGAAGCCGGTCGGTGGAGGCGACGGAAGGCCTCGGCGAGGTCGGGCAGCCCCAGCCGCCCTCGCTCGTCGTCGGGCAGGTACTCCTCGCGCGAGACCAGGTCGAGCAGGCGGTCGAGATTCTTCTCGAAGGCCCCGCGCAGCACCCATTGGGGCACGTCTTCGGAGGCGGGATACGCGACGAAGATCGCCCCTTCGGCTTCATCGGCGGGATCGGCTTCACCGGCGCGAGCGACGAGCGTGTATTCGCGAGGTTGGATCTGGGGTCCGTGAAAGAAGCGCACGGGCCCCGCGACCAGAAGCAGGTCCCCCTCGTGGAGTTTGCGGTCGAGCCAGGGTTGCCCGGGCCATGCGACCGTGATTCGCCCGCTGTCGTCCTGCAGGACGACCTGGAAGATGCGCAGGCCAGCCCGCGTGGGAATCACCCCCTTCGTACGCACGGTGCCCCGGATCGTCGCCTCCATCCCGACCTGGAGCTCACCGATGGGCTGCACCGTCGACGCGTCGTCGTAGCGACGCGGCACGTGAAACAGCAGGTCGCGCGCCGTGACGAGTCCCATGCGTTGGAGCGACTCGGCGCGGCGCGGGCCGATGCCCTTGAGGAACTGGATGGGTTTGTCGAGGAGGGAGAAGTCCATCGGCCCTCCTACGCGTCCTCGAAGATGCCCTCCACGAAGGCCTCGACGTCGAAGGTCTCCATGTCGTCCACCCCCTCCCCCACCCCGACGAGCTTCACCGGGAGCTGCTCCTCCTCCTGGAGGGCCACGACGATCCCGCCGCGCGCAGAGGAGTCCATCTTGGTCAGGACCACACCCGTCACATCGACCACCTCGTGGAAGGCCCGTGCCTGGCGGAGGGAGTTCTGCCCCAGCGTCGCGTCGAGCACCATGAGGGTCTCGTGTGGCGCCCCCTCGACCTTGCGCCGGATCACCCGATCCACCTTCCGCAGTTCCTCCATCAGGTTGCGGTTGGTGTGCAGGCGTCCGGCCGTGTCGACGAGCACTACGTCGACCCCTCTCGAGACCGCCGCCTCCATCGCGTCGAACGCGACGGCGGCCGGATCGCCGCCCTGCTGACCCCGCAGGAACTGGGCCCCGATGCGCTCGGCCCACATCTCCAGCTGCTCGACCGCCCCGGCGCGGAAGGTGTCGCCCGCCGCGACCAGCACGGAGCGGCCGTCCTGCACCAGTCGGTGGGCGAGCTTCGCGATCGAAGTCGTCTTGCCCACACCGTTGACCCCGACGATCAGATAGACGGTGGGCCCGGCCTCGGCGGCTTCGAGGTAGGCGTCGACGGAGGGCTCCAGAATCCGCCGCACCTCGGCCGAGAGTGCCTCGCGCAATTCCTTGCTCTTGCGCACCTTACCCCTGCGGGCCTGCTGTTCTACATGATCCACGAGGCGCAGCGTGGCCGTCACCCCGAAGTCGGAGGCGAGGAGTTTTTCCTCGAGCGTCTCCAGCGTTTCCTCGTCGACACCGCGGGCCAGCACCCGGACGTCGGTCATCGCGAGATCGATGGCGCGTCGCCAGAGCGATTTCTTCTTTTCAGACGTCTTCTTGAAGAGTCGTGCCATCGTGGCTCGGTCTCGTATTCGGTTCAGCGAAGGCCGGAACGGCGCCGAAGAATCCACTCCGCGGAGAGCAGGCTCAACAGCACCAGATAGGGCCAGGGAGAGGTGCGTAGCGGGCGCCCGCCGCCCGCGCGGCTCAGGGGAGACGCGGCGTCACCGAGGGCCACCAACGTCGTGTCGCGCGGCCAGCGCAACTCGTCGGTGTGCGCCTCCACCTCGAGCCGTCCCCCCCACACTCGATCGCGGGCCGCCAGCGAATCGGGCTCCAGCACCCGAGCGCTCCAGGCGTACGACCCGGGTTCGAAGGGGGGGAGCGCGGCGCGACCCTCCGGGGTCACCTCGACGGTGTCGACTCGGCTCTCCTCTCCCTCGATCCCGCTGGACACCTCGATCGTTCCAGAGGCGGCGACGGGGACCCGCCACTCGA
The DNA here is from genome assembly GCA_028279425.1 of Longimicrobiales bacterium. Lineage (GTDB taxonomy): Bacteria > Gemmatimonadota > Gemmatimonadetes > Longimicrobiales > Gaopeijiaceae > Gaopeijia. The sequence goes on along the minus strand of JANQNV010000161.1, from coordinate 1,624 downwards.
CCTCTCGACCGGCCTCGGACACCCGATCGGCCGGGCCGAGTCCTCCTCCCGCGCGATCGTCTTCCAGACCGAGCAGCCACCCCGCGACCCCCGACCAGAGGCGGTCGTACGCATCAGCCCCGACCCCCGGCCGGAAGCCCCAGCGCCAAAACCCGCGAGCAAGCACCACGGCCCGACGGCGATCGCCGCGGTCCTGCAGGGCGAGCGCGCTCGCCCGAGCACCCCCGGGCCGCTCCAGTTCGAGGCCCCGCCAGGTCGCGGAGTCGGTCGGGAAGGGCGACGAGAGCGGCGCCAGATCCGCCCACTCCAGCCCGGTGAACACCGCGCCCAGGGAGCCCGACGCCGCCGACGCGTACCACTCCCCTCCTTCCGCGGGCCGAGCCGTGACCCCGGCGGCCCCGGCGCCCTCCACGTCGTCGGCGAAGATCAACGCCCGACGAGAGGCATTCTGGGCCCGCACCAGCCACTCCGGGGCGTCGCCCCCCATCCCGTGTACCACGAGCATGCGGGCGTCTTCTGCGACCCGCTGCAGATCGGCCTCGGACGCCACGCCCCCACTCCCGTCCATCGGGAGGTAGCGATCGTCTCCCACGCGGAACCAGCCGCGCGTCGGCAGCCCGGTCACCCGGCCGAGCACCGGGAGGAGAAAGCGCGGCTCCCAGTCGGGTGTGAGTGACACGAGTGCAAGGAGACCTTCGAGGGGATCGACCTCGGTGAAGGCCGACCGCACGTCGTCGCGCGGGAACGCATCGTCGGAGAGGGACACCCGAGCCTGCCACAACACCGGCCCCGCGCTGTCCGGCAACTCGACCGGCACGACGACCGAGAGGCTTCGGCCCGCTCCGGGCAGCCGGACGGTCCGCTCGTCGATCACCTCGCCGTCGCCCAGAAGCCGCACGGAGACCGATTCTCCCTCGGTGGGAGGGGTCCCGAAGAGCTCGACTTCGATCTCGACCGACTCGCCGGCTCGGCCCGTCTCGGGGGCGCCGACGCGAGCGATGCCCGCCGACCGCACCTCGGCGCCCACGTCGACCACGGCCACCTCCAGGTCGAGGGCCTCGACCAGACCACGCACGGCCGGGGCGTCGGCGATCCGGAGGTCGGTGAACACGGTCACACGGCGGGCACCCGCCTCGGCCGCGCGGCGCAGTGTGGGCGCCAGCCGGCTCTCGCCCCCGGTCGGCTCGGACGGGAGCGTATCGGCCCCCGGCGTCCCCATGACCGCCAGGGGCACGTCGGCGGACCCCGGAGCGACCTCGCCCCCTACCCGCGCCCAGGGCGTCGCGCCGCCGGAGGCCGCCACGGCCATCGAGGCGGAGCCGTCGACGACGACCCACTCCTCGGGCGGGCCCTCCACGCCTCCGAACGGCAGCATGGGGTCGGCCAGAAGCAGCACGACGCCGACCAGGGTGGCGGCGCGCAGAAGCGCGAGCGGCATCCGACCGGAGATCGGGAGTTCACGCGCCCGATAGACGTACAGGGCGAAGCCCGCGACGACGAGGGCGGCGAGTGTCGCCGCGAGGACTGCGGTCACCGACCCGGCGATCCCGCCCCCTCACTCACCTCGGGAGACGGTGAGGGCGTGGGTTCGGCGTCGGCATTGCGGCTCCCGGAGGGCAGCGGG
>JANQNV010000150.1 GCA_028279425.1 Longimicrobiales bacterium | reverse complement strand
CGCGGGGGCATCCACGGGATGCGTCGTTGGAACTCCTTGCCGTAGCTTTGGCTACGCCGCGTCGCTCCGCCTCGCCACCCAAGCCCACACCCCCTCTCCGTACGCACCGGACTTCTCAAACGGGACACCAGGGCCCGTTCACGCTACGGGGTCACCGCGGTTGCGACCGAAATCGTGCCCGTCCAGACGAGAGGAGCGACGTCTGGAAGCGTCAAATGGGCGACGAACCACGCCGAGGGGCGCGAATTCAGCCGCAACCCGGCAGGCCGGGCCATTTCGCCGGCTGCCGGCGTCATCGCTCGCTCACGTGGCGGTGCGACGCCTCGCTCCCTCGTCCTTGGCCGCCAGCGAAATGACCTCGGCAGCGGCGATCCCCGTAGCGTGAACAGGTCCCAGGGGGCTGGTCACGCCGGGCTCGTCCGGCAGCGTAGACTTGTGGAGTCGGGGCGGAGGGTCGCAAGGTGGGCGTATGTCGCTCTCGACCGATCCGGTGCGCTCCATGCCGTCGTGGGCCCGCGACGGCCGCGTGGTCCGGGTCGTTGCGGGGCTCCTGCTCACGGTGTCGTGTGGCGTGGTGTGGTGGTTGGCGGTGGGGGGGCGCGACGGGCTCCTCGTCGACGTGCGAGCTCCCGCGATCGACTCCGTCGACCTGGAGGAGCGCCTCTCGCCCCTACCGCCCTCTCTGCTCGCGGTCCCGTTGCAACTCGACCTCGGGCCGCTCGTCGCCGAGATGGAGGCCGGGATTCCCCGGCGCTGGGGCGACGTGGAGAAGCGCATCGACGTGCCTGAAAACGACCGCCTCGAGGTCGCCTTCGATCTCTCGAGAGGCCCCTTCGAGGTCAGTTTCGAGGACTCCACCGCACATGTGAAGACCACGGTGGCGTATCGGGCGCGGGCGTGGTACGACCCCCCGGTCTTGCCGACCGTCAGCGCCTCGTGTGGCACCGGCGACGACGAGGCTCCGCCGCGGCTCGACGTCGTGTTGTCGGCGCCGCTCAGCCTGGATCGTGACTGGCGGTTGACGTCGAGAATCGGCCTGTCGTCGATCGCCCCGGTGACCGATGCCGACCGGGATCGCTGCCGTGTGACGGTGATCCGGTGGGACATGACGGATCGCGTCATCGGCGGAGCCCGTTCATTTCTCGAGTCCGAGGCGGCGACCATCGATTCCCTCGTGGCCGCCGTCGACCTGCGCGGGCGTTTCGAAGAGTGGTGGCGTCTGCTCGCCGAGCCGATTTCGCTCGCCGAAGACGTGTGGCTCGTCATGGGGGCGGAGGGGTTGGCGCGAGGGCCGATTCGGGGAGAAGGTGACCGCATCGGCACGGTCCTCGGATTGAGAGCTCGGCCCCGTCTGGTGGTGGGTCCTCGGCCCGGGGACCATGCGCCCGCCCTTCCGCCGCTCGACACGGCGACGGTCGAGCCCGGCTTCGCGGTGCGGGTGGAGGCGAGGGCCGAGTACGACGAGGCGGGCGACGTGCTCGAGCGCGAACTCGCCGGGCGAACCCTGAGCCGCGGAGACCAGACGGTTCGACTCGACGCCTTCGAGGTGTCGGGCATCGGGGGAGGGCGACTGGCCCTCGCTGTCGATCTTGAGGGGGATGCGCGGGGGCGCGTCTACCTGGTGGGCACGCCCGTGTTCGACCCGAGCGACGGTCGGATCGCGATTCCCGACCTCGACTTCGACGTCGCCTCCGAACAGGCTCTCGTGGACGGGGCCGCCTGGTTGATCCGTGTGGGACTACGTGAGCTCGTGCGCGATGCCGCCCGGTGGCCGGCGGGGCCGGCGGTCGAGTGGGCCCGGGGGCAGGTGGAACGGGGACTCAACCGGGGCCTGTCGTCGCAGGTGCGCCTCGAGGGTAGCGTGTCGGAGGTTCGGGTGGTCGACGTCGTGGCGGGAATCGAGGCGCTGACCGTGCGCGCCGACGTGCGCGCTGAGGCGACCCTCGTGGTCGAAGACGCGCCGGGCGGTTGAAACCGGGCCCCGCCGCGTCCGTAGGATTCCTCACGATCGGTTGGCGCGCCCGCTCGCGAAGAAAGGTGGGAACGGCATCGTATCCAGGGCGTATCTCACAACGTCCTCTACCTGGAAGAGTCTGAAGATGATCATCGAACTCATGGTCGCGGGCGTGGCAGGAGTCGCTACGCACGTGAAGTCGAAGGAATTCGTCCGCAAGCGGCTGCGTTTCACCAACATCGTCGAGAAGCCGGGGCTGGGCCTGTTCTCGGGTGCCGCGGCCACGATCGCCGCCGCGCCCGTCGTCGCCGTGCTGCCGATTCTGGGTCCGCTCACCGCGGTCGCCCTCGGCGCGGCCGTCGGTACGGGCGTCTCGATCGGTGCGCGTCAGGCTCGCCAGGGGCTGCTTCCGGAGGACTGATCCCAGAGGCGGACGCACGCCTCAGCGGTGCAGGGCGATGGACCGCTCGATCGCCGCCTCGAAGAACGACGTCACCCCCTCGGGTCCGCCCGAGGCCCAGACCTGCGCCGGGAGTACCGCGCCGAACCATCCCTCGGTGTGCCAGTGGCCTCCGGGGAGCGCCGGGAGCGGCTGACGCGGCGGTGCCGGCCACGGGGAGACGTAGCCGTAGGGTTCGGGATACATGCGATCTCCCGGGGTCATCCCCACGCCGACCGTTCGGCGGCGCCCCTTGTCGTCGACCGACGGCAAGGTGATCAGGAAAGCGATGTCGAAGTGGTGCGGCCAGCATCGGATCGGCCCCGCGTCGGATCGCCCAGATACGGCCGTGAGCGCCCAGGCGGCGGATCCGAACCAGCGCTCGAGCTCGACGGCGGCCTGCGGGTCGAGTCGGAACGGGCCCCCGCCGGTCACCGGGTGGGCGGGAAGGTCGAAGTCGGGGTGGGGAAGGGCGATGCGGGCACCCGTGACGACCCGATCGGTCAACCAGCCGCGCGCCTCCGCCATCGTGCGACCGTGGAGCGCGAGGACCTGGGCACCCCCCGCGGTGTCGGTGACCCCCACCTCGAGGGGCCCCAGGGCGAGGGTGACGCGGCGTGAATCGACGCGAGCGTCGGAGCCGGTGGCCAACAGGCCTGGGCCCTCGAGCCAGCAGAAGCTCCGATGGGCGTCGTCGTCGCGCGGTTCGAGCGCCCACGCCGCGTATGCGGTCAGGAGCTGAGCCGCGTGGTGGGCCTGGAGCCGCATCGCCGCGAGCGCCCGCGTGTCCACCAGCGACGGCCAGTGGGGCGCGGGGGACGGAGTGGAAGACGGAGGGTTCACGCGAGGGGGGTGACGCATGGCCGTCCCGGTGGCGCGATGTGGAACCAGCGCGGGCCCCACACCGTACGAGGGTCATGGAAAACATCCGAATTCCCAACGATGCGACGTACAGCCCCATCTCGCTCACCGACGTCGCGGTGGCGGCCCCGATCGCAGCGCGCCTCCTGCTCGGCGCCACGCTGCCGGGCCGCGTCATTCAAGCCGCCGCCCTCGGCCTGTACGCCGGTAGCGTGGCCAAAGACTGGAATGCGCGAAAGGGGGTCCGGCGCGTCGACTTCGTGGCCGAGTTCGGATCCGATGTGGACCGTCTCGACGCGCAGCCGGTCGCACTCCGGCGCGAAGAGGTCGCCCGACTCGGCCACCTCCTCAACGAGGGGTGGACGCCCGAACGCCCGGATCGGGCCGAACTTGCCGTTCGGATCAACGAGGTGTTGACCGACTACATCGCCGGCATCACGGGGCAGCGGGTGGAAACCAGCAGCGAGATCCGCAACGTGACGTTGGCCTCGCTCGTGTTCCCATTCGCGATGGGCGCCTGCGACATGCTCAGCGGCGACGTCGCGATCTTCAAGGACACGGGCATCTTCGAGCCCCACGTCATCGCCCACGAGTTCGTTCACCGCAAGGGGTACTGGAAGGAACTGCATGCCCAGGCGCTGAGCTACCTCGCGTGCCGGGGCTCTGGAGATCCGGTGCTCGTCCAGGCGGCGCGGGCCGAGCGCATGCACCGGCAGCTTCGAGTGCTGTCCCGTGAAGATCCCGAGGCGTTCCGCGAGGCGGTCGACCACGCAGGGCTGCGCGACGAGCTCAAGGACGCGTTCCGAGCACTCCGCCCCGATCCGGGCGCGGTCGCCTCGGTGGTGGGAAGCGGGATGAAGCAGGTGTACGACATGCGCCTCAAGATGACCGGCCAGAATGGTCTCTCCGACTACGACGAGGGCTTCACCAATTTTCTGTACACCTTCGAGCGCAGCCCGAGCGCCCGCCAGCCCCGCTCGCAAGCGGCGCTCTGAGCGTTCCGCGTTGTCCTGCGACGGAAAGAGCCCCCACCCGTTCGGTCGGGTGGGGGCTCTTCGCGTACGGCGACGGGCGATCGATCAGACCACCTCTACGTCGTACCTCAGGCGCCAGTTGCTCATCTCTTCGGGGTCGTCCGAACCCTCGTCGGAGGGGACGTAGGCTCCGACCCACGTCCCGCAATCGCCGCTGAACTCGCGCCGATACGGATCGAGGTGATCGTTGTCCGACAGAGTGTCGATCTCCTCGCCGAACATCTCCACGATCATCGTGTCACCCGGCTCGCCCTCGAAGAGGATGCGATCGATCTTGTCGACGCGGCTGAAACGGGGATGGTCGGAGATCTCCCAATGCCCCTTCTCCGGGAGGCGATGCTCCACGGTCATGGAGCCCGAGGTGACCTTGGTCCGGAAGAAGAACTCGCCGTACTCCTTGAAGAACGGCTCGAGTTTGTCCTTCACCTGGATCCAGCGAAGAATGACCCGGATCTGCTTCCCGGAGTTGACCCCCATGCATGACTCCTGTCGATCGGTGGCGAGAGAGAACGGCATAAATACCGCGCTGCCAGCACCCTGGTCAAGTTCGGCCCCGAGGCGGGGCGATCTTTCTGCTTGTACCCGCCGTAGAACCAGGTGTATTCTTGATATGGATCTGCCGATACTGGCAGATGACCGGTCCGCCCGGGCGATCCGCCCGGTGGCTGCGTAGGGAAGAGTCACTTCCCGGCCGGATTCCCCGCCCCCTGATCCCACATCCTCCCGCTCGGCCGATGGCCTTCGAGGCCCCGGCCTCCATGGGACAGGGCGAGGTGCACAACCATGCGGTTCCGCTACATATATCTGGATCCCGACGGGGTCGAGACCAAGGTCGAGTCCCTCGAGGAGCTGCGCCGATGTGTCGAGGACGGCCTCGTAGGCGAGAACACACTCCTGTACGACGCCGTCTCCAGGGAGTGGGGTCCCGCGCGTGTCCACACGGCCTACCGGACCGTGATCGGCGACACCGAGGACCCACCCGACGCCGAGGCTTCCTCGGAGGAATCGGCCGGCGACGTCGCGTCGATTTCGAGCGATGACGGTGCCGGGGGGTCCGAGGGCGCCGCGGCGGGTGTGGACCTCGGGCAGAGCCCCGACTCCGACATCGTCTTGAGCGATGAGGTGCCCGACACGGTCGGGCGCTTCCTCGAGCGTCGCGCGCGCGAGCGACGCGAAGAAGACGAGCGCCGCGCGACCGCCCTCGACGACCTCCATATCGTCGACCAGGGAAGCGCGTGGTCGGGCACCGATGTCGCCGAGCCCGACGAGGAGATGCTCTCCCCGGCCCTGCCGGCTTCGGGCGGCGACGAGCCGACTACCCCACGTCCGTCTCCGTCACCCGTGACGATGAAGGTCAACGCCTCGGGCGGGAGGGGGCGTCGTCGCAATCGCATGATGGTCATTGCGGGTTCGGTGGTGACCGTCGTCGCGCTGCTCGCCTCGCAAAGCCTCCTCGGGCGGGACGAAGCCGCGGAGGCGGCCGACACCCGGGTCGATACCGGGCCGCCCCCGGCCGCGAATCCCGAGCTGGAGGCCCGAATCCAGGAAGCCGAGGGCTCGGCGTTTCAGGACATGGTCCAGGCGATGGACTCCCTCCGGGGCGTCTACGAAGTCTCCGGTGGGCCGAGGGACTGGTTGCACGGTCGCTATCTAGCGAGCGCTTCGGCCTATCCCGACGTCGAGGACTACTGGCGTCGATATCGGAACTACGTGGCCGAGCTTTCCGCGCGGGACGAGGAGATGTTTCGAACCGGGTTCGTCGAACGACTGCAGTCGACGGGTCTCGAAGGGCCCGTGCTTTCGATGCGGCTCGCGCGCTCGACCGAGGAGTTCCGCGCGTCGGGTGCATCGCGCGACAGCGTGTATGCGGCGATGGACGGAATGGCTCGGGCGGCACTCGATCTGCACGCGCTCCTCGTCGACTCCGAAGCCGACATCGTGTACACGCCGGTGCGGCCGGGAGTCGTCACGCGCGACCCGGTGCTGGAGGCGGTGCCCAACAACGCCGAGCTGCGGGGGCGGATCTGGGAGGACCTCGATCGGCTTTTCGCCCACATGGACGTGGTGCGTGGGGGAGTCCCTGGCTCGGGAGCCCAACTCGGAGATGCCGCGCTCGAGGGGATCCGCAGCACGGCTCGCCGGCGCTCTCCCTGAGTGGCCGAGCTCAGAAGCTCCAGGCGAGACCGAGGATGGGCAGGAAGGACTGGCGAGCCAGGGGTGTGAGGTCGGGGCTGCGCCAGGGCTCGAAGTAGTAGAAGAGGGCGTCACGCCGGTCGAGGGCGTTGATGACCCGCAGGTAGGGACGCACGCTCCCCCCGCCGACCGGTGCGTCCCACTCCCCGAACAGTTCCAGGTCGAGGCGCACGAATCCGTCGGCCGTTCCCGTGAGCGCGGGCTGGTCGTCGACGCGGGGTGGAGGTTCCTCCGGGGCCGCGAGGGCGTCGGTCGCGTCGAGAGCGACCTCGGTGAGCGGGAGCCCGTCGGAAAATGACAGGCGGCCCTCGAGTCCGAGGGGACCGGCCAGTCGACCTCGGTAGCCGGCGCTCATGATATGCCGACCCACGAAGCGGTCCGAGCCGGGATCCCCCGGTGTGTCGAGCCAACTCCAGGTCAGTGCGTACCCCAACCAGAGGTCTCGGCCCGGACCTGTACCTCTCAGGCGCAGGTCGACGCCCGACGAGCTGCGCGCGGCGTCGGCTCCGGGAATGCCGGTGAACCGCTTCACGAAGGCTTGTAGGCCAAGCCGGACGGCCGGGGTGAGGAACTGGTCGAGTCCCACCAGAACGTGGTCCCCCGTCGCGACGCCGAGGAGCGCCGGGGCGTTCGACCCGAACGACGGGGCTGGATCCGCGACGAGGGTCTGCTCTACGATCTGATCCGAAGCTCCGGTGAACTGGTGGTAGCGGCCCGCCGCGACCGTGAGCAGTGCCTCGGGCGAGACCTCCCACACGACGGAGCCGCGCAAGGCCGACATCGTGCCCCCCGGCTGGAAGTGGTCCAACCGACCGCCGATACGGGCCGTGAGCCCGCGGGTCAGAGGGTGGGTCACCTCGGCGTGGACGCCCCACGTCCGTCCGCTCGCCAGGGCGTCGGTCCGGGTACGCCCGTCCTGCCGATTCACCGACGAGCCGTACGCCGCTTCCGTACGATCGAGCGTGACCCCCAATCGGATCGCGCGCGCTCCGGTTGCGCGCACGGCGTCGAGGGTGGCGCGCGTACGTCGGGTGCGCCCCTCCGCGAGCACGGGTCCGTCGTCGACGTCGATGTCGACGTCGGAGTCGGGTCGGAGGGGGAGGCGGGCGTCGTAGACCGAGCCCGCGAACATCCAGGCGACGTCGAACCCACCCAGACGATGGCCCGCCCTCAGCGAGACGGCCTCGTTGCCCCACTCCGCGCTCTCCGGTAGCTCCGAGACGTTGGCGAGCCCGAGGGCGACCGACTCCCGGTTGGCGAATCCGGTAATCCCGAGCGTCAGTGCATCGTTGCGCCACGCTCCCCGCACGAGGCCGTCGAAGTATCCGTAGGGTCCGTCGACTCCGTGCGAGAGTCGAGTGCCCAGGTCGTGGAGCGCTCGCCCCGACACGAGGACGCCAGCGTCGTCGTTGGCCCACTCCCCCGACACGCGAGCCGAGGCGAGGTCGAGCGCCCCTCGGACGCCTCGGGTGGTCTGCGCGGGCGCTCGGGTCCGAAGGTCGAGGATGTAGTCGATCCCGCCGTCGTACCGGGTGGGGGCCGCCCCTACGAAGTGAGCTGCGCCCCCGAGGACCTGCCGGTCGAAGGGGTCGAGCATTCCGCCGAGGTGAAACGGCGTGTACACGGGAGCTCCATCCAGGAGCAGCAGCTTGAGGTCGGCCGTCGAGCCGCGCATCAGGAGCACCTGCGACCCGTCGGGAGGCTCGCGCCCCGCGTGATCCAGCGCGGCCGAGGCGACGTTGGCCAGACCGGCGTCGAGCGACAGGGCGACGAGGTCGACCGCGCGCGGGGCCGCCTGTACCTCGGCCCAGGTGGCGTCGTCGACCTCGGGTATGCGCAGTGGCTCGCTGACCACGTCGATGCCGGGCAATTGGAGCGCCTCGGGCTCGAGGGTGACGTTCAGTTCGACCCGCCCCCCCGCCGGGATGCTCACCTCAACCCGGTGGCTCGTGTACCCGATCCGGTGCACGCCCACGTGTGCCTGGCCGGCCGGGAGATCGAGGTCGTACGAACCCACCTGGTCGGCGGGCCTCGACCACGATCGCCCGCCCGTCTCGATGTGGAGCCAGGCGTGGGGTAGCGGCTCACCCTCCGCGCCGGTCACGCGCCCGAAGAGCCGTCCGTCTTCCGGGGCCGGCGCGACGGGCGGAGTCTGGGCGCTCGCCCCACACGCCATCCACGCGGCAAGCACCGCTGCGACGACCGGCTTTGCGCCGAACGAGCACCCGCATCGGGTCATGGAGCCACGAACCTCACCCGACGCCCGTCGGGGCTTCGCTCCGCGCCGTCGGGCGCGAAGACGATCCGGCCCCCGCGAACGCGTACGACTTCGTCGCCGTTCAGCTCGACCGACCCCGACTCGAGGCTCTGGTCGACCTCCAGCCGCACCGGGCCCTCCGTGGCGCGGGCACGCAAGACCCCGCTCCCCGAGGAAAACGTCGAGGTGGCCGGCGCGAAGAGGCCCGAACCCGTGGTCACGAGGTCGACGACGACCTCGACTCCGGCCGAGGCCTCGACGACGAATCGCAGCGCACTCGTCCCACCGACGTCGCGGATCCCGGCCTCGCTCTCCGGCACGAGGGCGACCTCCGGGGACTCGGATGGCCCAGACGGAGCTCCGCCGCCGGTGGGCCGCAGAGGGGAGCCGGGGAGCAGTGCCGCCGCCGCACCTCCGCCTACCAGCAGGACCACGGCCGCGGCGCGTGACCACCCCGGCCAGCTCGCCGGTCCGACGGCCCGGCGAGGCTCGGGCTCGATCGCGGGCTCGAGTTCGTCTTCGATGGCCGCCCAGACACGGTCCAGATCGGGCGGCACGTCGAGGAGCGCGAGCGCGTCGCGCACGACCTCCTCCGTCTGCGCCAGCTCCGCCAGTCGGCCGCTGAACTCGGGAGAACGATTCAGCCGGACCACCGTCTCCGCGTGGTCCGGGCCGGGCAGCTCCTGGTCGAGATAGGCTCTGAGGGTACCGTCGTCGGGGTGTGTCATGGCTGTGGTTCTCCTACCGCTCGAGCGCCGTCGACCCGCTCGAGGGCAGCCGCGAAGCGGCGCTGTGCCCGAGCGAGCAGGGTGCCGATGGATGTGGGCGACACGCCGATCTGTCGTGCGATGTCAGCGTACGGAAACCCTTCCTCCCGCATCAGGAGGAGTGTCCGGTCGCGTTCGGGGAGTTGGTCGAGTATCGATCGCACGTGGGCCACTCGTTCGTTTCTCTCCAGGTCTTCGTCGGGTTCCGGAGGGGCTTGCGGGGCCGGAGGATGCACCTCGAGAAGCCGCCTCCGGTTCTCGGAAACGCGATGACGGTCCCGGATCACATTGGCCGCGACCCGAAACAACCACGCCTTGAGCGCCGGCGCAGGCCCCGTAACTCCGTCCCTCACGAGACGTACGAAGGCCTCCTGGGCGGCATCTTCGGCCACGTCGGGCTCACCCGTCAGTCGAACGCAGTAGCGATACAGCGACGGGAACTGGTTTTCGAACAGCGCTTTGGTCTCCATCGTCTCCCCAGAAGGGTATCGAGGGAGTCGGTCAGGACGTCGACCGAACCCTCGTGCCGTTCGTAGTGGAACGAACACCCCTGGCGAATCGTGACGAACAGCCCGCGTCGTACGTGTCCAGGCGGCTTGCCGCACGATCCTGGGCCCCGCAGATTGACAGGATTGGCATGACGTTTGCCTCCCCTCCTCCGGGGCCGCCGTGACGGAATCTGACCCGAACAGTCCAAAGCCGATTCAGGACCTCGTGTCGCAGGCCGAGCGCCATGCTCGGGCGCAGGAGGAGGCGTATGCGAAGCCCCAGGGCCGGCGCGAGAAGGCGTGGACGAAAGTCGCCCTCGCGGTCGCGGTCCCGGTCTTCGCTCTCGTGGTACTATGGAACGTCCGCGTCATGAGTGCGAGAGTGGTGCCCGCTCCGGAGATCGAGGCCGTGGATCTGGCCCGCACGCTGCGGATCGCCGTCGACGAGGTGGAGACGTTCGTCGAGGAGTTCGGGCGGCTGCCCGACGAGACCGAGGCCGAGGAGTTCCTGCCCGAGGGGGCCTCGCTTCGACAGGTCGGCGACGTGTACGAGCTCGTTGTGCCCGCCCCGGTGGTGACCGAGCTTCGGTACGAGAGCGGGGAGGACCCGGATCGGTGGCTCGATGCCATCCAGACGACGCTCGAGCCAGGAGGCGGCGGGTGAGGTGCTGGTCGACGGGTCCTCGACGGATGGGGAAAGGCGGCACGGGGAGGGGTTTCACCCTGATCGAAGCGCTCCTCGTCATGCTCATCATCTCGATCCTCGCCGGGATCGCCCTGCCGCTGTTGCGTGGGGCGGTAGCGCGCGCCGATGCGGCTCGGGTCCGTACCGACGTGCGCGCGATCGAGCTTGCGGCGGTTCAGTATCGGGAGGAAAACGGCCGGTTCCCCCCTACGAGCCGGTGGGGGCAGAACCCCGGCACGATGGACGAGTGGCTTGCAGAGGGCACCGAGTTCACCTACAAGGAAGTGCGATATCGGATGGTCAGAGGTGGAAACCCCCGCAGGGGCGAACGCTTCCGCGTGCAGGTCCGATACGCTCGCAATTCGCTGATCGGCGAAGCCTTGCAGAGGTTTCGAGGTCCTGACGTCATCTGGACGCGGCGTCGCACCACGTTTCACCTCTTCCCCTGAGTCCGCCTCTCCGAATGGATTCACCGGTACACCACGAGCACTGGATCGCGCGGGCCGTACGCCGTGCCGGCCTGGTCGACGACATGCCGTCGGCTCCGGTCGATCACGGTGCGCCCGCACCCGAGGCATGGGAGGCGATCCGCGACTCCATTCACGCCGACGATGCGACGATGGCCGCGGCCGTCGCGTCGTTCTTCCGCACGCAGGTCGCTGACCTGAGTACGGCCCAGCCTACCGCGACCCAGCTCCTACCCCCGTCGGTGGCGCGCAAGTATCTCGTCTTCCCGATGGCCGACAAGAACCGGAGTCTCGTCGTCGCGACCTGTGATCCCTCCGACCTCGAGGCGGAGCGCGAGATCGGCTTCGCGTCGGGGCGTCGCCCCGAGTTCGTCGTGGCGTCGCCGGCGGCGCTCCACCAGGCGGTCGAGCTCGCGTACGAGCCCGACCGCGCGGTGGAGGACATCCTCGGTCGCATGGGCGACATGGACCGTGTCTCACTCGAGGTGCTCGAAGAGGCGGAAGACGACAGCGTGCCGGCCGAGGAGGCCGACCTCGACTCGGGGCCTGCCGTCAAGCTCGCAAACCTGATCCTTCACGAGGCCATCACCCAGGGCGCGAGCGATATCCACATTCAGCCCACCGTTGCGGGTGGGGTGGTGCGGTTTCGCGTCGACGGGGTGCTGCGCACCGGTGTCCAGTTCCCCCTACCCGTGATGTCGCGCGTCGTCTCGCGCATCAAGGTCGTGGGGAAGATGGACATCGCCGATCGGCTTCGACCGCAAGACGGACGGGCCCAGATCCTCAACCAGGGCCGGAAGTTCGACCTGCGGATTTCGACGGTGCCCGTGCGCGGCGCCGAAAAGGTCGTGATCCGGATTCTGGACCCGACTTCGGTCGGGACGCTGGAGGAAACCCGCCTGCCGTTGGAGGACCTCGACAAGCTCCGGCACCTGCTGAGGCAGCGAGACGGGATCGTCGTGGTCACCGGCCCCACCGGTTCGGGCAAGACCACGACCCTGTACGGATCGCTCGCCGAAATCGCGACCGACGAAGTCAACATCATGACCGTCGAAGACCCGGTCGAGTACGAGTTGCCGGGTCTGGCGCAGATCCAGGTGGAGCCCAAGAAGGGGGTCACGTTCGCCTCGGCGCTCAAGGCGATCCTTCGCCAGGATCCGGACGTCATCTTCGTGGGTGAGATTCGCGATCTCGAGACCGCCGAGATGGCAGCCCAGGCCTCGCTGACCGGCCACCTGGTGCTGGCCACCGTGCACGCCAACGACGCCGTGGGCGCAATCCGCCGCCTCACCGACCTCGGCCTCGACACCACGACGGTCGTGCAGACGCTGCGAGGCGCGCTCGCCCAGCGCCTCGTGCGTCAGCTGTGTCCCGACTGTGCCGTCCCGGTGGGGGACGAGCTGACCGTCGAAGAAGTCGAGTTGGAGGCGGTCTTCGGGATGGCTCCGGTGCGGCGGGCGGTGGGATGCGAGGAGTGCCACTTCCAGGGGTACCGTGGACGGCTCCCGATCGCCGAGATCCTCCAGATGTCGTCGTCGATCGAACACATGGTCCTCGTGGGAGATCCGCCGTCCAGGATCGAGGCCCGGGCCCGCTCGGATGGGATGCGGTCTCTGCTCGACGCGGCGCTGGAGCGAGTGGCGGCGGGGGAGACGACGCTCGAGGAGGTTCAGCGCGTGCTCGGCGACACGATCTCGCACGACGACCACGAAGAGGAGACGACCGAGGCCACCTCCCGGCCTGTCGGGTCCGGCAGCGACGCCGACGAGGCGACCTCCGGTGAGACCCCCGCCGCCGAGACGGCTACCGATGCTGCGCCGGCCTCCGCCGGCGCTCCCGCGGCGGGCCGCGACGCCTCGGCGGTGGCCGACCCTGCGGACGCGGCGACGGACGAAGAGGACGGTCCGCCCCGCGTGCTCCTCGTCGACGACGATCCGGTGGCCCGGGCCATCGCACGGGCCCTCCTCGAGCGCGACCGATTCGAGGTGCAGGAGGCGGAAGACGGTCAGGCGGCGCTCGATATTCTCGTCCGGGACCCGGACTTCTCGATCGTGGTGCTCGATCTCGACATGCCGCGACTCGGTGGACAGGAGACGCTTCAGCAGATTCGGGCGACGCCGGCGACGGCCGCGCTCCCCGCCATCGTGCTGACCGGGCGTGCGGGAGCGGACAGCGAAGCAGCTTTGCTGCGCGATGGCGCCGACGACTACCTGAACAAGCCGATCGACGCGGTTCGTTTCGGGGCCCGGGTCCAGGCGGCGCTCCGGAGGGCGGGGGGCTAGTGTAGTGTCGCCAAAGTCTGGTGACCGCCGAGGGTGCGGAGGCGCCGCGGGGGCGAGGCGGAACGACGCGGCGTAGCGATAGCTACGGCAAG
>JANQNV010000149.1 GCA_028279425.1 Longimicrobiales bacterium | reverse complement strand
ATCCCGAAGACGGTGCGTTCGAAGGCGACGAATCCGAAAGCGGTATCAGAGCGTCCGACGATGCGGGTGCCGGTGGCGTCGATCGCGTTCGCGGTGCTGAACGAGCCGCCTGCGCCGGGGCCGGAGCCTCCGACGAAGCCGAGGGGCTTCATCCCTCCGGCGGGCTGCCAGCGGAAGGCCTCGATTCCAGCGCTCTCTGAGGAAGACCATCCGACGATGATGTTGCCGTCGTCGCTGACGGCGAGCGCCTGAGACCTGAACGCGCCGCCGGTGAGCGAGCCGAGTCCGAGCATCTGCCCCTGCGTCCATCGGAATGCCTCGTCGCCCGATGCTCCGGCCGAGCCTGAGTACCCGACGACGACCGAGCCGTCGGCGCTCACGCTGGTGGCGGTGCTCGAGGTTGTCCCTCCCGGGAGGTCACCGAGGCCGAGCATGCCCGTGTCCTCGGTCCAGCGGAACGCCTCGGCTCCCTGAGCGGTGCGGCCGGTGCCGACCACCACGCTTCCGTCGGCACTGACGGCGCTCGCGACGCTCAGGAAGGCCCCGCCTGGGAGGTCGCCGAGCGGGATGAACTCCGCGGCGAGCGGCTCGTCGACTGCCGGCCCAGTCCCGGGCGCGCCGGCGAGCCGGTCCGCGCCCCCGGCCGTCATTGCTGCGACAAGGAACAGCGGGACGCCGGCATGAAGGGCGCGGGGCATTGATGCCCAGAATAAGGGATTTTGGGTCTGCTGCAAGTCGACGGTGGGGCGCGCCGGAGGCATCGGGTGTGAGCGGCGCCGGGGAGAGGGAGAGGGGGTGCTACCCTTGGCCCATGACTCGGATGGCGTCATCGCTGAAGGGGCTCGTCAAGCGGATCGTGGTCGGTTCTCGCGGTGCCGGCGGGCCGGACGAAGAGTGGACCCCGCCGGGTCCGGGTGAGGTCTACGGGTCGGTGTCGACGTCCCAGGGGCCCGTCCGCGTGGCACCGCCGCGAGGACGCGACGACGCGGGGGCGTATCCCGAGGTCCCGCCAGCTGAGCCGGAGCGGAGGGTGCCGGGTGAGGCGCTGCCTCGCGACCGGTTCGCGTGGTATCCGAAGTGGCATGTCGGTGAGCATCCGACGTCGTGGACGTTTCCGGCATCGCTGGACAACCCGTCGTGCCGCTGGCTGCAGACGCTCAAGCGGATGTACGCGATGAAGATCGCGTTCCCGGCGAGTCTGTCGCCGGACGCGGGGCTGCTGTTGCACTCATTGGTGCGGAACATCCGGCCGCGCACGGTTGTCGAGACCGGCACCTTCATCGGGATGAGCACGTTGTGGATGGCAGCGGCGATGGAGGAGGCGGGCGGTCGTGATTGGCCTGGTGTGATCCACACGTTCGACGACTTTGGTCCGATCGCGCCGGGGCCGTGGCGCGAGGTGGGGATGGAGTCGGGTCGTTTGTCGTTCGTTGCGGGGCTGCTTGCGGACGCGGGGCTTGCGCACCGGGTGGTATTGCATCCTGGGAACTCGTGGTTCGAGATCCGCGCGTGGCGCGAGGCGATCCGTGAGGAGGGCTCGCGGGTTGCCAACCCGACGCCGGAGGTTCCGGGGACGGGTGGTTCGGGTGTGCAGCTCGCGTATCTTGACGCGGATCACACGCTGGGCGGCGTGACGCAGGATCTGTGGGCGGTGGAGCCGATCGTGGATACGGGCGGGTTTGTGATCTTGCACGACACGTTCCCGGAGTACTGCGGGCACGATGGGCCGCGAGCGCTGCTCGACACGATCGATCGGGTTGCGAGCGAGGGGTTGTACGAGAAGGTGGATCTGTACCTGTCGCCCGTGAACTACGGGCTTGCAGTGCTTCGGCGCGTGGGCTGAGCGCTTGCGCGGCGGCGCGGTTTGCGCTACCCTTGTCGAGGCGCTATTCTGGCCCTCCCCGCCCCGTCCCCTTCACTTTCCCCGGAGCACGAGCAGCGTGACGACGAACGGACGCACCGCGCGCAAGAGCAGCAAGAAGACGTCATCGAAGAAGAAGACGTCGAAGAAGCTGTCCAAGAAGGTGTCGAAGAAGACGCCCGCCAAGAGGAAGGCGAGCGGTGTGTTGGTGCCGACGCGCTTCCCGCACAGGTGGACCGACGCGAAGACGGGCGCGAGCGGGGAGGTGTACCTCGGGGATTGCCGCGAGGTGTTGACGAAGCTGGCGTCGAAGCGTGCGGGGACGGTGGATCTGGTGTTTGCGGATCCGCCGTTCAACTGGAGTCGCGCGTACGAGGAGTGGGACGACTCGATGCCTGAAGAGGACTACCGCGCGTTCACGCGTGAGTGGCTGGACGGGTGCATCGAGGTGCTGGCGCCGCACGGGTCGATGTGGGTGAACATCCCTGACGATTCGGCGGCCGAGATCGTGATGCACCTGAAGGGGCGCGGGCTGCACATGATCAACTGGTGCATCTGGCACTACCGGTTCGGCCAGAACACGAAGAGCCGCTTCATCAACTCGAAGGTGCACGCGTTGTACTTTGCGCGGAGCCCGCGGGTGCTCGAGGCGAAGGACTTCGAGGACGACGGGGTGACGGTTCGGCCCGGTGTCGAGGGGCGCGTGTGGCGACCGGATCGTGTCCAGGAGACGTCCGACCGGCGCGCGATCTATGGGGATCCGCGGACGGAGTCGAAGCGCGACGGGATGGAGGCCGGGATGCGCGTGCCGATGGACGTCTGGTATGGGAAGTTCTGGGGGCGCATCCAGGGGAACAACAAGGAGCGGCGCGCCCGCCACGACAACCAGTTGCCCGAGGTCTATCTCGAGCGGGTGGTCGAGGCGTGTTCGACACCGGGGATGCGCGTGCTGGATCCGTTCCTCGGGAGCGGGACGACGGGCGTGGTTGCGCTGGCGCTCGGGCGGGACTTCATTGGGAGCGAGTTCAGCCGTGAGACGGCCAAGAGCGCGGTCGAGCGTTTGAAGAAGGGTCCGGTTCGCCCGTTGGGCGAGGCGCGTGGGGCGAGCACGGCGATCTTCCCGCAGCGGCGGAAGCCGCGGGTGGGGCGGAAGGCCGGGTGATCGGGGCGCGTCCTGCGCGGGACGCTTGGGATGCCGGTGCGGTGCGCGAATGACGCTTGGGCGGCGAACCGGCGGCCGCCTTCGCGGGGCCTCGCGGGCGTCGTATCCGCTCGGAGTCAACAGCCCGGGGGTGGGTTGAAGAAGGCGTTGACGAAGTCGAAGAAGTCCTGGTCGTTCTCGAAGCCGTCTTCGTTGAAGTCGCTCTGGCCTTGCGGGCCTGCGCCTGAGAAGAAGTCGTTGACCCAGTCGAAGAAGTCCTGATCGTTCTGGACGCCGTCGGCGTTCCAGTCACCGGGGCAGGACTCGAGGGGTCGGGCGAGCGGATCGCCGATGGCGACCTGTGACCATGACAGCGCGGGGATTGATGCCCACGCGGCCTCGGCGAATGTGAGGTTGCCGAGGTAGAAGCGCTCGACGAACCGGCGGTTGTCGGTGGCTCCGAACGTGAAGGGCTCGTAGACGGAGCCGATGGCGAAGGTGCCGCCGGCGCCGATGAAGTCTGCGCACTGTTCTTGGTTCTGCAGCGTGCCGAGGGTTCCGAGTGCGCGGGCGTTGAACGACTCGATGGAGTTGAAGGTCGCGCCGGGCGCGTAGTTGAAGGACTCGGCGTAGGTGCTGGAGGTGGTGCTCGGCGTGCCGGGGAGCCCGTTGTGGTTCTCGCCGTAGGTTGCGAGGAGGATGACGGGATCGGGGACGAGTGCGCCGCCGAGGTTGATGAGAGGGCCGACGAGGAAGCGGTTTGCGCCCGCGAGGGCGTCGTAGTAGATGCCGGCGGCGGGGACGGTGGGGTGGGCGAGGAGGAGGTCCCGGGTGGCCTCGTAGTCGTCCTCGTCGTTTGTGGGGGCGGGGTCGTTGTCGAGTTCTCCGTCGGGGGCCGTGCTGAGTGCGGCAGCGCCGTTGGAGTCGGACTCGTCGAGGACGAAGGCGACGCTGGTGAGGTCGACGAAGAAGGAGGAGCCGCGGTCGAGCATGGCGCGGACGTCATCGACGGAGTTCCCGTCGAGGCGGCAGACGAGGTACATGTCGCCGGGCGTGAGTTGTGCGGCGATTGGGGCGGCGGGGTTCGAGATCCAGAACTGCCCGCGCGCGGTGCCTGACGCGACGCCGATCGACTTGGGGGATTGGATGTTGGTGGTGGGCCATGCGCCGATGGGCATGGATTCGCCCCAGTATGGGTTGACGAAGACGCCGTCGAGGCGCGAGTCGCCGGAGCCGCCGGCTTCGCCGACTTCGTTGCTCTGCCAGAGGAGTGTGAGTTCGGAGTCGACGGAGGAGTACGTGGCGTCGGCTGCGTTGAACTCGGCGATGGACTGCGGGGGGCTGTCGCCGGCGTTGACGTTGTCGGTATCGCGGATGCGGTGGGGGAGTCCCTTGGTCAGGACGAGGCAGCGGACGACGCCGGTGAGCGCGTTCTGATCGAGGTAGGTGCGCAGCGGGTCGCGCAGGCGTTCGCGGAACTGCGTGAGGGTGGCCTGGCCGCTCGCGTTGAAGCCGACGGCTCCCGGGAGCGTGGCGAGGTCGACGACGAGGACGCCTGGTCGCGTGCCTGGGCGTCCGCCGTCGCCACCGGGCACGTTGGCGGACCCGGCGTAGTGCTCTGCGACGAGGAGTGAGTCGTTGATCCTGGAGTCGTAGACGAGGAGGACCTCGCCGGGTGTGAGCTGGCCCGCGCACGGTGACGCCGGGCCCAGGACCAGGGCGAGCGTCATTGCGATCAGGAGCGGGGTCAGTCGGCGCATGCGGTCTCCGGGTCGGAGGATCGGCCCCGGGAGGGGCTCACTTGGAATGTAGAGCGCAGGCCCGGCGTCGCAATAGGGTCGGGCGTGATTCTCGGACCCAAACCGGGCCCGGATAGGCTTGGGCGATGGCGATCGTGCGAGATGGTGAGGGCGGCGCGGTGCTGAGCGTGAAGGCCGTGCCCGGGGCGCGGCGCGACGAGATCGCGGGCCGTCTCGGTGATCGGCTGAAAGTGCGGGTTGCGGCTCCGCCGGAGGGGGGGAAGGCAAACGGGGCGATCTGTGCGCTGCTGGCGGAGGCGCTGGGCGTGCGCGCGGCGGATGTTCGCGTTGTTTCGGGGGCGTCGCGTGCGGAGAAGAGCGTGTTGGTGCGCGGCGTGAGCGCCGACTCGATCGAGGCTGCGTTCCCGGCGTAGCGGGCTACGGCGTGGGCTGCTCGGTCTGCTGCTCTGGCGCGGGGGCGGGCTCGGGGAGGCC
>JANQNV010000133.1 GCA_028279425.1 Longimicrobiales bacterium | reverse complement strand
GGCCTCGACACGGGGTTGTCGGCTCCGTCCATCGTCGGCCTCGCATTGCTGACCCTGGCGACCGGCGTGGTCATCGGCCTCATCCCGGCGCTGCGTGGTGCGGAGTCGGCCATGACCAGCGTCGCGCGAGGGGCGGCCGGTGCCGTCCCCCGACTCCGCGGCCGGAACGCGCTGTTGGTCACTCAGCTCGCCTTGACGGTGGTCCTCCTGGTGGGCACGGGACTCCTGGTGCGTACCTCTCGCGCGCTGTCGCAGGTCGACCTCGGCTTCGAGCCGACCGGCCTCGTCGCGGCTCGCATCGGACTGGACGCGGGGCGCTACCCCTCGGGTGCCGAGCAGCGGGTCTACTACGACCGGCTGCTCGAACAGGTGCGGGCCCTACCCGGTGTTCGGAGTGCCGGCCTGACCAGCGCCCTCCCGATGGACCCGGTCTCCGCCAACTTCGACCTCCCCACCCGGGCGGACCCGGGGACGGACTGGGGGGAGGCGCCTCAGGCCGACTTCCGCATCGTGGGAGACGGCGTCCTCGAAACGATGGGTGTGCGCCTCATCGACGGACGACTGCTGCAGCCGTCGGACCGCGGGGGGCCGATGGTGGCCGTCGTGAACCGCTCCCTCGCGGAACTCTTCTGGCCGGGGGAACGCGCGGTCGGCAAACAGATCCAATCCGTCTGGCGACAGGACGCCTTCAGTGAGGTGATCGGTGTCATCGAAGACACCCGGTTCTACGGCCCCCGCGACGCATCGAGGCCCGAGCTGTACCGTTCGATCTACGACGTCAGTTGGGGGTTCGTGACCCTCGTCGCCCGCACGGACGGGGATCCGGCGTCGCTCCAGCGCGAGATCGAGCGGATCGTCATCGGACTCGACCCCCTCCTCCCGCCCCAGGACGTCTTCACCGTCGAATCGCTGGGCGCCGCGGCCATCGCCAACGAGCGGCTCTACGCCCTGCTGCTGTCGGCCTTCTCGATCGCGGCGCTGCTTCTCGCGGCCGCAGGCATCTACGGCGTCGTGGCCTATACGGTGCGCATTCAGTCCCGCGACATGGGTGTGCGAATGGCGCTCGGGGCGTCGCGCGAGTCGGTCGTCGGCGGGGTCGTGTGGCGGGGCGTGGGCATCGCCCTCGTCGGAGTCGCCGTCGGTCTGGTCGTCGCGGCCCCGGCCACGCGGTTGGTGTCGGG
>JANQNV010000111.1 GCA_028279425.1 Longimicrobiales bacterium | reverse complement strand
CCCGGAACATCGAGGACACCGAAACCGTCGCCGACGCGGAGGGCGCGGCCGACGAGACCCCGCCTGACGATGCGGCGAGCACCGCCGAGGCTCCGCCCGCGACGGTGCCCGCCCGCGAGACGGCACCCCAACCGGCCGAGAGCCGGCCTGCGCCGTCCACCCGCACGCCGGCCGCCGCCACTACGCGGGCGCCCGCCACCGGGGTCGTGCGGGTGTTGGGCGACGTCCCGGCCGACGCCATGGTCCGCATCCGAGGCGACGGGGTCGATCGGGCGTCGCGGGAGCGGACCTTCGAGTTGGCGCCGGGGCGCTACGACGTGGAGGTGCGCGCCCCCGGGTTCGCGGTCGTCGCGACCGAGGTGACCGTGGTCGCCGGCCGCAACGCCGACTGGCGACCCGTGCTCGAAGCACAGGTGTTGGAGGCGCCGACCGACGAGTCCCCCACCACCTCGGCGGGTGATCCACCCGTGAGCGGGCAGACGGCAGCTTCCACCGATACACCCGACCCCGCCGCCGAGCGTGCCGCCGCGATCACCGCCGCCGTGCAGGCGTTCGGGACGGCGCTCCAGTCCCGGGATCCGGCCGAGCTTCGGCGGGCCTGGCCCACGATCTCCGACGGCGACGCCCGACCCTGGGAACAGTTCATGACCTCGCGCGACGTACGGGATCTGCGTGTGACCGTGACCGTGCCGACGGTGCCGGACGGCGAGGGCGACCGGGTGACGGTGCCCTTCCAGCTACGGCTGCAATACCAGAACCCGGGCGCCCCGCCGCCCAGCGATCCGATCGCCTATCAGGCGACCGTGGAGCGACGGGGCGAGAGGTGGGTGCTCACCGGACTGCGCGCCGGTACCCCGTAGCCGAGCAGGACCCGGGCACCCATCGTCAGAATGGTGCCCCCTGCGCGATCCACGCACGGATCCGTGCGATCTGCGGAGGCGGGAGGGGCATGGCCGTCCCGCACCCCGAATTCCCCTCGATCTTGCAGATCAGTCGGCCGGCGTTGGGGTTGCCCGGGACGACCAGACCGCCGCCGATCAGCGCCTGATAGGCCACGTTGGCCGACGAGAGGTTCGGGGAGTCGCCTCCCGACGAGTGACATCCCGTGCACGCCGTGAAGGGGTAGCCGGTGTAGCTCGTGGTGAAGAAGGGCGCGATGTCGACCTCGAACGACCAGCGGATTTCGTACTGGACGATGAAGGTGCGCGAAGCGACGCCCGGGGTGGTGGACTCGATCGTCACCGACGCCTGGTAGGTACCGACATCGAGACCGGTCGCGCTGGGTCGCGCCACCAGTGTGGTCGGCCCGGTCGTCGACCCCAGCGTGAGGTCGAGCCACCCCGTCGCCCCACCCTGATAGGTGACGTCGACGCTCAGCCCCTCGAGCGTACCTCCCCCTCCATTCGTGATCTGGAGCGCCTGGGCCGACGGATCCCCCTTCGTGCGGATCGAGGTGAAGATCAGGCTCGGCGGGAAGATCGAGATGACCGGAGCGGGTGCCACTTCGACGCTCACGGTGATGGTGCGCGGGGAGTTCGTCGCCACGGGGGATTGAACCGTCACCGTGGCCGTGTACGTCCCCTCCGGCAGACCGGCGGTACTCGGCGTGAAGAGCACCGATGTCGGGGCCGTTGCGGAGGTGAGCGCAGCCGAGAGCCAGCCCCCGACTCCTCCGTACGAGATGGAGCCGATGCTGAGCTGATTCAATGTGCCGCCGCCCCCATTCGTCACCTGCACACTCTTCGCCGGGGGGCTGGCCTGCCCGACGACGGCCGAGAAGGCCACACTCGTGGATCCCAGCGTAATGGCGGGGCCCGGTGCCACGACGAAGTCGACGTCGAGCGTCTTCGGCGCGACACCGGCCAGCGAGGAGGCGATGACGACCGTGGCCGAATACTGACCTTGCGGCACGGCCCCGCCCTGCCCGACCAGACGCAGGGTCGTCGGGGCCGTCGAGGCGTCGAGGCTGGCGTCCAACCAGCCACCAGGAGCCCCGAGCGGGTACTCCACCGAGACCTGGAGCCCTGTGAGCGGTCGGTCTCCCCCATTCGACACACCCACCAGCACGGGAGCCGAGGGGGTGCCGGGGGTCGTCCCGACCTCGGCGAGTCGGGTGGCCAGTTCGATCGACGGAGGACGCACCACCAGAAGGGTCACGGCCAGACTCTGGGGGCCGTTCACACTCACCGACGAGGCGACCGTGAGCGTGGCGGAATAGGCGCCGGGCGCCAGGCCGGCCGCGGAGGCCGACAGCTGCAGTTGCGCCGGTGCCGACGTCGACGACAGCGAGGCGTCGAGCCAACCCACCGGTTCCCCGGCGCCGTACTGAATGGCCCCGACGCTCAGCCCGGTGAGCGGGAGGTCTCCACCGTTGGTGATCGCGATACTCTGATCCGGCGGCTCACCCTCGCCCGCGACCGCCTCGAAGGTGGCGGTCGGCGCTCCCGTTTGAAGCACCGGGGGGGTCCGTACCTGGATGCTCGCGGTCACTTCGGAGACCCCGTCGGTCGCCCGGATCACGGTCGAGCCGGTCGCGATGCCGGTCACCCAGCCGGTTCGGCTGACGACTGTGGCCACCGAGGGGTCGTCGGAGCTCCAGACGACCTCCCCCTCGCCGTCGAGGGCCGTGAGCTGGAGGTTCGAGCCGGGGGTGACGGTGCCGCTGTCGAAGAGGAGGCGGAGGATGGGCTCGGGGCCGGTGCCGTCGGTGCACGACAGGGCGGTGAGCGCGAGGCCCAGCGCAGCGGCGAGGCTGAGGAACGGCTTCATGGCGGCGCGGTCCATCAACGGAAGTCGAGCTCTAGACCGGCCGTCCACCCGAGGCTCGAGCGGAGGCCGCCCGAGTTCAGGGGTACGAAGACGTTCGTGATCAGTCGGAAGTTGTCGGAGGCGGCGAACTTCCCGCCCACGGAGAGGTCGAGGATATGGTCGTCGAGGTCGGGCAGATTGGTGAGCGGGACGGTGAGGCCGGCGGGCACGTCGAACACCGCTTCGCGCGGAAACTCCACGCCCTCTCCCACCTGCAGATTCCCGAGCAAGTCGATCGCGAGGGTCGCTCGGGGCGACAACAGCTGGTCGAAACCCGCGTTGATCACGACCCCCGTCGTGTTCACTTCGCCCGTACGGTAGAGGACACCCGCGTTGAGATGCGGGGTGAAGTTGCCCTGCCGCGACGAGAAGACGCCCATGGCCCGCACGATCGTCTCGCCCGACCCGAGAAAGTTGTCGACGTCGCCGGTCGGGAGTCGCACCTCACCGAGCAGCGAGAAGCCGGTGGTTGCCGACTGTAGCAGGTTGACCTTCACGCGGCCGGTGACGTCGCCCAGCCCCGAAGCCGTGCCGTCGGCCCGGGCGGTGGCCGTTTGCTGCGGGTTGTCGGGCGTGCCGAACGAATGCGGCGACGAGGCCAGCGGCGACTCGATCCGTGCCCGACTGGTGCCCACGAGATTGGCCATGACGAAGGGCACGACCACACCGACGTCGATGCGGTTGGTCAACCCGAAGGTGGCTCCGGTGGTGATGGCCATGATGTCGAGCGACATGTTGGTGTCGACCTCGATCACGTCCTGTTCGAAGGCCGGGACCCCGAACTCCGCCTCGCCTACATTCTGGTGCACGAAGGCGAGTTCGACGTCGCTCAGGTCGACGCCGCGGGCTCGATTGAGGGCGAGGCCGGTGACCGAGGCTCCGAGCAGGAAGCGACCCTGGCCGAGTGTCTGCGCACGTTCCCCGAAGATCGGCCCGGCCGACCCCTGCTCGGCCACGGGAAGCCCATTGACGAAGCTGAAGATCTCGGCCGATGTCGCCGACGACACCGGCAGATTGCCCAGCGTCGTCGCGATCGAGGTGCTGAGGTAGGCCAGAAGGTTGTTCTGCCCCTGGACCACTCCGGGGATGTAGTGGCTACCGTGAACCCCCGCATTGACCGGCAGGCACAACGGCTCCCCGCAGTCGCCGAAGGTGAAGAGGCTACCGAACTGCTGCGACAGGGACTGCCCATGGCCTGCGGTCGGGGTCACGACGGCGGCCAGCAGAAAGAACGACGAAAGTCGGCGCATGAAGGATCTCGGTGTCAGGGGCGGCCCCGGGGGGACCCGGGGGCACTACTCATGATTCAACGTGGCCGGGCCCACCGGCAAGCGGATTCACCAGGGGAAGCGCCCAACACGGGGAGCTTTTTTCACGCGCGCCCCGCGACTCGCGTTCGGCCCTCCCGCTACACGCGTTTTCGCATGCGCGCGGGGAGAATCCCCAGCTGGTCGCGGTACTTGGCCACGGTGCGCCGCGCGATCTTGACGCCGTCCTGCTTGAGGAGGCGGACGATCGCCGCATCGGTCAGCGGCTTCTTGAGATCTTCCTCGTCGATCAGATTCTTGATCTTGTCCTTCACACCGCGGGCGGAGATGTCTTCGCCAGAGTCGGTCTGAAGCCCCGACGAGAAGAAGAACTTCAGCGAGTACACCCCTCGCGGCGTCTCGACGAACTTCTCGTTCGTCACCCGCGACACGGTCGACTCGTGCATCTCGATGTGTTCGGCGACCTCGCGCAGGGTGAGCGGACGCAGGTACTGAACCCCGCGTTCGAAGAACTCCCGCTGACGGTCGACGATGAAGTTCATGACCTTCAGCATGGTCTGCCGACGCTGCTCGATGGCCTGGATCATCCAGTTGGCCGAGTTCAGCTTGGCCGAGATGAAATCCTTGTTGTCGCCGGTGAACTTGTTTCGATCGCGGGCGACCTCGCGATAGGCCCGCGAAATGCGGAGCCGCGGCAGATTCGTGTCGTTGGCGAACACCATGTACTCGCCGTCGATCTTCTCGACGATCAGGTCGGGGATCACGTACTGCTCGGGATCGACCGACATGCCGAGGCCCGGCTTCAAGTCGTATCGCGAGAGGGTGTCGGCGGCCTCCTGAACCTCCCGGGGCGAATGCCCCACCGCTCGCGCGATGTCGCTCCATTTGTGGTTGACCAGATCCTGGAAGTGGTCGGCCACCACCATGTAGGCCAACGACTCCGTATCGTCTGCCTGACGCATCTGGATGAGGATCGACTCCTGGAGCGACCGCGCCCCCACCCCCGGAGGATCGAGCTGCTGAATCTCGGCGAGAACCGCCTCGGCCTCCTCGACGGTGTAGTCGGCGAACAGTACGCGGAGCTCGGCGAACTCCGCATCGCGCTCCTCGTCGTCTTCGATGTCGGCGGCCCGCTCGAAGGCGATCGTACGTACCTCGAGGAGCCACTCGTTCAGCGCCTCGACCACCTCGTCGAGGCCGCACGAGAGCAGTCCCCCGTCATTCAGATTCCCGATGATCTCCTCGCCGAGGCGCAGCTGGCGCTCCTCGAGGTCGAGCATGCGGAGCTGGCGCGTCAGCTCGTCGCGCAGGTCGGGCGTTTCGACCGCGGTCGGAGGGATGTACTCCTTGTGCTCGTACTCCTGCTTTCGGCCCCCGGCCTCGAAGCCGTCGAGCAGGATCTCCTCCCAGTCGATCTCGTTTTCGTCGGGTTTCTCTTCGGGGGCCTCGTCCTTGAGCTCCAGTTCCTGCGCCACATCGGCATCGGTCATCTCGAGAAACGGGTTCTCGGTCAGCTCCGACTTCAGATGCTGCTGGAGATCGAGGAGGGGCATGTAGAGCAACTCCATCGCCTGATAGAGACGAGGGTTGATCCGCATCTCCTGCTTGAGATGCTGTCCCTGGAAGAGTTTGAACTGACTCATGTCGTCGCGATGCCGGGGGGGGCGGCGAACCGCTGGCGCATGCGCGCGGTGAGAATCGGGCCGAGGTAGATCTCGGCGACTTCATCGTTCCAGACGAGTTCCGAGACCGTGCCACTGATCCGGATCCGACCCTCGTACATGATGTAGGCCCGATCGACGATCTCGAGGGTCTGTTCGACGTTGTGGTCGGAGATGATCACGCCGATGTCGCGGGTCTTGAGGTCCGCCACGATCTCCTGGATGTCGTTGACGGCGATCGGGTCGATTCCGGCGAACGGTTCGTCGAGCAGGATGAACTTCGGTCGATTGACCAGCGCGCGGGTGATCTCGAGACGGCGGCGTTCCCCGCCCGACAGCGAGTAGGCCTTGTTGTTGCGCAGATGATCGATCGACAGCTCCTCGAGGAGTTCGTCGAGACGAGCTTTGCGCTCGGCCCGCTTGAGGCCCTGGGTCTCGAGGATCGCGAGGACGTTCTGCTCGACGGTGAGCTTGCGGAAGATCGACGGCTCCTGGGCCAGGTAACCCACGCCCCGTCGGGCGCGCTTGTACATGGGCACGCGGGTCACGTCGTCGTCGTCGAGGTAGACGCGCCCCGAGTCGGGGGCGATGAGGCCGACCATCATGTAGAAGGTGGTGGTCTTCCCCGCCCCGTTTGGACCGAGCAACCCCACGATCTCGCCCTGGCGCACCTCGATGCCGACCTCGTTCACCACCTGCCGCTTGCGGTACGATTTGCATAATCCCTGCGCCCAGAAACGGCTTCCTGGCGGGGTGTCGCGGGGGGTCGGGATGTACGCGGTGTCGTCGTTCATGCGTCGTCGTCTTCGAGTAGTCCACCGGTGCGGCGGACGGCGTCGTCGGCTCGTCGTGTGGGTTGAAGCTGAATGCCTCGGCGCAGCCCGACCCATTCCATGTTCGAGACCTTTCCGTCGTCGAAGAAGAGGATGATGCGGTCGGCCTCGGTATAGCTCACGGGAAGCCGGCCCCGGAAGGCCGTAGTATCGGCGCGCTGGGTGGAGTCTGGATCGAGTCGGTAGAGGGACTTCGCGTTGAGCCGCGCTTCGAGTGATTCGAGCACGTACTCGGTCGCCTCGGGGTCGGTTGTCGACGGCACCGGCGCGAATGCGGCGCGCACCGTATCGCCCTCGATCCAGTCCTGGAGGATGGCCTCGGGCGTGTCGTCGTTGTTGAGGGAATCCCGGGCCGTACTCACCGCCCGGGCACGGCCCACCGCGACCATCCGCTCGAGCTGCTGGTTGGGGGCCACCACATCGATCGAGTCGGCCATCATCGTGATGTTCGACCCGACCGCGCGAGCGCGCGGGGGCTCCTCTTCGGCCTCCGGGTCGGGCTCGGTGCCTGCTGAGGGATCGGCACGGGCGGCCCTCATGGCCGAGGGGGTCTGGGAGGCGCCGCTCGAGCCGGGATTGGCGCCGCCTCCGACCGCGCCCGGTGACCCACCCGTCGTCGCTCCGGCGGCCCCGCCTGACGGGGCGCTCTGCGAGCCCGGCACCGAGGCCACGAGGCGATCGAGCACGCCGTCGAGCATGAAGATCCGGATGAAGGGCGCCTCGACGTCGAGGGAATCGGTCTGCAGCACGGCCTCGTCGCGCGCGACCACCTCCTCGATCACATCGCCAGGGAGGAGGATGCGCAGATTCCGGCCGACGAGATCGAGCTCCCCCTCGATCACCCGTGCCGGCCGACCCGACAGCTCGAGCGATCCCGCCACCTGGTCGTAGTTGAGGGAGTCCGAATAGGCCTGGAGCGAGTCGCGGGTGACCTCTACGTCGCCCTGCGCTTGCAGGTACTGGTCTCCCACCAGGTAGATGCGATCGCCCACGATCTCGTAGGGCGT
>JANQNV010000104.1 GCA_028279425.1 Longimicrobiales bacterium | reverse complement strand
GTACTTCACGGCGATCACCCTCGTGATCGCCGGCCTCACCCTGGTCGCATGGTGGCGTCTCGCGGGCGCCCCCGAAGCCGTTACCACGATGGTCGCGGTACTCGTCGTGGCATGCCCGTGCGCACTCGCGCTGTCGCACCCGTTGGCCGCCGCCGCGGGGTTGGGGGCGGCCGCCCGTCGTGGCCTGCTCTTCCGGAGCTCCGATGCGCTGCTCGATCTTGCCGACGTCGACATCGCCGCCCTCGACAAGACCGGCACCGTCACCGGAGGCGAGATGGTCGTGCTGGCGGCCGACGACGACGTCGTCCGCATCGCGGCCGGTCTCGAACGATACAGCATGCATCCGGTGGCTCGCGCCATCACCCGTGAGGCGGCGCGTCGCGAACTGCCGCTCCCTCTGGCCAGCGACGTCGTCGAGACGGTCGGTCGGGGTATCGAAGGGCGTGTCGACGGCTTCATGTGGCGCCTCGAACGGGGCGGGCCCGGGCGTATCGACCTCGTCGGAGACGACGGCTCGCGCCGGGCGCTACTCATGGGAGACCGGATTCGCACCGACTCGGCCCCCGCGGTGGCCGACCTCGAGGCCCTCGGGGTCGAGGTGGTGCTCCTCACGGGAGACGACGAGGCTCCGGCCGAGACGATGGCCGAGGCGGCGGGCATCCGGACGGTTCTGGCCCGGCGTACTCCGGAGGAAAAGACACGCTGGATCGAGGAGCGGGTCGCGAGCGGTGGGTCGGTCGTCTTCGTCGGGGATGGACTCAACGACGGCCCCGCCCTCGCGACCGCCACGGTCGGGGTAGCCATGGGCACGGGGGCGGCGAGCTCGATTCTGGCGGCCGACGGGGTGCTCGCGGCGCCATCCGTGGCTCCGGTCGCGGCTGCGATCCGTGCCGCGCGCGCCGCGCGACGTGCGGTGCGAGCCAACCTCATCCGTTCTCTCAGCTACAACGTGGTCGCCGTTTCGGCCGCGGCGCTGGGCTGGGTCAACCCACTGGTGGCCGCCGTTCTCATGCCGCTGTCGAGTGGGCTCGTGGTCTGGGGGGCATCGCGCGTCGAGGTCGCCGTTCGGGCGGGCGAGGTCGATCCACGCCGAGCTCCCGACCGCCGTGATCCCGGCTCTGCACGCGGTCCCGTCGCCCCCACCCCGAGGGAAGCCGCGTGAACATCGTCGCCGTGCTCCTTCCGGTCGCGGTGGTGCTCGCCCTCGTGTTCCTCACCTTCTTCCTGCTCGCGGCGCGAGCAGGTCAGTTCGAGGACCTCGACGATCCGCCGCGCCGGATTCTCCACGACGACGACTGAGCGAGGGGAAACCCGCCCGTCGGCTCCACCGTAGGCGGACTCGTGTTGGCCACGACGGTCGCCACGATTCGCCTCTTCGGAGTTCCGCCATGGAATGGGAGTTCGTTGCCCCGCTGATCTTGGGTGTGGTGTTCGTCTTGACGACCGGAGGAGTCTTGATCCTCCGGCCGATCGCGAAGCACCTCGGTACCCTGCTCGAGGCCATGACACGGGAGAAGCTCGACGGGGGGCGAGGCCAGGATCTCGCTCACCTGCGGGAGCTGATGGAGACCATGAACCAGCGATTGCTGCTCATGGAGGAACGCCAGGAGTTCACCGACCGCCTTCTGGAGCGCGGACGTCCGTCGGTGCCGGCCTCGGAGCGGCTCGAAGCCGAGTGACCGGGCGAGGCTCAGGGCCTCGTCAGATGAGTTCCACCCCCGCAGCGTCGACGGATCCCAAACCCCCATCATCACCACGCTCCGCGCCCACCGGGTCCGGCTGTGCGAGCGCGCTACCGTCTGCTGCGAGGGTGGAGTTCACCCAGAGCATCACCATCATCACCGAGAGCAGAAGCAACCCTACGTAGTCCATCCGTCTGCTCGCCCCACCAAACCGCGTCATCGTTTCCTCTCGTGATCGATCCCGAGGTCCGTCGCCCCGGTGACACTGATGCCATTCACTACGATTGAGATGACGGAAGGATTCAAAGGGTTGCGTCGCCCTCCAGAGGTGGTTCCGGCGCGAGGGGCGCCAGGTATCAGCGAGGTATCGTCGTTCAGGGACGCGGGGATCGGACGCTGAACGGGGTTGGCCGAGGCCGGATCCGGGTGGGCTGCGCGTTCGATGTAACACCTTTGTGTTTGCACAGAGACCTCGTTGTTACATCGCGGATACGTGGATGGATACTCGCCGACCCAAGTTGCGCCTGTAACGCCACCCGCGTGGTGGATCTTCGCGTCTCGGTCGACCATGGACCCATGAGAACTCCTTTGTTCCGCAGATTGCTCCTCGCCGCCCTCGTCCTGATTCCAGGACCCCTTCTGGCGCAGGGCTCCGGTACCCTGACCGGTTCGGTCGTCGACTCCGAGACCGGGCTTGCGCTTGCCGGCGCGACGGTGTCCATCGAGGGGACCAACCGCTCGTCCCTGACCAACCAGGAGGGGCGCTTCGTGCTCCTGGGGCTTCCCGCGGGGACCCACGTCGCTCAGGTGGTATATCTGGGCTACAGCCGCGAGACCGAGACGGTGACGATCACGGCCGGCGGTGTGACGACCGTTCGGTTCATGATGTCGACCGAGGCGGTCGACGTGGAGGGCGTCACCGTGGTCGGCCAGCGCCGTGGGCAGGCTGCCGCGCTCAACCAGCAGCTGACGGCCCCCAACGTGACGAACGTCGTTGCCGCCGACCAGATCGGCCGCTTCCCGGATGCCAACGTCGGTGATGCCCTGAAGCGGATTCCCGGGATCTCGGTCATCTGGGACCAGGGAGAGGCGCGCTTCGGACTCGTACGCGGTACCGAGCCTCGACTGAACTCGGTCACCATCAACGGTGAGCGGATCCCTTCGGCCGAAGCCGAGGTGCGCGAGGTGCAGCTCGACCTGGTGCCGTCCGACATGGTGGCGGCGGTCGAAGTCGCGAAGACCCTCACCCCGGATATGGACGCCGACGCCATCGGAGGCGCCGTCAACATCGTGACCCGCGCGGCCCCGGCCGAGCGCCGGATTTCGGGCACCCTCGGGAGCGGGTACAACTTCCTCTCCGGACGGCCCATGCAGATCGGGTCCGCCGTCGTCGCTGACCGCTTCGGTTCGAACGACGAAGTCGGGTTGGTGCTCAGCGGATCGTGGTTCGATCACCAGCTCGGCTCCGACAACATCGAGGCGGAGTGGGACGAGGGCTCCAACGGCGCCTTCGTGAACGAGTTGCAGGTGCGGCAGTACGACGTCCAGCGGATCCGCCGCTCCATCTCCGCCTCGTTCGACTGGCGGGCGAGCGAGTCGTCGACCATCACCCTGCGCGGGATCTACAACCACCGCGACGACTGGGAGAACCGGTATCGCCAGGTCTACGACCTCGGTGAGCCCGACGCCTCGGGCAACGTCATGGCTACCGTCGAGCGCGAAACGAAGGGTGGTCTGGGCTCGGACCGCCTGAAGAACGCTCGCCTGGAGGACCAGCGGACGCAGAGCTGGCAGCTCTCCGGCGACCATCTCTTCGGCGGGATCGAGCTCAACTGGTCGGCCCAGTGGGCTCGCGCCAGTGAAGAGCGTCTGAACGAGCGCTACATCAACTTCGCGGCCGAAGACGTACCGGTCGGCGTCAACATCGCCGATCCGCGGCGTCCCCAGTTGACCTTCATCGGGGGAGCCCCCGAGCTGAGCGCCTTCGGACTCGACGAACTGACCGAGGAGACGCAGTTCACCGAGGACCAGGACCTCAACGGTCGGCTCGACCTCACGATCCCGCTCAGCGGCGGTGCCACGGAGCTCAAGGTGGGTGGTCGCTTCCGCGAGAAGGACAAGCTGCGCGACAACAACTTCTTCGAGTTCACGCCCACGAGCGGCGGTGGCCTGCTGACCGACTACACCACGGCCGACCTCAACGACCCGGACTTCCTACCCGGTGGCGAGTACGGGGTGGGCACCGTGGTGACCAACAAGGGCCTGGGGGCTCTCCCGCTGTCGAGCGGTCAGTTCGAGAGCGAGGTGCAGCTCGATGAATTCCTGGCGGAGAACTTCGACGCGACCGAGCGGATCCTCGGTGGATACGCCATGGTGTCGCAGCAGCTCGGCTCGGCGACCTCGCTTCTGGCGGGTGTCCGGATCGAGACCACCGACGTGGACTACAACGGGTTCGAGTTCGTCGAAGACGACGAGAGCTCGCAGGCCACGACGGGGTCGCAAAGCTACACCAACGTCTTCCCCAACCTCCAGCTGCGTCACGAGGTCGATCCCTCGACCATCCTGCGGGCGGCGTTCACCAGCACCCTGGCGCGGCCGAACTACTTCGACCTGGTGCCCTACCGGGTGATCAACCGCGACGACAACGAGCTGGCCCTCGGGAACCCCGACCTCAACCCCACTACCTCGCTGAACTTCGACTTCATGGCCGAGAAGTACTTCCGGTCGGTCGGAATTCTCTCGGCCGGCGTGTTCTACAAGGACATCTCGGACTTCATCTTCGAGTACACCCAGCAGGGCTTCACCGACCCTGTGACGAGCCAGGTGTTCGACGAGGTGAGCCGTCCGGAGAACGGGGCCGGCGCCACCCTGTTCGGCTTCGAGGTCGCGGTGCAGCGTCAGCTCGACTTCCTGGGCGGGCTGGGCAGCAACCTCGGCGTCTACGCGAACTACACCTTCACCGATTCGAGCGTCGACGGACTCCCGATCGAGGGGCGCGAAGACGAAGATCTTCCGCTCCCGGGCACGTCGCGTCACACCCTCAACGCCTCGCTGTCGTACGACACCCGCCAGGTGCAGCTCCGCGGTGCGTTGAACCTCCAGGACAACTTCATCGATCCGGGGGAGCTGGGTGACTCGGCGTTCTTCGACCGCTACTACGACCGTCAGGTCACGATCGACGCCAACGCCTCGGTCCAGCTGTCACCCACGCTGCGGTTCTTCGTCGAGGCCAACAACCTCACGAACCAGCCCCTGCGGTACTACCAGGGCACGGTGGATCGTCTGATGCAGGAGGAGTTCTACGATCGCCGGGTCCAGACCGGGCTGAAGATCGACTTGCGCTGAGGGCCGACGGGTGGCGGGCCCCGTGCCCGTCACCCGGCCTTCGGCACCGCTCTTGATGCCGGTAGCCCAAACGGGCGCGTCTACCGGATCGAGTCGTGACGGAGGGCTCGCTCCGTCGCCGCGTCGGCCGCGCCGCGCGCGCGGTTGATCGACCGAGTCCCCGGTAGCGCCGGTGCGGGCTCCGTCGCCACGTCTTCGGATGGCGCATCGAAGGTGTCGGAGCGGCACCCCAGGAGGGTCGCACTGCACAGGAGGGTGATCGCGAATCGGCGCATCGGTGGGTCCGGGGTCGGAGGGATCTCGGCGTGAGTATCGACCGGTGCACTTCGAGTGTGCA
The DNA here is from genome assembly GCA_028279425.1 of Longimicrobiales bacterium. Classification (GTDB taxonomy): domain Bacteria; phylum Gemmatimonadota; class Gemmatimonadetes; order Longimicrobiales; family Gaopeijiaceae; genus Gaopeijia. The sequence continues at coordinate 9,322 of JANQNV010000104.1, read as the reverse complement.
GGGTGTCCCAGCGCGAGTGGACCGTCCGATTCCGGGACGGCGATTCCCAAACCCGGGCGGCGCCGACCAGCGGGGGGCCGGGTGGAGAATCCCGCTCTGGGCCCGTGGTTGAGCGACGAAGCTCGGGCCCCGTGACTTTGGCACGACTCCTGCCCCTCCAGGGGCCGTGTGTGGTGATGGGGGTAGGGTGAAGCGCCTCGGGACTCCGGTTCCGGGGCGTTTCCGCGTCAGGGTGCGGTCTCGGCCTCCCCGGCCAGGTGGCGGGCCAGGGCTTCGATTGAAGCCGGTGACGACCCTTCCGCCTTGTTGTTGACCACCACGTAGACGGGTCCCGCAGCCGTGGCCTCCGTCGCCAACGAGGCCACGGCGGCGCGATTGACCGGGTCCGGAGCCTGCAGCTGGTCGAAGGGCGACCACGCGTCCCGTGCCCCTTCGTATCGCTGCCCTGGCGCCAACATCCAGCGAATCACCGTCGGGCCGGTTTCGACGGGCCCGAGCACCTCGCGCTGTCGGGCGAGGTCGGCCATGCGTGGGTGTACGACCCAGCCGTGCGTCGCCCGGGCGTGTCGGAGTGCCGCCCCATAGTCGGGGGTGAGCCAACCCGGGGTCCGAATCTCCACTGCGACCGGCACCGGCGCGTCGAGGGCGACCAGAAAGCGATAGAGGGCCTCCGCGAACCGCCGCGGCCCCCCCACCGTCGAGGGCGGCACGGGTGGGAACTGGAAGAGCACACTGCCGACCTTGTGCCCCAGCCCCGCGTGAACGGGCCCGATCACGTCGTCGCGAGCGAGCGCTGCGTCGAGAAAGGTGGGGTCGCCCGGGGTCACGAGCCCCCGGGTCGCCTTGACCACGAATCGAAAATGATCGGGCACCGCGTCGGCCCACTGCCGATAGACGCTCTCCGGCACGGGCTCGTAGTAGCCGCGGTCGACCCCGACCGCTCGCAGGAGCGGGTGGCGGGCGTAGGCCGCCAGGCCGTGCCGGGCGAGTACCTTCTTGTCGACCTCCCGGTCGTAGACCAGACCCGCCCAACCGGGAAACGACCACGAACTCGTGCCGAGCCGGATCGATGCGGACAGGCGATGGGCGAGAGACGTCCATCGCTCCGTGTCGGGGTGCACATCGACCGGAGCGGCGGCTCCCGAACTGAAGAGATCGGGCTGAATCAGGACACCCCCGAGAGCGCCTCCAGAATCATCTCGTTCGTAGGCCTCACGCGGTAGTTCGTCTCGACGAACTTCCACCGCACGATGCCCTCGCGGTCGAGTACCAGCGTCGTGGGGTGCGGGATGCCCCGCTCGTCGTCCGGATTGCGGACACCGTATCGGTCGATGACCCGCGATCCCGGGTCCGACAGGAAGGTGAAGTCGGGGGCGTCGGCCGGATCCAGACCTCCGTCGTCGATGATGCGTTGCACCATCATGTCGAGCTTCTCGGCGTCGTCGATCGCGACCGCGAGAATCTCGGTGTCCCCGCGCTGTTCGTCACTCAAGAGTCCATTCAGCTCCACGAGCTGAGAGGCGCACCAGGGTCACCAGTGTCCGCGGTAGAAGACGAGCAGAACGCGTTGCCCGCGGAGGTCGGAGAGGGTGACCCGATCTCCTGTGCGGGATTCGAGGGTGAAGTCGGGGGCCACGTCGCCGACCGACACCCGTCCGGTGTCGACCGCCGCGAGATCGGCCCCATCGGCGGGCCCGAGCTCCGGCCCCGCGCCGCGAGCGACGAAGATACCGACGGCCAGTCCGATCAAGAGTACGAAGACGAGGGGGAAGCGCATCGAGGACTCGGGAGGTAGAGTGTGTGTGTGCCGCGTGAATCCGCCGTCGACTCCTGAAGTTCCCGCACCCCGAGCGTCGTTCAGGGCCGCCTCCGGGAACCCCCGGCGCTGCGAATGGGTTGGAGGGGCGCCATGACACTTTCGCTCATCGCCCAGCTGGGCTCAACTGCTTCGCTCTCCGAGAGTCTTTCGGCGAGCCCCCTCCTCGCCATCGCGACGCTGTTCGGTGCCGGCGTCCTGACGAGTCTCACCCCATGCGTGTATCCGATGATTCCGATCACGATTTCGGTGATCTCGGGTACCGCCCAGGAAGACCAGTCGAAGTGGCGCACCCTCTCGCTGACGCTCACCTACGTGACCGGGATGGCGCTGCTGTATGCGATCCTCGGTCTCATTGCGGGTCTGACGGGATCGCTGTTCGGGTCCATCAGCGCGAACCCGTGGGCCCTTCTCGCGATCGGGAACCTGCTCCTGCTGTTTTCGCTGGTGATGTTCGACGTGCTTCCTGTCCCGGTACCGCGCGGCCTGATGGATTGGGCCGGTCGCCAGGAGGGGGGCTCGTACGGAGCCGTGTTCCTGCTCGGGGCGAGTTCGGGGGTGGTGGCCGCGCCCTGCGGCGCACCGGCGTTCGCCGTGGTGCTGACCTGGGTCGCAGCTACGCAGGCCGGCTTGATGGGCTTCGTCTACCTGTTCGTATTCTCGCTGGGCATGACGGCGCTCCTGGTGGTCGTGGGCTTGTTCTCGGGCGCCTTGGCGGCGCTCCCGCGTTCGGGAAAATGGATGGTTTGGATGAAGAAGGCCGCCGCCGTCATCATGCTGGGCGTGGCCCAGTACTACTTCGTTACTGCCGGATACAACCTGTGAGATCGCATATGCCGAACGAAACCACACCCGCTTCGCGTGCAGGCCGGACACCCCGCGCCGGCGTCGGCGTCGAGACGGGCCGATCGGGCGTCGCCCTTCGGCGTCTGGGGCTGGCCCTCGCCGCCGCCCTCGCGACGGCCTTCTTCGCTCCCCAACTCGTGAAGGCGCAAGGCGTCGGGCTCGACATCGGGACCGTGGTTCCCCCGGTCGAAGTCGAGGATCTGGACGGCAACAAGGTGCAGCTGGGCGACTACATCGAGGCGGGCAAGCTCACGCTCCTCGAGTTCTGGGCCACCTGGTGCGAGAACTGTGAAGCCCTCCAGCCGCAGCTCGACCAGATTCACGAGGAGCACGGAGACCAGGTCAACATCGTCGCGGTGGCGGTCGCGGTGGCGCAGTCTCAGCGGCGCGTACGTCGGCACGTCGAGGAGCACATGGCGGGCTACCCCTACCTCTGGGACGGTAGCGGTGCAGCCGTGCGGGCCTACAACGCGGCCACGACCTCGATCGTGATGTTGGTCGACGGCGAGGGGAAGGTCGTCTACGCGGGTGTAGGACGCGATCAGGACCTCGTCGGCGAGGTGCAGAGGCAGCTGGGTACTCTGCCCTAGAAGGCCTATTTGCCCCGCCGCCTCGGCGCCGAGGCCTCGTCGGTCTTCACGACGCAGAAGGGGGGTGCGATTCGGATCGCACCCCCCTTCGTTCCTTCGCGCCGACGCCCGACCACCTCGGTCTGCGCCGGATCACCACGGGCCGGTCGTCAGTCGTTGCCGTCTGGCTCGGGCGTGACGGCCTCGATCGCCGCGTTCAGCTCTTCGTAGGCAGCCGGGTCGACCTGATTGAAGGTCGGCATCACCTTGGCGATGGTCCCGTCGGGAGCCACCACGATCACCGCGCGGCTTCCGACCATCCCATTGTCTCGCGGATCACCTCCGAAGGCGGCGTATCCGGTGCTCTCGGCATCGCTGCCGAAGAGGAACTGAAAGTCGTCGTCTTTCGCCCAGGAGGCGAGCTCCTCGGCGGGGTCGTTCGAGATGCCGATCAGAACCACGTTCTGACCGTTCTTGAACAGGCTGGCGTACTGATCACGGTACGCTTGCATTTGAACTGTTCAGCCACGCGTTCGTGCGCGGAAGAAGAAGGCGAGCACGACCGTCTCGCCGCGGAACGAACTGAGCGACAGGTCACCGACGACGCCGTAACGCGTCGCCCCGACCATTTCGATGTCGGGCGCCATGCTGCCCTCGGCCAGGAACTGGTTTTCCTGAGCCTCGGTGGCGTCCGGGACTCCCACACTCAGCGCGCCCGCCATCAGACTCACAACGGCCCATCGGCGCATGGTGACTCCTGTTGGGGGATCGTTCGAGCAACAGCGGAAGGTACCGGCTGGGCGGCGCCGGGTTCCGGCGGTTGCCCCGCCCGCGGATCCGGTTACCCTCAGGCGTCGTTCCCTCCTCCGGTCCAGGTTCGTGCCCGACACTCGAGCTCCCCACCCCTCTGCGATCGACCCGTCTCGACCTCTCGAGGTGCTGCGCGAGGTGTTCGGCTTCCCCTCGTTCCGACCGGGGCAGCGCGAGATCATCGATGCGGTGCTCGAGGGCCGCGACTGTATCGGTGTGATGCCGACGGGGGCCGGGAAGTCGCTCACGTACCAGCTCCCCGCCCGGATGCTCGGGGGCACGGTGGTCGTGATCTCGCCCCTGATCTCGTTGATGAAGGACCAGGTCGACGGGTTGCGGCAGTACGGTTTCGAAGCCGCCGAAATCAACTCGACCCTGGACTACGACGAGCGCCGCTACCGACTCGATCGGCTGCGTCGCGGCGAGTACGAGTTGGTCTACCTGGCCCCGGAGGCGCTCGACGGCCGGCTCCGTGACGTCCTCCAGGGCTGCCCGATCTCGCTGCTCGTCGTCGATGAGGCGCACTGTATCAGCCAGTGGGGCCACGACTTCCGGCCGAGCTATCGACGGCTGCACGGACTGAAGCACGAATGGGACGTGCCGGTGCTCGCACTGACGGCGACCGCCACCCGACGCGTCGCCGTCGACATCCTCCGTCAGCTCGGGATGCGCAAGCCGGCCGGCTACAAGGGGTCGTTCTTCCGGCCCAACCTGAATCTCTCGGTGCGAAAGAAGGGGCAGGGCGGGAACACGCGGAAGGAGATGCTGGCCCTCGTGCGGGAGCACGCGGGCGAGAGCGGCATCGTCTACTGCCTGTCTCGCAAAGCCGTCGAACAGACCAGCGACTTCTTCGTGCGCCAGGGGGTGAACGCGGTCCCCTACCACGCCGGTCTCGACGACGCGGTGCGGGCACGCAACCAGGAACGCTTCCAGCGCGACGAGGTCGACGTGATCGTGGCCACCGTGGCCTTCGGCATGGGGATCGACAAATCCAACGTGCGCTTCGTGATCCACCGCGACATGCCGAAAGACGTGGAGTCGTGGTATCAGGAGTTCGGCCGAGCCGGGCGCGACGGACTCGAGTCGGACTGCGTGCTCTTCTATTCGTGGGCCGACGTGAAGATGCACGAGCGGTTCCTCGACGACATCGACGATCCCGACGTGTGGCATCGCAAGCGTCAGGCGACCGTCGATCTGTTCGAGCTCGTGGAACGCGGGGGCTGCCGCCACCAGGCCGTCGTGCGGTACTTCGACGAAGAGATGGCGCCGTGCGACGTCTCGTGCGACAGCTGCACGGGCCGGACGGTGGAGGCGCGCACCCGGGGGGCGCCATCGCCGCGCAAGGCGAGCCGGTCCCGTGGTTCGGGGGCCTTGCCCGACGTGTCCGACGCCGATGAAGCCGCCTTCCAGACGCTTCGCACCCTCCGCAAGGAGTTGGCCGACCGCGAGGGCGTGCCCGCCTACATCGTGTTCAACGACAAGGTGCTGCGTGAGATGGTCGCGTCGCGCCCCACGACCGAGGCGCAACTGCTCGACGTGCCCGGCGTCGGCCCGGCGAAGCTCGCTCGGTACGGCGAGGTGTTCCTCGAGGCGGTGCGGGCGCTCGGCTGAAGCCCTAATGTAGTGTCGCCAAAGTCCTGATGCCGTTCGTGCGCGGGGGCATCCACGGGATGCGTCGTTGGAACTCCTTGCCGTAGCTATCGCTACGCCGCGTCGTTGGAACTCCTTGCCGTAGCTATCGCTACGCCGCGTCGTTCCGCCTCGCCCCCGCGGCGCCTCCCCGCACCCTCGGCGGTCACCAGACTTTGGCGACACTACACTAGAAGAGCGACCGGACGGCCTCGGCGGTGCGGACCGCCGCGCCGCTGTGGCCGCGTAGCCAATCGCGCCCCGCTCGCCCCGCCGCGCGCCGCTCTTCCGGAGAATCGAGCCACCCGAGCAACGTGTCGGCCAGATCGTCGGGCGTCGCCACCTCGACGGCGCCGCCGGCTCGTGCCAGCGCCGCGGCCGCCCACGCGTTGTCGTGGCCCGGCCCGAAGGTCGACGGAATCGCCGCGGCGGCCGGCTCCAGCACCGAATGGAGCCCTGCGGTGTGGAAGCCCCCGCCGACGTAGGCCATATCGGCCACCGTGTAGAGGTGCGCGAGGACGCCGACTCGCTCCACGAGCACGATGTCGACATCGGCAGCCCGGCCCAGCTCCTCCACCGCCGCGAGCGTCGCCGTGGCACATCCCAATTCCCGGGCGAGGGTGGTCAAGCGGCGCAGGTGCTCGGGCGTCGGCTCGTGCGGCGCGACGACCACCTGCACGTCAGGCCAGCGGGCCCGCACCCTCCGCAGCGCCGGCATCAACACCCTCTCGTCGGAGGCCCAGGTGGAACCCGCCACCAGAATCGGGCGAGATACGCCGTGGAAGATGCTCAGGTAGGGCGCACCGGGATCCGCGGCGGCAGCCCGGGTCACCGCGGAGTCGATCCCCGGGTCGCCCGTCACCACCACGGCCCCTTCGCGAACGCCCGTCTGTACGAAGCGGGCGGCGTCGTCCGACGAGACGGCCGCGACGAGGTCGAGGCGCGCCATCGACGAACGCACGATCGAGCGGGTCGGGAAGCGCAGCCTCGACGACGACGCCGGCAGCGTGGCGGCCACCAGGGCGGTCGCGACGCCGCGTTCGCCGGCGAGTCGGCTGAGCGACGGCCACACCTCGGTCTTGGTAAAGGCGATGACGTCGGGGCGTAGGGCGCCCAGGGCGCTCGACACGTCGGCTTCGACGTCCCACGGCAGGTATCCCGCCCAGTCGACGGGCATCCCGCTCCCCAGCTCTTCGGCCGACGGTGAGAAGTATGTGAACACGACCTGCGCCGCGTCCCGAGGGTCTCGTAGCCGGAGGGCCTCGATGACCGCCTTCGCCTGGAGCCCCTCTCCGACCGAGGGGGCGTGGACCCAGAGCAGGGGTCGATCCTCGTCGCGACACTCGCCGGCCCATTCTACCATCGACGGGAGCGCCATCTCTCGGCCCCGGAGGCCACGCCCCACCTTCGACGACGCACCGGCCACGAGGGGCAGCAACCGACGGGCGGCAGACACACCGGCGATGTAGAGCGACTCGAGCAGGGGCATGCCCCACGGTAGAGCACCGAACGCCGCCGCGGAAGGCGGGTATCGATAGGTCTCCACTCCCGTACCCGGACGATACCATGGGACTCTTGATCGTAGCCGTCGGACTGATCCTCATCGGCGCCGCCCTCCGGGCCGCCGGACCATCTCTCGGCACCAACGGCAAGGGCGCGTCGAAGGTGGCGAGCTACGGCTTCATGTTTGCTGGCCTCCTCCTCGTCGTGCTCAACACGGTCGCCCTGATCCGGGTGGGTGAAGTCGGCGTGAAGCACTTCGTCGGTCAGGTCGACCCGACCCCCCTCAACCAGGGCATCCACTTCGTGAATCCCCTGGCGTCGATCGAGAAGATGAGCATCCGCGAGCAGTCGTTTCCCTCCGACGGAGGGGTGGAGCGGATCGAGGCGCAGACGTCGGAGCAGCTGAATGTGGCGCTCGAGGTGTCCCTCCTCTATCGCATCGACGGAGTCAATGCCCCGGACCTGTATCAGCGCATCGGCCCCGAGGATCAGATCAAGAACCGGATCGTCCTCAACTCCGTGCGCAACGGTGTGCGTGATGCCGTCGCCACCAAGTCGATCAACGAGATCTTCTCGCCCAACCGCCGCGAGCTCGCAGACGCGATGCAGGACGCCATCCAGGACAAGGCCGGTGACCGGATCGAGGTGCTCGAGGTCTTCGTGCGCGACGTGCAGGCGCCCGAACGGGTGCGCCAGGCCATCGAGGAGAAGCTTCAGCGCGAGCAGAATGTGGCCGCAGAACGCTTCCAGACCGAGATCATCCAGGAGCGTGCGCGTCAACAGGTCGAAGAGGCCAAGGGGATCGCCGAGGCGCAGGCCATCATCTCGGCCGGACTGACGCCGGAATACCTGACCTTCTTCTACATCGAGCAGCTCGGCCAGATGCCGGCGGGTTCGGTCATCTACGTGCCGACCGAAGGAGGCGTCCCCCTCATGCGCAACATCGGTCGCTGATGCGAGTCCGCACCCTCGTCGGCGTGGCGGCCCTGGCGTTGGTCGCCGGGGCCTCGTTCACCGCGTGCTCGCCGATCTACGTCATCAAGGCGGGGATCGCCGAGGCCAAGATTCTCGCCGGGCGGAGGCCCCTCGGAGATGTGATCCTCGATCCATCGACCGACGAGCGCACGCGGGGCATGCTCACCCTGGCCAGCGAGGCGCGCGTCTTCGCACAAACCGAGCTTCACCTCGACGTGGGCAAGAGCTACACGACCTTCACCCAGCTTGACAGCGATACCCTGGCGCTGGTGCTCTCGGCGGCCTACCGGGACCGGCTCGTTCCGCGCACGTGGTGGTTCCCCATCGTCGGCCACGTACCGTACCGAGGCTTCTTCTCCGAAGACGACGCACTCGAGGCACAGCGCGATCTCGACGACGAGGGCTTCGACACCTTGCTTCGGCCGACCGCCGCCTTCAGCACACTCGGGTGGTTCTCCGACCCCATCCTCAGCACTCTGCTCCGCTACGACGACGTCGCGCTGATCGAGACGCTGATCCACGAGATGAGCCACGCGCACCTCTTCGTTTCGGGACAGGTACGGTTCAACGAGAGCTATGCCAACTTCGTCGGGCGCGTGGGCGCCGAGCAGTTCTTCTGCACCCGTGAGGGGGGCGGACCCGACACGGTGAAGTGCGCCAGGGCCGCGGCGCGTTGGCGCGACGCACAGCGCTACAGCCACTTTCTCGATCAACTGATCGAAGACCTCCAGTCCGTCTACGCAGACTCGACCGAGACCACCGAGCGCAAGCTCGTACTACGCGATTCGGTCTATGAGGCGCACAAGGCGATCTTCGAACACGAGGTGGCGCCCACCTTCGAGAACCTTCGGTTCGGCAGCTTCCTGGAGCGCCCCATCAACAACGCAGTCCTGCTCGGCCAGATGCGCTACTACCATCGGCTCACGGACTTCGCCGCTCTACTGGAAGCCCACGCCGGATCGTTGACGAAGGCGGTCGCGGCCTTGGTCGAGGGGACGCAGATGGGGGGAGACCCCTTCGACCTGCTGCCCAGCGACTCCCCCCCTCCCCCTCCCCCGCTACCACCGGCAGACGCGGGCTAGTGTAGTGTCGCCAAAGTCCTGATGCCGTTCGTGCGCGGGGGCATCCACGGGATGCGTCGTTGGAACTCCTTGCCGTAGCTATCGCTACGCCG
>JANQNV010000096.1 GCA_028279425.1 Longimicrobiales bacterium | reverse complement strand
GAGGCGTTCTATCGGGAGAGCTTGGCGGGGAGTTGAGGGGGGGTGGGAAGGCGGCTGGCGGACATGCTGCGAAGTGGGCTAGATTGGAGTCGAAGCACCGACCCGCCCCACCGGCCGCTGGCCCGGCGTGCCACACGAACGCAACCACAGGATCGCTCGATGAGAAGCTGGCCGCTGATTGTCGTCGCCCTCGCGGGCTGCGCTTCCGAGGCGGCCGAGCGGGGCTGGACCCTGACAGAGACGGATGGCGTCCGACTCGTGGAGGTTTCGGTAGCCGTCGCCTCGCTCCCCGAGTATGCCATCGTGGGCGAGGCCGACCTCGTGATCGGGTCGAGAGATGGAGCCGCGGAGTACGTCTTCGGGAGGGTGGGCGAGGTTCGCAGCCTGCCGGGCCTCGGCCTGCTCGTGACCGATGCTCAGGATCAGACGGTTCGGCTCTACGATGAGGCGGGGCTCTTCCTCCGACGGTTCGGTGGCCGGGGGGATGGCCCTGGGGAATTCCGGCTGGTCCAGATCGCAGGGGTCGCCGGGGACTCGATTTGGGCGTGGGATCCCATCCCGCAACGCCTCACCCTCCTCTTGTCAGACGAAGGCGCCGGGTCGATGACCACCTTCCGGCACGAGCCGGTTGAGAGACCCTTCCAGCTGGTGCGGTTGGACGACGGGAGCTACCTGGCCCGGTCGCGCTACCGTGAAGTCGATCCCCGCGATCCCAAGTTCTCCGAACCGGCGATCTGGATGGACTCGCTGGTGCTTCGGCACCTCGATCCCAGCGGAGCCGATCGCGACACCATTGCGGTGCTGGCGGACCGGGAGATGGCGCGTGACATCGTGCCGTCGAACGACGGCGACGGTCGGCCGATCGGTGCGTACCTGCCCTTCGGCGCGGAGACGCACTGGACGTCGGATGGGCGAGGTGGGTCGGTGACGGTCGATGGCCGCACCGGGGCCATCACGACCCGTGACGTCGGTGGGCGGATGCGAGCGGTGGTCCGGTTTACGGCGCCGCCTCCGCCGTTGCCGTCTTCGGAAGTCGCCCGGCTGCGAGAGGCGAGGCTCGAAGGCACGAGGGGGAGGCTCGAGCTTGTTCGGCTGCTCGACTTGGTGTTCTCACAAGACGTCCTTCCTGAGACCATGCCGCGGGCGTCTGCAGTGAGGGTCGGATCGGATGGCGCGATCTGGGTCGCGGAGTACGCCACGTTTCCCGATGAAGTCGACGAGTGGACGGTGTTCTCGGCGGCGGGCGAACCGCTGGGGCGAGTCCGCGTACCCCAGCGGTTCGAGGTGCATGAGATCGGGCCCGACTACCTCCTCGGTGTGCAGAGGGACGAGTCCGGTGTCGAGTACGTCCATCGGTTGCCGATGGAGCGGCGAATTGCGTAAGGCGAGGCGTCATGAGGGGCGCGAAGCGACGGAGACGATGAGGTGCAAGATGTGGGGACGCGTACTGGTGGCCCTCGTCGGTGGAACCCTGTCCGGCTCATGCGTGACGGAGCCGGGCGCGTTCTGCGACACGCACGAGGGGCCGGAGGTGTGCGTGCGCATCCACGGAACCGTGTCGGATCCCTCCGGGACGCCCCTGCAGGGCTACTGGATCGGTCCACGCTACTCCATCGACCCGTGCGTCTGTACCACCGTGTACACTCAGACGGACAGCGAGGGTGGTTACTCCTTCTGGATCTCGCGAATGGTTGGACTGGATCCCGAGGGGGAGGTCTGGCCCGATACCGTGGCGATGTTTGTCTCCGTCAGGCCTCCCGGGAAGGAGTGGCACGAGCGCGTGAGGACGGATGTGGTGTTTGGCGCGCCGACCATCGCGCACGAGTTGAATATCACCTACTCCCCGCGCATGGCCTCGACCACGTCGACGCGGGTCGCGCGGCGCCCTGGGATCAGACTCGCAACCGCGCCCACCACCACCAGGAGCGTTGCGGCCGCCCCGAAGCTCAAGGGATCGGTGGGCTCCACCCCGTAGACCATTCCCGAGAGCAGCCCGCCCATTGCCAGCGCGCCGCCGGCGCCGACGGCGGCGCCTCCGACCACGGTGCGGAGGCTCCCGGCGACGATCATGCGGAGGACGACCCGTGGCTCCGCCCCGAGCGCGAGTCGAATGCCGATCTCCCGCGTACGCCGGGCGACGGCCCACGAGACCACCCCATAGATGCCCACGGCGGCCAGCAGCAGGGCCACGAGCGCGAAGGCCCCGAGCACGACGAGCGCGAAACGCCGGTCCGCGGTGGCCTCCGAGACGCGGGTTCGCATCGGTATGAGGGTGGTAGGGATCGTCGGATCGACACCGCGGATCGCCTGACGCACGGCGGGGGCGACTTCAACCACCGATCCTCGAACCCGCACGACCAACGTCGGCGAACTTGCACGGGCCGGACGCTGGAGGGCATGCACGTACACGGCGGGCGCGGACGGCACCGTGAGGGCGCGGTGGCGCACGTCCCCGACCACGCCCACGATCGTGATCCATCGGTCGGGATAGAGCCACGAGTCGTTCGATAGGTTGCGAATGCGCCGGCCCACAGGGCTTTCGTCGGGCCAGAACCTCGCGGCGGCGGATCGCGACATGAGCGCCACGTCGCCCCTGGAGACGTCGTCGGCCCGAAGCCCGCGGCCCTCCAGGACGGGAATCCCCATCGCCTCGAGATACCCGGGTGTGGCCACCCGGTAGTCCACCGAGCCTCCTTCGACGTCGGGGTGATCACCCGCCTCGCGTTCGAATCCCCCATTGAAGGCGAGCCCCCCAAGGGGCAGGTGGTTCACGAGTCCCGCCGCCTCCACACCGGGGGTGGAGCGGACGGCGTCGAGGATGGCCGCAAAGCCCGCCACGCGCGCTGGGTCGTCGCCGTATTCCGATTCGGGGAGGGAGAGCTCCACGGAGAGCGCCTGCTCGGCGTCGAACCCCGCTTCGATGGAGAGCACGCTCGCGAAGCTGCGCATCAGCACGGCCGAGCCCGCCAGCAGCACGAGCGCCAGAGCCACCTCGAAGCCCACGAGCAGATTCCAGCCGGCGCGCCGGCGACGCCCCCCCGTTCCGCCTCGTCCCCCCTCGCGAAGGGTTCCCGCCGTACCCACCCGCGTGGCCGCGAGGGCCGGGTAGAGCGAAAAGGCCAAGACCGTCGCGGCTCCGGCCACGAGAGTGATGGTCAGCACCCGGAGGTCGAGACTCACGCGGTCGACGAGGAGTGCGGGCCCCATCCGGACCAGCGCGTCGAGGAGGGGGTGGGCCAGGAGGGCGCCGACGAGCCCCCCGGCAGCGGCCAGCAGGAGGCTTTCGGTGAGGAGCATTCGCACGAGCCGGAGGCGGCTTCCGCCGAGGGCGTTGCGCACGGCGAGTTCGTTTGCGCGCCGACGGCCGCGCGCCAGCATGGTGCTGGCGAGGTTCGTGCACGCCACGAGCAGCACGAAGCCGGCCGCACCGAGCAGGAGTGTGAGAGGCCGGGTCATGTCGCCGTAGAGTTCGGTCCGGAGTGGCCGCGCCACCGCCGAACTCGAGGTCATCGACGTGCCGTATTCCGCACGGAGGGACGCCATGATGGACGCGAGCTCCGCGCGACGACGAGATTCGACGACGCGGGAGCGCTTCACCTCGATGCTGCTCGGAACGTTCACGGGGCTCGCCCTTCTACTCGCCGCGATCGGCCTCTACGGGGTGGTGACCCAGGTCGTCGGCCAGCGCACCGGCGAAATCGGCATCCGCATGGCGCTCGGGGCCGACCGGTCCCGCATCCGGAGCCTGGTCCTCCGCCGCGGCGCGCTGGCCACCACTGCAGGAATTCTGGTCGGGGCGGCCCTGGCGATGGCCGGACTCGGTGTCGTG
>JANQNV010000094.1 GCA_028279425.1 Longimicrobiales bacterium | reverse complement strand
CGACGCCGCGGTCCCCAGCCCGCCCACGAGTTCGGCCGCGAGGTCCGACAGGATGTCTCCGAACAGGTTACTGGTCACTATGACTTCGTATCGCGCAGGCCGGCGCACCAGATCCATCGCCATGGCATCGACATACATGGTCGTGGTGTCGAGATCCGGGTAGTCGGCCGCGACCTCGGCGAATACGCGACGCCAGAGTCGGCCCGCCGCGGGCATGGCGTTGGCCTTGTCGACCAGCGTCACGAGCCCTCGCGATGCGCTCACCGCATGCTGGAAGGCCGCCCGGCAGATCCGCTCCACCCCCTTTCGGGTGTTCAGGTCTTCCTGGACGGCGATCTCGTCGTCGGTACCCTCCTTGAAGCTCCCGCCGAGGTCGACGTAGATGCCCTCGGTGTTTTCGCGGAAGATATCGAGGTGGATCGACCCTGGATCCCGGAGCGGGCTGAGCGCGGGGTCCAGGAGCACGGCGGGTCGATAGTTGACGTACAGATCGAGCCGAAACCGGAGACCGAGCAGGATGTCGCGCGCGTGCTGGTTGCCGGGTACGCGCGGGTCGCCGAGGGCACCGAGCAAGATCGCGTCGTGGTCGTCGGCGAGCGCTCGGAACTCCTCGTCGGTGATCGTGACTCCGTCGCGCAGGTACCGATCCGCCCCGAGATCCCAGTGCACCAGCTCCAGACCGGGCGCATAGCGGGTCTCGATCGCCTCGAGCACCCGCACGGCCTCACGGATGACCTCGAGGCCGATGCCGTCTCCTGGAATGACAGCGACGCGCGGCATCACACCGTCCCTTCTGCGGGAGGCGTAGCGCCTCCGGTGAATCTGAGTACGACCGCAACGACCGCGAAGACGATCGCCGCCACCCCTGCCGCGACGACCGGGGTCCACAGTGCAGCGTGATCGGCCAATACGGCGAGGGGCTCCCACTCCCAGTTGGTACCGATCCAGGCCAAGGCTACACCGAGGTAGGCGAGCGTGGCCGCCCCCTGAATGGCCGGCGTCCACCTCCACCCTCGCCACGCGATCAGAGCGAGGACGGCGAACGGGGCGACGTTGGCCGCCGCGGCGATTCCCCGGGCCGACCAGGTGCTGCCTCCCAACCAGAGCGCCAGGAAGGGAAACACGAGCCCCGGCACGACCGCCTCCCAACTCTGAAGCCTGCGATCTACCTCGCCTCCCGTCATCACTCTCGCTCCGTCGTGTGCTCGATCAGGCCGTAGCCGAGCTCTCCACTGCCCTCGATGGCGAACGGATAGCTGGCGTCGGGGGCGCCCTCGAACGATACCACCCAACGCGAGGCCGGGGTCAGGAGCGGGGGGCTCACGAGCTGGTCACTCTCGCGCAACCACTCCAGGGCGTCCGCGCGCATCTCCAGAGTGTCGAAGCGCACCACGTGTCCGCGGGTGTCGGCACCCTGAAACGACACCCAGGCATCGCGCCGGGTCTCGACGATCTCCGGCTCCGCGACCTCCGACACCCCACGCACCCGGACGAAGACCACATGCACGGCATCCCGGTCCGTGAGGCCCAACGACTCGCGAAGTACGTCGTCCGGACGGAGCTCCGCCGGCACGTCTCGGCAGCCTGTGATCCCCCATCCCGACAGAAGCAGGGCGAGGACGACCGGTCTCAAGCCGCGCCCACCGGCGCGCCACACTGAATGCAGAACCGCCAGTTCGACTCGATCGCCTCGCCACACGAAGGGCAGGGCACGACGGCCACATCGATCCCGCAGAACGGGCAGAAATTCAACGTCTCGCGCAGCGGCAGCTGCTCCCGGCACCAGTAGCACACGCCGTCGTCGCCCGGGAGCTCCGAACCTGCCTCGACGACCGAGGCGGCGGCGTCTTCGTCGTGGGCCCCATCGGACTCGGCCGGCGCGAGATCGTCGACCGAGGTGGCCACCTCACCGGCATCGGCCGGTAGGATCACGACCTCGTCCACCGAGGCCTCGCCATCGGGCTCGTCGAACTCCATGTCGGCCAGGCCGCGTGGGTGGGTTTCTTCGTCCAGATCGGGCGCAGACGCCTGGCTCTCTTCGATCACCTCGGTCGGAGCGTCGGGCTCGACCGGGATGTGCTCGGCCACGAGCTGAACATCGACCCCGGCGTATTCGCGATAGAGACCCGTATTCGGATTGCTCCGCCCCAGCTCTTCGGAGATCTCCTTGCGCGCGTGCTCCGAGCCGAGACTGACCAGACCGTCTTCTCCCGCGAGCAACCGCAGAACCAGGTGCTCGTAGTCCCCATTCATCTCGACCCCGAGTACGTCGCGATGCGTCCGGTAGGGCACGAGATCCTGGTAGATCTCGGCCACCGTGAACGGTCGACCCAGGCCAGACGGATCCCGCTCGCGGAGGGCCTGAACGAGAGCGAGGTGGAGGCGGTGGAGAGGGGCCTCGACGGTCGAGTCGGACATGATCGATGAGCGCGGGATGGAGAGCCCGGGGGCTCAGGTGAGACGACGAAGGGCCCTCAGGTGGGGCCGTCTTCGAGAACGAGAAGACGGTACTGCACCGCGGTCCGCAAGAACAGCTTCGGATCGTTGAAGGGGACCCGCACACCATCTTGCTCGTGCCACCGTTCGGCCATTCGGCGCATGTACGCGGAAAGCGACTCGTGTCGGAACCCCGCGGCATCGCGCATCTGCACGACGATGGCCCGCCACGAACCCCGGTAGATGAAGCCGTCGCGCGTGCGAATGGCGTGGCGGCCGGTGTCGGCGCCGCCCTCGAAGAGCTCGAGCTGGGAGGGGTCCGCGAGATCCACCCCGGCCTCCACCTCGGCGAGGAGGCGGTCGATCGGATCGTCGAGCGACTCGAGCACCCGCAACCGCTCTTCCCAGGGTGCCAAACGCGCGTCTCCGGATTCGATGTGCCAGAGGGCACGCTTGAGTTCGAGGATGCGCCACACGGCAACGGCGTCCCAGTGCTCGGATGGAGGCGCCCGCTCGAACTCCCTCAGTGCGCCCTCCCAATCCCCGCGATCGTAGAGCAGGTGACCGAGATAGATGCGCGCCTCGTGCAGGTCGGGATCCAGGCGGAGGGCTCGCCGGATCTGACGTGCGGCCCCCACCTCGTCGCCGAGCCGGTGCAGGGCGTATCCGAGTGCGGCGACGGCCTCGGAACTGTCGGGCCGCCCCGCCACGGCTCGCGCGAAGACGTCTCGGGCCTGCGGCCACAGCTGGTCTCGATAGAGGGCCCGTCCCATCGTGAGCATGAGTTCGAGATCGTCGTCGAAGCCCATCGCCTCGACTCGACCGAAGAGCCGCAGCGCTTCCTGGCGCTCACCGAGACGCAGAAGCGTTTCGCCCATTCCCACGAGCGCATCTTCGTGACCGGGATCCAGGATCTGGGCGCGCTCGAAGGCCTTGCGCGCCCAGGCGTACTCTTCGCGAGCGAGCCGCGCATACCCCAGCCCCACGCACAATTCGACGGCATTCGGATACAGCGAGAGGCCCTCTTTCAGCACTTCGAGGGCCCGGTCGTAGTCACCGCTGTCGTACAGGCGGTGCGCCTGCTCGTCGTACTCCTCGGAGCTGAGAAACTCCTGGGGCATTCGCGCCGTCTCCTCGGGAAGGGTGCGGGGGGGAGGCCACGCCTTCTTTCGAATCTAATGCGCGTTTCGGGGGGGTACCACCCTGGAGGACGTCACGAACGACGCCGCCGGAACGTTACAAGGCGCGCCCGAACCGAACACCACAGCACGGGCCCACGAGGTGTCCCTCGACCCGCCGCAGGCGGTGGGTCGGAGATTCGCAGCGCGGACAATCCAGCGCCCCACCCTCGGCCTGCGCCTCCTTCACGGCCGTCTTCTCGGCGCGGGTGGCCTTGGGGACCGCGAGCTGATAGCGCAGCGACGAGGCCGAGCACTCCAGCAGAATCGTCCCCGACCCGTCGGATTCGCTGCGCACCCGGAGTGGCTCGAGAAATCCGCCCATCGGCGACGGAAGGTGGCCGCTCCGGTAGTACGCCTTGAGCAGAGCCTTCGCACCCTTCTTGAGAGGGATGCCGTCGGCGGAAGCGGGGTCCTGTGTGTGCCAACCTGAAGGCATGGGAACAGTGGGAAATCCGTGAACGCTCGTGCGCGGGCGCGATAGTATACAGGAGCGACCCCGCCTGGGAAAGACGGGGTCGCATCGCAGCGCGAAAGGGCCCGAGCCGAGACGGGAAACCGCCTCGCCGGGCCCTCGGCTCTATTCCAGCAATCGACGCTCTGCCCTACGGTCGCCCGGAGGGGGGGCGAAAGGGCGGAACGACGCGATCAGGCCGCGTTTGCGTCGCCTGCGCTCTTCGCCGTACCCTGGGCACCGTGGTCCAGCGCGGGAGCGCAGAACCGCATGCCGACCGAGTGGAGGTGATCGAGTTCGAGATCACCCAGATCGGGGTACCGCTCGGCCAGATAGTCGATGGTCTCTTCCATCCAGACCTTCTGGTCGTCGGCGGAGGCCTGCAGGACACCGCAACGGTTGATGTGGCTGAACAGCTCGTCGCGAGCCCGGTCCATCAGCTTTTCCTTCTGCACAAGCACCCTCCTGATATGTTGGACGGCCTTCGAGTCGGGCCGTGCATTGGCAATGGCACCACGACCCCGAAGGCACACGTTTGATGCACAGCGCTGAAGTATAACCCCCACCCACCCATCGGCCAACCGATGATCCCGCCCCTCTCGACTCGTCCTTCAAGCGAACCGGCGCGCCGACCCGACGCGGTCGTACTCGAGGTCTTTCGCCACCTCTTCCAGGCCGTTGCCGAAGAGATGGGCGCCGCTCTGCGCCGGGCCTCGTATTCGCCCAACATCAAGGAGCGACGGGACTATTCCTGCGCCCTCTTCGACGCAGAACACCGCCCCGTCGCCATGGGCGATCACATGCCCGTCCACCTCGGTGCGATGCCCATGAGCGTCGATGCGGCGCTCGCCGAGTTGGGCACCCTGGCGCCAGGCGACGTGGCGATGCTGAACGACCCGTTTCGGGGCGGGACGCACCTCCCCGACATCACGACGATCGAGGCGGTCTACGACGACGACCGCCTTCTCGGGTACGTGGCCGCCCGGGCCCACCACAGCGACGTGGGGGGTATCACGCCCGGCTCCATGCCACTCGCGCGAGAGATCGTCCAGGAGGGACTGCGCATTCCTCCGGTGCGGCTCGTGCGGGAGGGCGTGCGCCAGGACGACGTCTGGCGCCTCGTGCTCTCCAACGTGCGAACCCCTGAGGAACGCGCCGGCGACCTCGAGGCGCAGCTCGCCGCGCTGCACACGGGGCGCCGCCGAATCCTGGAGATGGTCGACCGGCGAGGGCCGGACGCGGTGGTCGACGCCATGTCGGATCTGGTGGACTACGCGGACCGGTTGATGGAGGCGGGCCTCCGCAAGATCCCCGATGGCCGTTGGTCGGCGCGCGGGCACCTCGATGACGATGGATTCGGTACCGAGTCCATCCCGATCGCGGTGACCATCGAGGTGCGCGGGGGTCGTGCCGAGGTCGATTTCACCGGTTCGTCGCCGCAGGTCGCGGGCGGCGTCAACGCCGTCGCCGCCATCACCTCGTCGGCGACGCGGTACGTCCTTCGCTGCCTCATCGAGGAGCTGCTCGGCGTGTCGATGCCGGCTGGCGGGGGTTCGATGCGGCACGTCGATCTCGTTCTGCCCGAGGCGTCGGTCGTCGATGCGCGCCCCCCCGCGAGCGTGGCCGCCGGCAATGTGGAAACCAGTCAACGGATCACCGACGTGCTCTTCGACGCGCTAGCCGAGGCGCTGCCCGACCTCGTTCCCGCGCTCTCGCAGGGGACTATGAACAACACGACCGTGGGCGGCGTCGACCCCCGCTCGGGAGAGCCCTTCGCGTATTACGAAACCGTGGGAGGTGGCATGGGCGCCGGCCCGACGGGTGGCGGGCTGTCGGGAGTACACGTGCACATGTCGAACTCCCTGAACACACCGGTGGAGGCTCTCGAGCACGCCTATCCGTTTCGGGTGGTGCGGTACGGCCTGAGGCGGGGGAGTGGCGGCGCCGGCCTGCACCGTGGAGGAGACGGATTGCGACGCGATGTGCAGCTGTTGGCCGATGCTCGCGTCACCCTGCTCACCGAGCGGCGCCGAAACGGGCCGCCGGGACGGGCGGGCGGCTCGGCGGGCGACGCAGGAAGCAACGTCTTGATTCGCGGTGGAGTCGAGAGATCTCTCGCCGGAAAGGTTACCTTTGACGCCATCGCCGGCGACATCGTCAGCATCCGCTCCCCCGGGGGTGGGGGCTGGGGCGCGCCCTGACGACCCTCTTCAGGCACCGGAATCTCCGTGTACGTCGAAACCTTCGCTCTCTGTGACGCCGCTCGCCTCGACGAGTGGGGCCGCCTCCACATACAAGGGCAGTACCACGCCCTCTCGGCCCCCGGTTTCCCCGCGCAGCATGACGTCACCCTCGTGCTCGCCATGGAATGGGACCGAGGCGACCACGGTCGCTACAACTTCGATGTCGAGCTCGTCGCTCCCGATGGGAAGCCGACGAAGTTCGCCGTCCGGGGCGGCACCGACGTGGGAGGCGGCGAAGAGGGACGGCCCCGCCCCCGTACGACGCTGATCCAGCCGATGGAAGAGGTCATCTTCGAGACACCCGGGGAGTACCGCTTTCGCCTTCGGGTGAAGGGGCGATGGTTCGACGGCCCCCGGCTCTTCCTGATCGAGGGCGAGCCGCAGGCATGACGAGCCCAGCGCATCCGGGCGCCACTCGCCGGGTGGGCATCGTGCTCTTGAGCGGAATCGGCGACGTCGTACACGGCCTCCCGATCGCCCTCGACCTGAAGCGGCGCGACCCCGGGTGTGAGGTCGTCTGGATCGCCGAGCCCGCTCCCGCCGAGGTGGTGCGCCACCACCCCGCCGTCGACGAGGTGATCGCCTTCGACAAGAGGGCCGGACTACGGGGGCTGCGGTCGCTCCGCACCGCGATGCGGACCCGACGCTGCGACCTGACGCTCAACTTCATGAGGTACATCAAAGGCTCGCTCGCGTCTCTCCTCACGGGGGCGAAGACGCGCATCGGGTTGCCGCCGTCGAAGACCCGGGACGGCGCCGCGTGGTTCAACACGACGTCCCTGCGGGAAACCCCGTGGATGCACACGCAGGACCTGTTTCTCCGCTTCCGTGAGCCCCTCGGCATCCCGGCGGACGACCCGGTGGAGTGGCGGGTCACCTTCACGCCCGCCGAGCATCGCGAGCGGGACGCGTGGTTCGCCCCGCTCCGCGAGCGCAACGCGGGACCGATCGTGGGCCTGGTGTTGGCGACGGCCAACCCCGAGAAGGATTGGCCTGCGGACCGGTACCCGAATCTGGTTCGAGCGCTACGAGAGCGGTTCGGCGCTCGAGTCGTTCTGGTCGGTGGCCCATCGGAGAGAGAGCGCGACGCGGCGCGACGCATCGGGGCGGCCCGTCTCCCGGTGCACGACGGGCTGGGCGACTCCGTGCGCCGAATGATGTGGATGGTCGACGGCGTCGATCTGCTGATCAGCCCGGACACCGGCCCGCTTCACCTCGCGCACGCTCTCGAGACCCCCGTGGTCGGGCTGTTCGGACACACCAACCCGGCCCGAGTCGGCCCCTGGCGCCGATACCGCGATCTCGTCGTCGATCACTACACCGACCCCGGCGAGACATCGGACCCGTCGCGCTACGATCCCCGTCACGGGCGGATGGAGCAGATCACCGTCGACGAGATCATGACCCGGGTCGAGCGCGCCCTCTCGTCCCGCGCGGGCATCGCCGACGCGTGAGCGCCCCCCCGGGATACGAAGCGGTGCGTGCGGTCGGGGCCCGCGGCTTCGCCCGGCCGGCCGCGATGGCCTGGGTCGACGCCGCCCTGACCCGCTGGGGCACCCTCGCCCGGGCCTCGTCGCACGAAGCCGACGCGGTCGAACTCCGCGGTCGAGGAGTGGTCCGGGCCGTGCCTGCCCCGGCCGGCGTGAACGACGAACGCTGGGTGGTTCGGCGCTACCTGCGTGGCGGCTGGGCGGCGTCGGTATTGCACGACCGCTATCTTCGGCGCGGCACTCCGCGAACCGAGATCGAGGCGCGTGCGTCGGACGCGGCCAGGGAGCGCGGGGTGCCGACGCCCGAGGTGCAGGCGGGGGTCACCTACTCGGCGGGACCTTTGTGGTATCGGGCCGACCTGGTGACCTCGTTCGTTCCCCACTCGGTCGATCTCGCCGGGCTGCTCTTCGAAAACCAGCCCCCCGCGCGCGACCACATGCCGACGGTCGACGACAAGGTGCAGGCCCTGGCCCTGGCGGGCCGCCTCGCTCGTTGCCTCTCCGAGGCCGGGGTCTATCACGCCGACCTGAACGCCAAGAACATCCTGATCATGCAGACCCCCGATGGGATCGACGCACAGGTTCTCGACCTCGATCGGGCCCGCGTCCTCGACGACACGGCTCCGCTCGCCCCCATGGCCGCCCGACTCACACGTTCGCTGCGGAAGTTCGAGACCACCACCGGGGTGGTGTTGGGGGAGCGGGGTTGGAGCGCCTTCCTCGAAACCACGGGACCCTTGCATGGCTGACACCCCGCGCTGGCGAGAGCTTTTCCCCGAGGGTCCCCCGCGTCGGATCTGCATCGTCATGCTGTCGGCGATCGGCGATGCCGTGCACGTCCTGCCCGTGGCCAACGCGCTGAAGCGTCACTGGCCCGACAGCCATATCACCTGGGTGATCCAGCCGGTGCCCCATCTTCTCGTGGAGCACCACCCCGCGATCGACGAGTTCCTGATCTACCGGCGTCGTCGGGGGGTGGATGCCTGGGAGGGATTCCGCGATCTGGCGCGATCCTACCCCGATGAGCCGTACGACCTGCTCATCGGACTGCAGGTCTACTTCAAGGCCGGCGTCCTGACCCGGCTCGCACCCGCCCGGATCAAGCTGGGCTTCGATCGACGCCGCGCGCGCGACCTGAACTGGTTGTTCACCAACGAGCGCATCCCCTTTCGGGGTCAGCATCACGTTCAGGACCAATACTTCGAGTTCCTCGAGCACCTCGGTCTCGACCCGAACCCGGCGGTCTGGGATCTCCCCTTCACGCCCGACGAGCGGCGTGCGCAGGAGAGGTTCTTCGCCGACCTCGACCGACCCGCGTGTGCCGTGGTCGTCGGTACGAGCAAGCTCGAGAAGAACTGGACGCCGGAAGGGTACGCCAGAGTGCTCGAGTCGCTCGAGTCGGACTTCGGATTGCAGCCGATCCTCGTCGGTGGGCCGTCGGCGACCGAGCGAGACATCGCCGACCGCACGCTGCAGCTGACCCGCGCCACCACGGTGCTCGACACCCTCGGCGACGACTTGCGACGACTCGTGTGGACGATCGACGGGAGCCGGCTTGTGATCAGCCCCGACACGGGTCCCCTGCACATCGCTCGTGCCCTCGAAACCCCGGTCGTGGGGCTGTACGGCTACACGAACCCGAAGCGCACCGGGCCATGGAGGCGGTATCAGGACCTCGTCGTCGACGGCTACGCCCGCTTCCCCGGCGAGGACTACCCGCTGAGTCCGGAGTACCGAGACGGGATGGCGCGGGTCGCGGTGCCCGAAGTGTTGGAAAAGGTCGGGCTGGCCCTCGAGCGCTATCCGGAGGGCTGAGGGTCGCTCAGGCGAACCACATGCGCACGGTCAACAGGGCGAAGCCGGCGACCGCGCCCAGGAGTGCCTCGTATTCACGGTTGCGCTTCCAGCGCTGCGACGAGAACCCCTGCCCGGCCACCGCGCCGGCGGCGCGATAGGCGGTGAGCCGCGGAAGGAAGACCGGGACGTTGCGCGCATACTCGTCGTAGGCCTCGCCAAAGGCGGCTTGGAGTGCCCCGGTCTCATGGCGAATCGTGCGGGTGTAGACGAACCCGAAGAAGCCGACGAAGAGCGCCGCGAAGAGGGGCACGCCGCCGGCGACCGTGATGCCGAGGCCGAGCAGGAAGCTGCCCAGGTACAGCGGATTGCGCGTATGCGCGTAAGGGCCGGTCGTCGTAAGCTCGCGGTCCTTGTGGATGAAGCCGGCGGCGGATGCCCGGATGGCCAGCCCGATGACGGCCAGCGCCGCCCCAACACCCAGCAGCAGGGGCGTGGGTCGAGCGAGCCAGAAGAAGGGGATGATCAGCAGCCACACGGCGCGGAGGCGAACTTTGCGGGAGATGTCCACGCGCCTCAGTTGCCGTCGCTGTGGCGGTTGGGCACACCCTCGATCCGCTCCAGGTGGAGGGTGATCGAACCCGCGACGGGAATCTCCGAGCGCAGGTAGACCATCAGCCGATCCTCGTCGTCGGTCAGGTAGACCTCGGCCTTTCCGCCCTCCGAGAAGAGTCCCTTGGTCCGGATGATGGGCTGAACGACGATCGTGTCGAAGGTACCCGCCCCGGTCTTCCGTTCCTCTCGACGAAGCACCTTGAGCACGACGGGATTGCCGTCCTCCTTGAAGTACTTGCCCTCGAATGTGTAGGTCTCACCGACCTCGAGGGGGAGGGTGCGCATCCAGTAGAGGAAGGCGATCTCGTCGAGGGGCCGGTCCGACAGGGTGTCGCCCCCCTTGTCTTCGTCGCTCCGCTCCCAGCGCTGCTCGTCGGGATAGATCTCGAACTCCCGATAGCTCTTGTAGTTGTGTTCGTGCTGGTCTCGGATGAAGCGTCGGCTCGCGAGCGTGCGCACATCCATCCACGACGAGAAGCGGTCGCGCACCTTCACCGTGCCGAACATCGCGCTGGCGTTGAGTGCCATGCTCAGGTGGTACGATGGGGCACCCCGGATCGTGTCGACGCCGAGGACCGCGAGTTCACCCTCTCCCACGTTGAACCACCCCAACTTCACATTGTAGGTGAGCCGCTCACCCACATGGAACGGCACCTCGGGCGGCGCCGACGCCTCGAGGGTCGCGGGAAGCTCGAGCTGTGGCATCTGGCCGTGAATCGGCACGGCGAGTGCGGCGCCGAACACGATCCAGCGTACAGAACGGCGGGCGCGGCGAATCCTCGTCGTCATGTCGCCTCGCTCGGTTCGGGCCAGAGGGGACTGCGCCGCAGTCGGAAAAGCTCGCGCAGTGCACGCACTGCCTTGAATCTCGACGGGCGGACCTGCAATCCGTAGCGCAACGCCAGGGGTGACTCCTCGACCCGGCGGGCGTGGGGCACCAGCCTCGACAACACCTCGACGTTGGCCACCCACGGCTCACTGGACGTCGACAACGGCCGATCGTCGTCCCGAAGTGCCTTCTTGGGGACGATCAATCGATAGGCCCGGAACCCGCAGAGTGGATCCTCGACCGGAGCCTCCCGGTGCGCCCGTCCCAACACCCAGGGAGCCGCCCTTCGCGCCCACCGAAGCCCCCGCGGAGTCGGCTCCTCGAACTCCGACCGGACGCCGGCGACGATGTCGGCGCCTCCCTCGATCGTCTTCACGAGATCGACGATGAACGACGGGTCCTCGGTGAAATCCGCCTGCAGAACGATCGCGGCGTCTCGCTTGGGATACGGCGTCTGCGACAGCGCCTCCCGCAGAAGGCGGTCGACCGCCCGTCCATATCCGAGCGGACGCTCGGACCGCAAGATCGTGATCGGTAGCGCGGATTCGTAGCGCTCCAGCACCTCGTGTGTACCGTCGCTCGACCCGTCGTCGAGCACGATGAGGCGAAAGTCCCGCCGGAACTCCGGATCCGTGAGAATCTTCTTCAGCTTCCACATGAGCGGCCCCACGGTGGAGGCTTCGTCGTGGACGGGAAGGCAGATGTAGATCACGGGAGGAGTCCTGTGGGGTGTCGGTGTGCCCTGTTCTACTCGGAACGGGTCGCTTGCGTTTCGGACGGCGGCCGGGTCTTCCAGCGCTTGTGCTGCCAGAAGTACTGCTCCGGGTGCTCTCTCACCCACCGCTCCAGGATGTCGACGTGCGCCTGTGTGAGACGTCGAACGTCGGCCTCGAGATCGCCCGAAGGGTCGACCGGAACCGCCTCGATCACGATCCGATACCTCTGCGGGTTGCGCGACGTTCTCACGCAGACCCCGACGAAGATGGGAGCCCCCGTGCGCAACGCGAAGAGCGCCGGGCCCCGAAACGTCGCCGCCGGCCGGCCGAAGAAGTCGACGAACACATGCGTCTTGCGCGCATTCTGGTCGGCGACGAGGGCCGGGACGCGCCCCGCGCGAAGCGACCGAAGGACGGCGCGCGATGCGTCGCCCCGGCGCACGACCTGCATCCCGAGCCTCTTTCGGGTCTCCACGAGGTCGCGATCGAAGAGCGGGTTGCCCTGCACGAGCGCTACGGCGTCGACGGGGGCCCCTCGCACCGCGATCGCCGCCCCGCCCATCTCCCAGCTCCCGAGGTGGCCCGTGACGACGATCCCGCCGGGCCCGTTGCGGACCGAGTCGAGGAGGGGCTCGAGACCGTCGACGGTGGTCGCGTCGAGGACCCACTGCCGCATATGTCCGCCCAGCCGAAACATCGCCACGGCCTCGCGCCCGAGGTGTCGGTAGCTGCCTTTCGCGATCTCGGCCCGTCGCGCCGGTGAAGCGTCGGGAAACGCGCGTGCGAGGTTCTCGTCGACGACGCCCCGGCGAATCCGGAAGACCACACCCGCGACCAACCCCAGCCCTTCTCCCAAACCGAGAGCCCACGACTCGGGGAGCGCTCGCGCCACCCCGCGCAGAATGGCGAAGGCGGCGTACTCCGCCCTGTGCTTCAGCGTCACCCGACGAGTCACTCGGCCTCGCTGAACTGCAACTCGTGTAGTCGGTGGTACGCCCCGCCGCGAGAGAGGAGTTCATCGTGTCGACCCCTTTCGACGATGCGGCCCGCATCGAGCACGACGATCTGGTCGGCGCGCTGCACGGTCGACAGCCGATGGGCGATCACGAATACGGTGCGGCCCTCGAGCAAACGCTCGATCGCATCCTGAACGAGGCGCTCCGATTCCGTGTCCAAGGCCGAGGTCGCCTCGTCGAAGATCAGGATCGGCGGGTCGCGAAGCAGCGCACGTGCGATCGCGATCCTCTGCCGCTGCCCCCCCGAAAGCTCCGTGCCCCGCTCACCGACGACGGTGTCGTAGCCGTCGGGCATCGCCGACACGAAGCCGTGCGCATTGGCGGCTTCGGCGGCTCGCTGGATCGCCTCGTGGCTTGCATCGGGTCGGCCGTACGCGATGTTGGCCCGCACCGTGTCGTGGAAGAGCACCGTCTCCTGCGACACGATCCCCAGCCCGTCGCGCAGCGACCGAAGCTGGAGGTCGCGGAGGTCGACGCCGTCGACCCGGATCGCCCCACCGGTCACATCGTAGAAGCGGCCCAGAAGGTCGATGACCGTGGTCTTGCCCGCGCCCGAGGGCCCGACCAACGCCACCACGGTACCGCGGGGCACGACGAGATCGATGCCGGTCAATACCGGCTCGCCCTCGCGGTACGCGAAGTCGACCCCGTCGAAGCGGATTTCGTCGCGAAACTCCCCCAGGGGCCGGGCGCTCGACGCGTCGGTGATTTCGGTCGGCGCGTCGAGGAACTCGAAGACCCTCTCTCCGCCGATCAGGCCCGGTTGCACGACGGCGGGAAACCGGGCGACATACTTGACCGGCGCGTACAGCTTGAGGGAGAGCGCGAGAAAACCCACGAACAGGTCGCCGGTGATGGCCTCGTCGACCACGACGAGGCGCGCGCCATACCAGAGGATCACCACGGTGCCCACGGCGGCCAGCATCTCGGTCAGGGGCCCCGCGAGAGCGCGCCAGCGCTCCGTGCGCACGAACGTGCGGAAGTAGGCACCGGTGAGGGCCCGGAAACGATCCCGCTCGAGTTCCTCCGCCCCCGACGACTTCACGAGACGAATCCCGTTCAGCGTCTCCTGGATGTGCGAATTGACATCGCCGGCGAGGTCGAGCACACGGCGGTCTCCGCGCCTCAGCTTCTTCACCAGAGGCCCCCAGACGCCCATCGTGCCCGGAATCACTACGACGGCCGCCAGTGTGAGCTGCCACGAAATCGTCAGCATGAGCCCGAACGCGACGACGAACTCGAACACCGACGACATCAGCTTCGCGAGTTCCTTCGTGACCAGCGACCGCAGCTGCTCGACGTCGTGCGTGAGGCGTGAGATGATCTGGCCCATACGTGTACGGCCGAAGAAGGCCAGGTCGAGTCGCAACAGGTGCTCGTAGACCTCGTTGCGGATATCGCGGGTCACCCCCTGCTCGACCCGGGCGACCAACCAGGCCCGCAAGAAGTCGAAGGCGTTCTTGAGCGCGAAGGTCAGCAGGATCAGCAGGATGATGCCCTGCACCGCCTGCAGTTCGTCGCCGGAGAAGTCGACGACCCGATAGACCGTGGCATCGAGCAGTCGATCCATCAGCGCGGGCTCGGCCGTCGCGGACTCTCCTCCGTCTCCGGGCAGTCCGCTACGATCGCCTACGAAGAGGGCCCGCACGAACGGGATCAGGAGCACGTAGGTGAAGGCGTCCAAGCCGGCGAAGGCGAGCGTCGCCAGGACCGTCAGGGCGAAATACGGCGCATGGGGCCGCAGGTATCGAACGATCCGCAGGTAGAGAGACACGCCGAAAGGTAGCGAATCCTCGCGTTTCAGCGGGGCCGCGGGGTCAGGGTCGCGACCGGCACGATCATCTCCTCGGGCGAGATGCCGCCGTGCAGGAACGAATTGCGGTACTTGGCCTGGTACTCGCGCAGTTTCGTCGGATACACGAAGAAGAAGTCCTCGAGCGCGAGCAGGTAGGTGGTGCCGAGACGGCCGGCCGGAAACCGCAGATCGTCGGCGTCGCGGGCAGCCAGAGCGTGGGATGACTGCTCCGCCCGGAGATCGACCCCGAACTTGTAGCGCAGATTCGACGTCGCGTCGCGGCGGGCGAACACCGTGGTCGGGTGTTGGCAGAGGATCGAGCCGTGGTCGGTGGTGAGGACCACCCGGTAGCCACCCGCCGCGGCCTCCCGGAGGACCTCGAAAGCGGTCGAGCGCTCGAACCAGGAGCGCGTGAGGTCCCGGAGCGCGCTCTCGTCTTTCGCGACCTCCATGAGGATCGGACTCTCGGAGCGCCCGTGGGTCATGAGGTCGACGAAGTTGAAGACCATGGCCACGACCCCGCCGCGAACCCTCAGCGCCTGGCGAACCCGAGCGCGGACCTGATCTCCATCGCGATCCGTGAAGATCTTCTCGTAGTGCACCGGCACCGACACACCGGTGAGGCGCCGCAGCTGCTCGACCAGCAGCTCGTCTTCGAAGGCGTTGAGCGATCCCTCCTCGTCGGACTGATTCCACCAGTGCGGGCGATCCCGCGCGATCTCCTCGGGGAACTGACCCGAGAAGATGGCGTTCCGGGCGTAGGGCGTGGCCGTCGGGAGGATCGAGTAGTGGAACGACTCCTCGATCTCGAAATACCGGGCGAGCAAGGGCGAAATGACCCGCCACTGGTCGAGTCGCATGCAGTCGAGCACCACGAAGAACACCGGCTCTTCACCGATGAGCGGCAAGAGGTGGCGGCGCACCACATCGACGGAGAGGTCCGGCCGGTCACCGGCGTCACGCATCCAGCGCGGGTACTGGCGCACCATCCAGGCTCCGAAGTCGCGGCGGAGATCGACCATCATCGCCTCGACCGACTCCAGGAGCCCCTGCTCACCCGCTCGTTCGAGCCGGATGTGCCAATCGGTCAATTCGAGATACAGATCGCGAAACTCGTCGGGGGTCGACGCCTCCTGCCGCATCATCGAGAGGCGACCGAACCGCCCCGCGAAGTCCTGTGCGACCTGCTGCTGCCGGATGGTCGAGCCCTCCAGAATCCGGGTAACGACCGAGAGTACCTGGCGGGGTGAGGTCGGCTTGACGAGGTAGTCGTCGACGCGCCGCCCGATCGCCTCGGTCATCGTCTTGTCTTCTTCCGACTTGCTGACCATGACCACGCGAGCGTACGGGTCGTCGCGCCGCAGGATCTCGAGCACCTCGAGGCCCCGTCGCCCGGGCATCTGCTCGTCGAGCAGTACCAGGTCGTAGGCGTTGGTCTTCAAGAGAGCCAGCGCGTCGTCGCCGTTGGAGATCGCATCGACGTGGTAGCCGCGCGCCTGGAGGAACAGCAGGTGTGGCCTCAGGAGATCGACTTCGTCGTCGACCCAGAGAATGCGCTTGCCGCGTGCGAGTTCGGACATGGCGTCGACGGCGGTAGCCGTTACCTCAGCGGTTGAATCGGTTGTTGGCGACGTTGTTGAAGATCGACCCGAACTGCACCGGAAAGCCGATCTGGGCGCCGTAGTTGAAGTCCTGGGCCCTCCGCACGAGATCGAGCAGCTCTTCGGCCGTCGACGCCTCCCCGGCCGCGAGATAGATCTGGTCGTTCATGTCTCCACGGAAGTTGACGTTACACAGGTCGAGGTCGCGGAGAAAGTGTGACCGGCGCAGGCTGATCCCGGTGTCGCCCCTCGGCTGCCGCTGCGAGTATTCGAATTTGGGGGGACTGCTCGCAGCGGGGCGCATAGTGATGAATCACAAGAGGATGCGCATGCGCACGTTGCTCGCTTCGTCGCTCGGCCTCTATCGTAGCGTATGATCCATGCCCTCTCGGTAGTGCCGGCGGCGCCGATCGTGTGGCCGGTTTCGGTCGCGCGCGCGGACGCCGATCGGTGACGCGGCGCATCGTGTCGGGCGTGGTGTGGGTCGTACTTGCCGGGGTCGCCGCGACGTCGATCCTGTGGATGGCGACGGCGGGCCGGCAACGACCGCTCGCGGAGCGCGACTGGGCCGCTGACCACGCCCGCGCGGCCCGAGCCGACATCGGCCCCGACTCCGTCACGGTCCACGACGTGCGCGACTTCGACTGGTCGTCGGGAGAGGGTGCCGCCGAGGGGTACCGCACCGAGACCTACCACATGGCCGACGTGCGAGCGGTCTGGTTCGCGCTCGCGCCCTTTGCCGAGCGATGGCGCGGGCTGGCCCACAGCTTCATCAGCTTCGAGTTCGCCGACGATCGGTACCTCGCGGTGTCGGTCGAGGCGCGTCGGGAGGTCGATGAACCGTACTCCCTCGTGCGGGGCTTCTGGCGCGGATTCGAGACCACGTACGTCGTCGGGACCGAGCGCGATGTGATCGGGCAGAGGGCGGTACGTGGCGACACCCTGTTTCTCTACCCGTCGCGGGCGACGCCCGAGCAGGCCCGCTCCGTGTTCGTCGACGTCATGGCGAGGGCCAACGCGCTGTCGGCGAGCCCCGAGTGGTACAACACCGTTCTGAACAACTGCACGACCAATCTCCGCGACCATGTGAATCGGGTGGCCTCCAACCCCCTCCCGTGGGGGTGGGGCATCATCCTGCCGGGCTACTCCGATGCCCTCGCCCTCCGTCATGGGATCCTCGACACCGAGCTGACCATCGAGGCGGCGCGCGATCGATTCCGGGTCGACGCCCTCGCGCGCGCAGCGCTCGGGTCGGGAGACGACTTCGGCCGCCGGATCCGCGTCGAGATGCCGGGCCGCCAGGGCAACTGAGCGCGGCGAGGACTCTCGCAGGGATCACTCGAGGTAGGTGTAGCCGTCGAGCCCCTCGTCGAGGAACCGGCGCATCTGCATCGCCTCCGCGAGCGTCAGACGCCTCGTCGCCACCGCGCCCTCGATCTCCTTGCGGAGCGATCGGCGCAGGTACGCCGTATCGAACTGAACGTACCCGAGGACGTCGCGGACCGTGTCGCCCTCGACGACTTCTTCGAGCGACCAGTCCCCATCCTCGCCGGCCACGACGTGAACGGCGTGGGAGTCTCCGAAGAGATTGTGGAGGTCGCCGAGCGTCTCCTGATACGCCCCGGTCAGGAACACCGCGAGGTAGTACGGCTCGAACTCACCGGCCGGCCCTCCATTCTGCCCAGGGCGCAGGGCGTGGAGCGGGAGGGTGGCCTCGGTTTCGCCACTCCCGGCGAATCGATCGATGCGCCCATCGGAGTCACAGGTGATGTCGGCGAGCACCCCCCGACGCGTGGGCCGTTCATCGAGCCGGTGAATCGGCATGATGGGGAAGATCTGGTCGATTCCCCACGAGTCGATCAGCGACTGGAAGAGGCTGAAGTTCGAGAAGTACAGATCGCACAGGCGGTCCGGGAGATCTTCGAACTCGTCGGGCAGCTCGGCGCCGTGCGAATCGAGCAACCGCATCGCGATGGCCCAGTAGAGTTCCTCGGTCGCGGCGCGGGCGTGGAGGCTCATGTATCCCAACCCGAACGAGCTCACGGCCTCGGCGAGGGCGTGCTCCGCATCGTGGTAGATCTCCACGGCGTCCCCCCCACCCTGGAGCCGCTCCCACGCATCGGCGAGGTCGAGCAGCGGCTGGGGGGTCTCGTCTCCCTCCGCCAGAGCCCGCTCGAGGAGTCCCTCGTCGGGCGTCACGGGAAAGGTGCGCGCACCGAGTACCTGGAAGACGAGCACCCCCGAATGCGCCACGAGCGCTCGACCGGATTCCGTCACGATGTCGGGATGGGGGACTCCCTCGTCGTCACAGATGGCCTTCACCCGGTGGATCACATCGGCGGCGTATTCCTCCAGGCTGTAGTTGACCGACGAGTCGCGAGCCGACTGCGACCCGTCGTAGTCGACCCCGAGGCCTCCGCCGAGATCGAGGGTGCCCATCGGGGCCCCGAGCTTCACCAGCTCGACGTACAAGCGGGTCAGCTCGCTCACCGAGTACTTGAAGGTCCGAATGTCGTAGATCTGCGACCCGATGTGGCAGTGCAGCATCCGCAGACCCTCGAGAAGCCCGTACTCGCGGAGCCGATCGACGGCGCCGAGCATCTGGCTGACCGAGAGGCCGAACTTGCCTCGGAAGCCCGCCGAGCCCGCCCAGCGCCCGACCCCGCCGGCAGCGAGCTTGGCACGAATGCCGAAACGAGGCGTCACGTCGTGGCGAGACGCCGTGCGGGCGATCAGGTCGAGTTCGTGCATCTGTTCGACCACCGGCACGATGTTGCGGCCCATCTTCGCGGCGAGAATCACGGTCTCGATGAACTCCTCGTCCTTGAAGCCGTTGCAGATGAACGGCATCGAGTCGAAGCCTTGAGTCAGCGCGAGACCGGCGATCAACTCCGGTTTCGATCCGGCCTCGAGGCCGAACCCGAGCTCGTCACCCAGGTCGCGTACCTCTTCGCAGATGTGCCGCTGCTGATTGACCTTGATGGGATACACGCACGTGTACCCGCCGGAGTAGTCGGCCTCGGCGATCGCCGCGTCGAAAGCGCTCCGCAGGTGGCCCATGCGATGGGCGAGGATATCGTCGAAACGGAGCACGACGGGAGGCCGGAGGTCTCTCATGTCGAGGCCCCGGATCACGTCGAAGAGATCGATCGATTGGCCGGGGACACCGTGCGGATGCGCGACCACGGTACCGCGGTCCGACACGCCGAAGTAGCCTCCGCCCCACGCGTCGAGCCCGTAGAGTCGAGCGGCCTCTCGGGGACTCCAGGTCGACGGCGGGTGCGTCGCAGCGAGTGCGGTCATCGGGTGTTGGATCGGGGGTCGTGGCGAAAGCCTTCGAATTTCGAGAAGTTGGGTTCTCCCCCACAAGTCCCACGCCCAGGATCCCACGTGCCCCGCCTGCTTGGGCTGTATGCCCTGACCGCCGTCGTCTTCTTCGCCATCGACCTCGTCTGGCTCGGGGTGGTGGCGTCGGGCTTCTACAAGCGCCAGATGGGCGACCTGATGCGCCCCGACCCGCAGTGGGGCGCCGCCCTCGCCTTCTACGCCCTCTACATCGCCGGCATCCTGGTGTTCGCCGTGCTACCTGGCGTCGAGTCGCAGTCCCTGAGCCGGACCGTGGCGCTGGGCGCCTTCTTCGGACTCGTGGCCTACGCCACGTTCGACCTCACCTCGCTGGCGCTGGTACGCGACTTCCCTCCGACGATGGTCGTCGTGGACCTGATCTGGGGTACGGTTCTGACGGCATCGGTCGCCGCCGCCGGGTGGGGCATCGCATCCTGGCTCGGGATTGGCGCCGGAGTGGCGGGATGAGCCGCCGGATCGCCGCCGCACTCACCGTGCTGTTCGCTCTCGCCGCCTGCTCCGCCGGCGAGGAAGACGGCGTCGCTACCGGTGACACCGCTACCGGCGACACCGCAGCCGGCGAGGAGGCGGCCGGCGAAAGCGCGGCCCAGCCCACCACGGGCGGAGACCCCTCACTGCTCGTGGTCGATGCGGCCGGTGGAGTCAGCCGACTCGTGCGCATCGAGCCCGGCGCGAGTGCGCCCTCGGAGGTGGCCTCCCTTCCGGACGGTGGCCGAGGGCTCGCCTGGTGGGCGGGTGGAGAGCGGATCGTGTGGGCGAGCCGTGACGCCGATGTGATCCAATCGAGTGCACTCGACGGCACCGGAGTGGAGACCCTGCCCCTCACGGGCCACGACAGCGCCTACGCCGTCGCCGTCGGCGCTCGCAGCGGAGACCTCTACTGGAGCGACTACGGACGCGACGAGATCCTGCGCTGGAACGGCACGTCGGACGGACCGACCGTGCTGGCCTCCGGCCTCGTCTCCCCCCGAGCGATCGCCGTCGACGAAGAAGACGGTTGGGTGTACTGGGTCGACCGCGGAGCCGGCCGACTCGAACGTGCTCCCGTGACGGGCGGCGACACGGAGGTCCTGATCTCGGAGGGGCTCGCCGCTCCCTATGGCCTGGCGCTCGACCCGGTCGACGGCAGCTTGTTGGTCGCCGACGCAGAGCTCGGCTCGATCTTCCGCTACCATCTTCCGGTCGGCGAGCTCGAGAGTTGGCTTCCCGAGGCGGGTACGCATCCCTCGTTCGTCTGGATCGACGCCCCGACCGATCGGGTCTACTGGACCGACAACCGCGACAACGTGGTGCGTTGGCGAGCGCGTTCCGGAGGCCCGGTGCAGGTCATTGCCGAAGGACTCGCCGGGCCGCGTGGATTCGTCCTGGTGCGCTGACGGCAGCAGGCGAAGCCGCGCGTCGGGACCTCAGCGCCCCCCGCCCCGCACCCGATAGTCGTACCAACTCGCGACGGCCTGTCCACCCTGGCGCGCGGGCTCGAACTGCCAGTCGGCGGCCTCGGCGATCAAGCGCTCGTTGAGTTTGCGATCGGAGGTGGGAGGCTCGAGCCGGGTCGAGTCGGCCACGACCCGCCCCGACACGTCCACCCACACCCAGATCGCCACGCCCCGCTCCTTCAGGGCATCGGCGAAGGTGGGGAGGATCATGGCTCGAGGCGTCGGGGGCGTCATGCGGAAGCGCCCTTCGTCGGCGGTGCCTCCATCTCCCGCCCCCGTACCGTCTTCCAAGCCGACGGGGCCAGGCCCCTCCAGCCCCACCCCGAGGTTCTCGGCAGGGAGTACGCGGGCGTCCTCGTCGAACTCCAGCACCTCGACGGGCTCGATCGTGGGCGTCGGGATCGGAGGCGGGATGATCGGCACCGAGGGCGGCACTACCATGTTCATCGCCTGCATGGAACCCGCCGCCGCCTTGTCGTCGCCGACCCGGGGACCCGCCGCCGCAAACGGTGACACGAGGTTGGACGCGGTTTCCAGGTTGAGGAGTACCGCCAGATGGACGAGCAACGACAGTACCAGGGCGACCCGCCATACCGGCCGTTCACGGCGGCGGCGTTCCTCCACGGACAGCGCGTTATCGTCAGGGTGCATGTGCATGGCGGACGCTCGAAAGACGGTCGACTCCGGCCCGGTCGAACACCCTTCTAGTACTGGCGCGCTCGAACGAAAGTTTCTCGCGACGAAGCCCGGTCTGGACCCCGGCGCCCGGAATCGAGAGCTTGGGGATTCATGACACCGACCGACGCCCTCTCACACGCCCCCACGACGCTGGCCGAGCCGGCCGACGGACCCGCACCGTCGTTCGGACGCCGCAAGCCTCAGCGCCATCCGCTGTACGAGCTCACGAAGCCCGGGATCGCCGGCTTCGTGATGATCACGGCGGGAGTGAGCGCGCACGTCGCCTCGGGCGCGCGCCCGGAGCTGTGGGCGATGGTCCACACCCTGCTCGCGACCGGAATCGCGACCGGGGGCGCCCTCGCCCTCAACCAGTACGTCGAGCGCGACTTCGATGCGCGGATGCGCCGCACCCGCTCGCGCCCGATCCCGTCGAGTCGGATCGCCCCCTCGTCTGCGCTGGCCTTCGGGTTGGCTCTCCTCACCACCGGCATCGTCTGGCTGGCCGTGACGGTGGGCTGGGTACCTGCGGCTTTCACGTTGGCTTCGGCAGCCGCCTACCTGCTCGCCTACACGCCCCTGAAGCGACGCACCTACCTCGCTACGCTCGTGGGCGCGGTGCCGGGAGCACTCCCCGCCTTCATCGGCTGGACGGCCGCTGGTCAGCCGCTTTCGCTCGGGGCGTGGGTGCTGTTCGGGATTTTCTTTCTCTGGCAGCTCCCCCACGTGCTCGCCTTGGCGTGGCTCCTCCGAGACGACTACCGCGCCGTCGGATTCTTCCTGACACCCCCCTCCGATCCGAACGGATATCGCATCGGTCGCCACATGGTATACCACAGCGTCTCGCTGTTGTTGGTGAGCCTGATGCCGGCCGTGCTGGGGCTCATGGGGTGGATCTACGGGATCGGCGCCGCGGCTCTGAGTCTTGCGATGCTTGCAACGTGTGTGGTCGCCGCCCGGGACATGTCGTTTCCGGCGGTGAAGCGGGTGTTCTTCGGGAGCTTGCTCTACCAGCCCCTGATTCTCGCGCTGATGCTCCTCGACACGACGCCGCTGTCGCCGTGACCCGATCGACCCGCCGAGGCATGGTCGCGGCCCTCGTCGGGGGGGTCCTCGCGGCCGGCCTCACGGGGCCCGTCGCTGGCCAACGTCCGGACGAGACTCGACCGCGCGCGCGGGACCTCGGAATCGAGGTGGGTATCTTCACCCCCGGCCGCTGGAACGCCATCACCGACGTCGAAGGAGTTCGCGTGGGGCACACCACCGTCCGGGAGGGTGACCGCGTGCGCACCGGGGTGACGGCCGTCTTTCCGCACGACGGCAACGCCTACCAGAGCCGGGTGCCCGCGGCGATCCACGTCGGCAACGGGTTCGGCAAGCTCCTCGGAGTGACGCAGGTGCGCGAGCTCGGTGAGATGGAGACCCCGATTCTACTCACCTGCACGCTATGTGTGTGGCGTGCCGCCGACGCGATGGTCGAGTGGATCCTCGGCCGCGACGGCATGGAGGGCGTGCGATCTTTGAACGCTCTCGTCGGAGAGACCAACGATGGCGGACTGAACGACATACGCTCGCGGCCCGTCACCGCCGACCACGTCGTCGCGGCACTCGAGTCGGCATCGACGGGCCCGGTCGAGGAGGGATCGGTGGGGGCCGGCACGGGGACACGCGCCTTCGGTTGGAAGGGCGGCATCGGCACGAGTAGCCGAGTGCTGCCCGACGAGCTCAGCGGCCATACGGTCGGGGTCCTCGTGCAGTCCAACTTCGGGGGTATCCTCGACATCGCCGGGGCGCCCGTCGGTCGCAGCCTCGGCCGGTATTCCTTCCGGGGCACCGTGTCCGGGGGGGAGCAGGAACCAGCACCGACCGCCGACCCGTGGCTCGATCAGGACGACACGGGCCAGGGCTCCATCATGATCGTGGTGGCCACCGACGCCCCCCTCTCGGACCGCAACCTCGAGCGACTCGCGTCGCGCGCCATGATGGGCCTGGCCCGAACCGGGTCCTTCGCCGGGAACGGATCAGGGGACTACGTGATCGCCTTCTCGACGGCCCCCTCGGTGCGGCGACTCCCGGGTCGCCTTCCCGCCGAGGCGGCCGAACTCGGCAACGACGCGATGTCGGGCCTCTTCCAGGCCGTCGTCGAGGCGACCGAAGAGGCGATCTACAACTCGCTCTTCAAGGCGACCTCCGTGACCGGGATGGGGCGGACGGCTGACGCACTCCCGATCGACGAAACTGTCGCGGTGCTACGGCAGTACGGCGTCGTGCGCTGAGTCGTCGGGATCCCTCAGACCGACCCGTTCGGCGAGTCGCAGCGCGTTTCGGGTGGTCGCGAGACCCGGTCGCAGCCGGTAGTCGAAGCTCAGCCCCTCTCGTCCGTCCACCTGGTCGACCGACTCCCGGAAGTGGGCCAACTCGGCCGCAGCTTCGATCTCAGGGTGCCGGTGGAACTCGAGGTCGTGCGTCGTGACCGCACCGATCGCACGGCGGCGAAGCAGATGTCTCACCAGTCGGCGCCCGGCAATGCGGCGTTCGTCCGAATTGGTGCCCTGCAGGATCTCGTCGACGAGGTAGATCAGAGGGGCGTCTCCCGTGTCGAGCGGGGGAGCCGCGCTCAACAGGTCGGCGAGTCGCTGCAGCTCGGCCATGAAGAACGACACACCCGCCTCGATCGAGTCCTGCACACGCATCGAGGTGAAGAGCCGCCCCTCCGAGAGGCGCACATGCCGGGCGCAGACCGGCCCTCCGGTCGACGCCATCACCACCGCGAGCCCCAGGGACCGCAGGAGGGTGCTCTTGCCCGCCATGTTGGATCCGGTGATCAACAGCACGCGCCCCGGGGGACCGAGCGCCACGTCGTTGCGCACCGCCACCGATTCCTCGAGGAGCGGGTGGCCGAGCTGCTCGGCCTCGAGCCGCGGCTCGGCGGCCGCCGGAAGCAGCTGCGGGTAACACCACCCCGGATGATCCGCGGCCAGGGTGCCCAGCGCGGCCAACGCCTCGAGCGCTCCGAGGGCGGCCAGCCAGTCGTCGGCGTCTCGGCCGGAGGCGGCCCGCCAGTCGTCGAGTCTCCGTGCGACGTTGATGTCCCAGAGCAGTCCTACCGCGAGGACGGGATGTAGACTCGAAAAGCGGGCATCGGCCATGGAGAGGCCGCGATCGAGGCGCGCGAGCGCCTGCGAGGCCGAGGGGCCCGCCTGGGATGCCTTCAGCGCCCCGATCAACTCGACCAGCATCGGAGCCTCCGCCTCGAACGATTCCCACACGGCCAACAACCGGTGGAAGCGACGCAACCCGGGCACACCCGACGACGCCTGCGCGAAGAAGGGATGGAGCCGGTGCCCCCACTGCCATGCGAGCACCGCCTGCGCGGACAGGGTCATGAACCAACCCCAGCCCCCGATCCATCCGAAGACGTCGGCGGCGGCCAGCGCGATCGTAACGGGCGGAAGGACGCGCCCCGCCAGCCCCACCCCGGACGTCACGATCGACGGGCCCCGGCACCACGCGAGGAACCGCTCTACGGCCGCTTCGTCGACGATGCCGACGAGCGTCGCTTCGACGGCCGCCGCCTCTCGCACGTCGTCGGCCGCCGCCATCTCGCGGACGGCGGGCTGGCGAAGGGCGGCGGCCT
>JANQNV010000086.1 GCA_028279425.1 Longimicrobiales bacterium | reverse complement strand
CCTGCTTTCCGACCTCGAGCCGCTCCACGACATCGCCGACGTGGTCGTGAGCGACGGAGGTTCCACGGACGACACGCGCGACCTCGCCCGACGTGGCGGCGCGACGGTCGTGGAGGGCCCCGCGGGACGCGGTGCTCAGCTCCGACTGGGCGCCGCCGCGTCCGAAGGAGCGTGGCTGATCTTCCTCCATGCGGACTCTCGGCTGGACGGATCGGCGCTGGAGGCCTTGAGGGACTTCCTGTCCGACGCGGCCCCCGAGCACTTCGCCCATTTCCGCATGGTCTTCGACACGCCGGGGACCGTCTTCCGAGCCCTCGAAGTGGGCCAACGTCTCCGGGAGCGTGTCTTCGGCATGCCGTACGGTGATCAGGGCCTGGTCGTGTCCCGAGCGCTGTACGACCGGGCCGGGGGATATCCGGATTGGCCCATCATGGAGGACGTCGGCATCGTCGACCGTCTCTCGCGGTCCGGCCGGCGGGTGGTGCTCGGCGCGACCCTCCGCACGAGCGGCCGCCGCTACCTCCGGGAAGGCCCCCTCCGAGGCCTCGCGCGCAACCTCACGTTGATCGTGGCATTCCGGCTCGGGGCGGACCCGGAGGCGCTCGCACCCCGGTATCGCCCCGACGGGACCCCCGGGGCCGCGCGGGCCCACGAGGTGATCGTGTTCGTGCGCGCGCCCGTGCCCGGAAGGGTGAAGACTCGATTGGCGGCGGACATCGGTGATCGGGAGGCGATGCGGATCTATCGCCGGATCGGGCGTGAAACCGTGGACGGGCTCCGTGGCGGCCCCTGGAGGTTGTCGGTGCACGTCGAACCGCCCGACCCGGATTCGATCGACGACGTGAGACGATGGCTCGGCGCGGACGTCGGCTATCGGGGGCAGAGCCCGGGAGACCTCGGCGACAGGATGGCCTCCGCCATCGAGTCGACCCTGGCCCACGCCGACGCCGTCTGCATCGTCGGAAGCGACATCCCGAATCTCGACGAAGCGACCCTTCGCGACGCCTTCCAGGCACTCGACACCCACGACGTCGTGCTCGGCCCCGCGATGGACGGCGGGTACTACCTCATCGGGATGCGCCGACCTCACGTCGAGGTGTTTCGAGACGTCCCCTGGAGCACGGATCGCGTCCTGCGCGTGACCATGGAGAGGGCGGCGACGGCGGGTCTCCGCGTCGCCCACCTGGACCCACGGACCGATGTGGACAGATTGGCCGATGTCCCGGCGGACCTGCTACACGGCTGAAGCCGCGCGCCGCCGCCGCCGCGGGGGGTTCGCGACCCCTCGAAAAGCCGCGTAAACACTTGGCGCAGGCACGAGAATTGCAGCCCCTACTTGCCGTACCCTGGTGGCCCGGCGCACGTTGGGCTTCGTCCCCCCGGGCCTGAGCTTGGAACGCATGAAGACAGCGACTGCGGTGCGATCCCGACTACGGTTCGACAGCCTGGAACACGTGACGATGCCGGACGGCTCCGGCCGCGTCTCGGTTCGTCTGGAATGGGGAGGCGACTTCTACGAAGGCACGGTCGGTTGCCTCGAGA
>JANQNV010000084.1 GCA_028279425.1 Longimicrobiales bacterium | reverse complement strand
AGTCTCACGAGGTCGCGCACGGCTCGGACATAGGCGGCCATCGGATCGAAGTGCCCGCCGGGGCGGTCGCCTTCCCCACCCTCGTGGCCGCCCGGGGGCCGGGTAGAAACCGCGGCGAGCCCGCGCGTATCCGAGACCGACGCGGTGGGTCCTTGGTCCTGCTCGGACGAGGCCTCGGCATGCGACGGGGCCGGATTCGCCTCGGGGAGGGGTGTGGCGATCTCCGCCGTGCCGACGGGGGTGCGGGGTGGTACCGGCGGTGGCTCCGCTGCGGGCCGCGTACGAACGGCGGGCGGCGGGGCGTGCGGTCGCGCGGGCACCTCCCGCGGCCGTAGCGCCGGAGACGAAACGGGTACCGCCCTTTCTCTCGCGGGAGCGGTTGCGGGTGCCGTCGTTCCGTCAATCGTCGAAGGGGGGGCGGCCACGGGAGCTTCGCGCAGCAGCCGTACGGAGACGACCGAGGCGCCCCGGGTCCATCGGATCTCGGGCGGCGCGTGTCGCGAGAACATCCATCCGGCGAGTCCGTGCAGCAAGAGCGAGCCGCACAACGCCAGCAGCAGCGGCCGCCGCGGACCCGACCGCCGCCGCAGGAGCGGCTCTACTTGGTGAGGATCAAGCGGTTGTTGCGGGTGATCCGGAGGGTGTAGGACTCGCCGTCGTGCTCGATCCGGAGCACGCCGCGCTCGCCGACGAGGTCGCTCGACCGGACCACGGGAATCGCCTCTCGGGCGCTCGCGCCCCCCGTCGCCCCCTCGGCGTGGTCGGAGGGTTCTTGCGGGCCTCTTTCGCATCGACTCATCGATCACCTCGTTGCCACCTGTGCTGTCGCTTCCGGCAGGCGGCACATCGCGCGAGCCACCACACCGCACCGAGTGCACTCGACGTCGCCGCCGCACCCCCGGGTCCGGGCACCGTCTCGACCAACAGAGTCGGGCGCAGCGCGTCCTCCACGTTGGCTTCGAAGGAATAGAATCCGAGCAATCGAGCCGTGGGGTTCGTCACTGCGATCCCGTGGTTCGCTTCGCCGTCCAGCCAGCGCGAGACGAGCGGGGTCACATCGCAGAGCACCGCTCCGAGCTCATCGATCCCTTCGACGCGGTCCACGACGTCTCCGACGGCGGGTCGATTGATCCAGGTGAGGTCGGTCTCGTTCCACGCCTCGAGAACCTCGCGGCATTCGATCGTACCCGGCACCTCGTTGGCGTCGCCGAACTCGGTGAAATCGAATCCGTAGAACAGCGCGAGAAACGCCTGTGCAACCGGCTCGTCGCCTTCGATCAGCGGGAGCGGAAGGTCGAAGCGGACGAAGGTCTCGAAGCTGTGGCCATCCTCGGGGTCGTTGAAGGCGTACAGGGTTTCTCGGGTGCCCCGGCTCAGCGCGGGCAGGAACGAGTAGGGCGCGGTGTCTTCTCCGTCGAACCCGGGCTGCACCACGAAGGTCGCCGCCCCGGCGGACGAGGCGCCGAGGATCACGAGGCCCAGCCACGGCACCAAGCGCGACAGCGGGGTCATCTTCGGGGTCTCCGCCGGATCATTCGAAACGCGCCCGCAGCCCGACGAAGGCCGTACGCCCCCGGACGACGTAGGAATCGACGATCCGTTCGTTGGTCGCGTTGAAGAGATCGGCGTAGAGCTCGAGGTGACGACCCAAGGGCTGTACCAGACGGAGGTCGATCACCAACGAAGGGTCGGATCGCTCGGCGGTCCCGAAGCTCAGGAGGCCGGTTCCACTGGTCTCGGTCAGCGCACGGCCGCGCCAGCGGGCTTGTGCCG
Source organism: Longimicrobiales bacterium (assembly GCA_028279425.1). Taxonomy (GTDB): domain Bacteria; phylum Gemmatimonadota; class Gemmatimonadetes; order Longimicrobiales; family Gaopeijiaceae; genus Gaopeijia. Next base: position 4,457 of record JANQNV010000084.1, on the reverse strand, counting down.
ACACGCGGGTGGCGACCACGGGAAGCTCGACGCCCAGCTCGGCGTCGACCACGTGGTGGGGCTCGTTGGGCAGCTCGTCCAGCGACACGTTGGAGTCGCGCACGTTCGTGTCGAGGTAGGTGTAGGCGAGCTCGAGGTGGGCGTTGTGTGGAAGGCGGATCCGAGTGCGGGCTTCGACGCCCCGGGTTTCGACGGTGTCGAGGTTGAGCTTCACGAAGAGCGGGGAGTTGATCGGCGCTTCGACCGGTCGACACAGCGCGAGGGCGTCGCCAAAGAGATCGCACAGCGCCTGCTCCTCGGGCGAGAGGTCGGGGTCGATGAACTCGGTCGCGATCTGGATGCTTCCCGCGACGGCGGACCGGATGTGGTCCTCGATGTCGTTGTAGAACCCGGTGAACGCGAAGGCGGCGTCGCGGTGCGGGGTCCACTCGAGCCCCACGCGTACCGATTCGACGTGCTCGGGGTCGAGGTTGGGATTCCCGGCGAGGAAGTAGGCGCCCCCCAGTTGCGGGACGGGTGGCTGGTAGAGGTCGCGGAGGGACGGCGTGCGGTAGGCGCGTCCCCACGACACGCGGACCCGTAGCTCACGGCCGTCGTCGCGTCGCCACGGCGTCCAGAGCGCCGCGACCTGGGGGAGCAGGCGGGGTGTGAAGTCGGAGTGCAATTGGTACCGCAGCCCCGCTTCGATCTTGAGCGACTCGGTGAGCTCGCTCTGGGTCATCGCGTACACGCCGGCGAGGGTCAACGATTCCGTGAGCGGCTCTGCGACGAGCCGGGGATCCTCTGACTCGAAGCGAGGAACGTCCTCCTCGAGATCCAGCTCTGGACGGCTGGCGTCGACGCCGAGGGTGAGGTGGTGGAGCAGCGGGCCCGTCTCGAGGAAGTGGTCCACCGTCATCCGCAGCGCGAACTCATCCTCGTCGATCGCCACGCGTCGTCCGACGTCCGAATCGAGATCGACCTGGTACCAATCGAAGACCCCGCTCACCCGGGTCCGCTCGTCGAGGTCCCACGCGATGTCCTGTCCGGCGAGCCAGCGGCGCTCCTCGCGGTCGCCGTCGTTCGTGGCGGCGACCAGCTTGGATTCCTCGTCGTGGCGCCAGCCCAGCCGCGTGGTGAGACCGAGCCGGTCGCGGGGGTCGAGACGGATCTTGCTGTAGACGTCGCGGGAGACGCGCTCCGATTGGTCTCCGGCCGAGACGACGACGCCGTCGGTTCCCGGTGGCGCGTCGAAGCCGTCCCGGCGCTCGTCGACGTAGCGGACCCATCCCCCCACGAGGTCGTCGCCCAGGCCGAGCGATCCCGCCCCGTAGATCCACCCGTCTTCGCCCCCGCCCCCTTCCAGCCGGGACCGGAAGCCGTCGGGGGGCCTCGGCGTGTCGACCCGAACGACCCCACCGGCGGCGTCGGAGCCGTACCGGAGCGCCTGGGCACCCCGGAGGATCTCGACGCGTTCGGCGTCGGCGACCGGGAGGTCGCTGAGATCGTCGACGCCGCCGATCTCGCCGGCGTAGCGCCGGCCGTCGACCAGCGCACGGGTGAACTCGGGCGGCATGCCCTCGATCGAGACCGCCGCGCGCTCGCCCTGGACCCGCTGTTGCTGGCGCACGCCGGGTACCGTGCGGAGGATGTCGGCCGCTGTCGTGCCCGGCCTCCGCTCGATCTCCTCGCGCTCGATGACCTCCCGCTCGGCCGGCGTATCGAGGAAGACCTCCGTGGCCGGCTCAACGCGTTGCTCGTCCAAAACGATCTCTTCGGCGACGTAGACAGAGGGGGGGTCGGCGCGCACCCCGGGCGGATTCACCAGCCACAGGGCGAGCGCAGCCATCGAGATTGCGGTCAGCCATCGAGCCACACGACCTTTCCCCAGGGGAATGGCAATTGGCCTCAGGTTCCGATCGACTGGCTGGCACTCGTGGCTGGCGCGCAAGACGGCGACTGAGACACCGGTTGTATATCACCGATGAAATTGAATTTCAATTTCAATATTGCGCTGGATCTGTGGTTGTGGTTCGGTTATTCCTGAAATTGAATTTCAATTTCACCGAGAGATCGCCCTTTTCCGCGATCCACCGACAACTCGACCCCGCCAGCCCGCCGACGCCGAGCCAGCCCGCGGAACCCCATGGCGCTCTGTTCGCAGCGCCGAAGGAGCCCTCCTATGTGGAGATCCGCGGGCCCGGTCCGGGCCACCAGCTGTGCGTGGATCGTCGGCCTGGTGTTGGTCGGTGCGGCGCGCGCCGACACCATCAGCACCGACGCGAGCTACGACCGTTGGATGTACCCCTTCAACGCGACACCCGGCACGCGCGGGTCCGCGCCGACCTTCGGAGCCCTCGATCCGGGGGCACCGACGTTCGACAACCGCGACGGTCAGCTGCACGTGGGCTTCGACACGGACTCCGCTGGGGTGCCCGCCGGGCTCGGCGCAGAGCGCTACGAGATCGTCTCTGCCACCGTGTCGGTGACCCACTCGGTGGGGGCGTTCCTGTTCGACCCGACCTACGACTCCTACCAGACCTACGACGGCACCCTCACGGACCCCGACCCCGGCCGGCCCGTCGAGCTGCACGGTCTCGGATTTCGCGCGCCGTTCTCGGCGATCGAGCTCTCCCCAGGGATCCCGGGCCCGCCGGGGTTCGAGGAGACCGACGCCTTCGCCTTCTCCGATCCCACCCTGCCCGGGGTGCGCAACGCGTTTCCGGTGAACCCTGCGCTCGCCGATGTCTCCAACAACGTCGACGACGGCGTGGAATCCCAAGCGTGGGCGATCGGCCAGGCCCTTGGAGTCGATCCGGGGGATCCGGTCGTGGAGGGGGTGTCTGGGGTCTCCCCCGGGACGACCTTCGAATTCTCTCTCGACCTCAGCGATCCCGGCATCGTCGCGTACCTCCAGGAGGGCCTGGACGCCGGCGTGCTGGGGTTCGCGATCACCTCGCTTCACCTCACCGAGATGTCGGGGGGCACCACGCCGAACTTCTTCACCGCGAACACGCTCGATCCCGCCGCGGTCCCGCCGATGCTCGATCTCGAATTCAACCTCGTCCCCGAACCGGGTCCGGCAGCCCTCTGGGTGGGAGCCGGCGTGGCTCTTGCTCGGGTGGGAAGACGTCGGTCGCGGCGTCGGATGTCGTGAGGTTGGCGAGAACGATGTGTCGCGGTGTCGAATGAGTGGTCCCGAGCGCCAACCCGAAGCGCGGTCCCGCGCTCGCTGGACCCATCGGCGCTTCTTCGATCTGCTCGCAACCGTGAGCCCGCTACGCGTGATCTCGGTCGTCGGCCCCAACGTGTTCGAGGCGATCTGTCGCTTCGACCGCTACGGCGTGGCCGACGGCCATATGAACGCCATCACCGAGGCCTACCATTGGCATCTCTCGCTCGACCGTTTCGGCTTTCTCCGCAGCCACGATCGGACCCATCGACGTTCGGGACGTCGCGTCCTCTACTTCACGTTGGCCGAGACGCCCGCGTCGGAACCGTTTCTTCACATCTACGCCTATCGGAAGCAGGGCGAGGAGTTCGCCCGAGACCAGGAAACCCACTTCGCCGCCGCGCATCGGGAGCTCGGGGTGGGTGTCGTGTTGTCCGCGGATCGCGGCGTCTCATGAACCGCGGAATCCTCCGGGGTGGTCTCCTCGTCCTGGTCGCCGTCGTCGCGGCGGGGGCACCGGCCGCGTTCTCCGACGAGGGCAGCGCGGCGCGGCAGGGAACGCCTGTACGGGTCGCCACCTTGTTGCCCTACGTCGAGGACGCCCTCGGGGCGATCGAGGGACCCTACACTGTCGTCGCGTCCGTGCGTCGCTCGCTCACGAAACCGGTCTCCGGCGCGGCGGACCTCGGCAATCCGCACTCTCCCAGCTTCGAGGTGCTCGCCGCCGCGCGTCCCGATCTGGTCGTGGGTGACATCGCGATTCACGGGCCCCTCGCCGACCGTCTCGCCGTCGGCTCCGCGGCAGTGAAGCTGGTCGACGCCCGATCCATCGAAGCCACCTTCGCCGGTCTCGAGGAAGTGGGAGAGCGAGTCCGCGCGGCCGTGCCCATGCGCCGCGCGACGGACCGGGCGCGAGAGCGGCTTCGCGGGCTGCGGCTGCAAGAACCGGTCGAGGTGTTGGCGCTCTTCGGGGTTCCCGGCGCGTTCCGCGTCATCACCGATCGCACGTGGCTCGGCGACCTGCTCGAGACCCTCGCCTTTCGCAACGTGGCGGGTGACGTGCAAGGCGATGAACGCTTCCCGGGACTGGTGGCGCTCGACGACGAGGCGCTCGCGGCGTTGCGGCCGCAGCTCATCCTCCTCGTCGCCCACGGCGACCCCCGCGCCTTGCGGGCTGCCCTCGAGGACCGGTTGCGCGGGCCGTGGCGCGGGGTGCGCGCGGCGGCGTCGTACGGGGTGCACGTCCTCGACCCGACGCGCTTCGCGGCGAATCCCGGTCTCGGGCTCCCCGACGCCGCCGAGTCGC
>JANQNV010000034.1 GCA_028279425.1 Longimicrobiales bacterium | reverse complement strand
CGGCATCGTTCCCGACGGGCCCGCGTCTGGATCGCCGAACTGACTCTCCCTGAGCGGGTTGTGAGTCGCCGGCCGGACGTAGACCTGCCGCTGCACGTTGGCGTTCGGAAGAATGAACCGAAGGGCATGGTTGATTCGCCCCGACTGAATCTCTCCGGGCGTGATGAGGAGGGGCATGATCGGAAGGCCCGCCGCGTCGGCGCTGGTGCAGTGGAGGCCCCGGAGATCCGAGCTCGTGGCGTCCGCGTCCCAAACGGCGAGGCACCCGCCGTCGAAGGCGCCATCGGGGTTGTCTGCTTTCCACATTTCGAAGAGCCGACACTCCGCCGTGTCGAAAACCAGGAGATGACAGTCCCCGCCCGAGGTGCAGCTGTAACCGGCCTCTCCTTCCAGGCGCCCGCCCGCGGGAACGGGCACGAGTGCTTCGTCACAAGCCGTGGGGAAGAAGTCGTTCGTCGGGTTGAAGGGGACGTGCGTGACGGAGTCGTCCGCCGCCAACAGATGAAAGCCGAAGGTTTCGCTCGGCTGGCCCATGTCGATGCGGAAGGTCTGGCCCCCATCGACCGTGGCTTGGAGGTATTGAATGACGGCGTCGGAGTTCGGATCGGCGCACGTGTTGCGCACCGACTGGTTCCAGGGAGCGTCCGGGGGAAAGATTTGACCGGGCGCCGCACCGCATCGGCCATCGAACACGGCGGCATGATCCGTCGTGGGGCCGGGAGGTGAGGCGTTCGGAGTTTCGACGGTTACCGGGCCGGGGTCGCAGTTCGCGCCCGCTCCTCCTCCCGTGCCGTTCCCTCCGGTCCCTGCCGTACCGGCTCCACCTCCGGTGGCCGGACCACCCCCAGTCGCAGGCCCGCCTCCGGTGGCGGAGCTTCCTCCGGTAGCGGGGCCTCCTCCGGTCCCCGGCCCCCCTCCGGTCGCAGCACCCGAGGACCCGCCGGTCCCCGATCCTCCGTCTCCACTTCCACCGCAAGCCGCAGCGAGACCGGTACCGAGAACGAGAGCCGTGAGAAAACGAACCGAAGATGAAGCCGACATGTTGGTCAGTATTCCTGGCCTCTGCGTCGTGACCAAGTCGGGAAAAACGCCTCCGGGATCGGCCGGAAGGCCGGCAGGGGGTCGGTTCACCGTGCTAGCTGTCGCCCGCGATGGGAATGGGACGAAAGTGGTGGTGGATTTCGATACTCGCCGTCGGATGTAGCTCCGGGGGATCCAGCGGAGCTGGCGATGGCGGCGCGGGTGCTGGCGGTTCTGCCGGAGGTGGGACCGTTCGGTGCGACAATTCGCTCGACTGCCCGCGAGGGCGAGTGTGCGACACGGACCGGGGCGTTTGCGCGGAGTGTGTGCGCGACGCCGATTGTGACGGTGCACTCCGCTGCGCCGTCGGCGCATGCCGACCCCAGTGCGACTCCGACAACGACTGCACCGCAGACGGCTTGCTCTGCGATCTGCGGTTGGGAGTCTGCGTTCCACCCGGGGCGGGCGGGGCGTCGGGCACCGGTGGAGGCCCGTCCACCGGAGGCTCCGCGGGAGCAGGCACCGGAGGTGTTGGAGGCGTAGCGGGTGTCGGTGGAGCCGCCGGATCGGGGGGGAGCGCTGGCGCGGGCGCCGCAGGGGCGGGAGGGACCGGAGCGGGCCCGAACGTCGGGGTCGAGTTTTGGGCGGTGGATCTCCCCAACGAACGGGGACTCACTGCCGAAATCGAATCGCCCTGGGGCGTGATCCTCGCCAACCCGGGTCGCGACACTGCAGACGTCACCGTCGAGCAGAACGACGCACCGGTGGGCAGCGCACCGAGCCTGTCCCAAACGGCGACGGTGTCGATTCCTCCCGGAGAATCGCGAACGGTCACGTTGCCGACCCGTGAGGTTACGGGCTGGACCCCCTCGACGCCGGACCCACCCGGACCTCAAGGAACCTTGCTCTCCTCGAACGCGCTTCGCATCACTTCGACCGCCCCGTTGACGGCGATCCAACTCAACCCCCTCGACGGATCCAGCTCGAATGATGGTTCGTTGCTGCTGCCGGAGCCTCGCCTGGGCACGCGCTATCGAGTGACCGGATATCCGACGGCCAACCCGGAATCGATCGTCCCATTCGAAGGAGTTCCCGACCACGCGTCCCTGACCGTCGTGGGAACCGAACCCGACACCGACGTGACGGTGACGGTCACGACTCCGGTGCG
>JANQNV010000026.1 GCA_028279425.1 Longimicrobiales bacterium | reverse complement strand
CGAGCCGCGTGAAGCCGCTCCCCGGATCGAACCGAGGCACCCTCATCCATCCGGCGTCGACGACGATGCGGATCCCGTCGATCGTGATCGAGGTCTCGGCGATCGCGGTCGAGAGAACCACCTTCCGTCGTCTAGAGACCGAGGGCCGGATCGCTTCGTCCTGCCGCGCTCGGGCGAGGCGCCCGTGGAGGGGCACGACCGCTACGTCCTCCGGCAGTCCCGCCTCGTCGAGCAGGTCGTGGGTACGCCGGATTTCGCCGGCGCCCGGAAGGAAGACCAGCACATCTCCGGAGTCGGCCTCCATCGCCGAGACGACGGCGTCGGCCGCGTCGCGCGCGATCCCCCACGGTGTCGGGTCCCGCCGCGACGGGGGCCGAAAGCGGGTCTCGACCTCGAACCGGCGCCCCTCGCTGCGCACCACGGGTGCCCCCTCGAGCAGGTCGACGAGGGGACCGGGATCGAGGGTGGCCGACATCACGAGGAGCCGGAGGTCGGGCCGAAGGACCGAACGTGCGTGGAGCGCCAGGGCCAGCCCGAGATCGGCGGGGAGGGATCGCTCGTGGAATTCGTCGAACACCACGCATGCGACTCCATCGAGAGAGGGGTCGGTCTGCAGCATCCGAGTCAGCACTCCCTCGGTGACGATCTCGATCCGCGTCCGGTCCGAGACGCGGGTGTCGCCCCGGGTGCGAAGCCCCACCACACCACCGACCGAGCGATCGCCCACGAGGGAAGCCATGTGGGCCGCCGCCGCCCGCGCGGCGAGCCGTCGTGGCTCGAGCACCACGATGCGGGCAGCCCCAGCCCAGTGTTCTTCGAGGAGAGCCAGCGGGACCCGGGTGGTCTTCCCGGCTCCGGGAGGTGCGATCAGAATGGCCCGCCCCTGGTCCCGCAGCGCCTCCCGAACGCGAGGCAGGACCTCGTCGACGGGCATGCGGGGGGAGCGGTCGGACCGGGTCACGCGCCGGGGCAACCCGCCGGCCCCACCGCCGACGTCAGAAACAGCCGCCCGATCACCGCGCCTGCGGGAGCAAGACGCTCCAGTTGCCCCGCGAGGGAGTCGCCGACGGGGCCCAGCCGGGCCCGTACACCGGCGCCCGCACCCTGAAGGGTCAGGTAGGCGGTGTCGCGCTGAATCAGGTATTCGCCCACCCGCGGGCCCGGCCCGCCGGCCGAACGCGCGAACACCGCTCCGTCCTGAATCGAGACGATCGCGGACTCGCGAGCAGCCGACAGGGTGGAGTCGACTTCCGGGGGCCACTGCCCGGTACGGTACCCCAGCGAGTCGAAGACGAAGTGGAACCGACCGCACCCGACGAGTCGTCGCGCCACCTCGGCGGAGTCGACGAGCGGGGCCTCCACGACCTCGGGCTGCATGCTGGCAGCCACGCGACCGAGCATCACCCGCAGCGTCACCGCCGATACGAGCGACAGGCCGAGCACGAAGAGCAGGGGCTTGAGTCGATGCATGGCCTGAACGTATCGCGCCCGCCCTTGACGTTGGAGGGACTGGGTGTATCATTGGTCTATATATAGACACTCTTTATGTGCCGCCCGGAGTCCCCATGCCGGTCGAAATGCAGTCCCTCATCCGCGATGTGAACGAGCTGCTCGTGCTGTCGAGTCTGCGCGAGGGAGCGAAGCACGGCTACCAGATCGCCCTCGATGTCGAGGCCGACAGCAACGGGATGTTCTCCTTCCAGCACGGGACGTTGTATCCGATCCTCCACCGACTCGAGAAAGCTGGACTCGTCACCGGGAACTGGTCCACTGGAGGCGGTCGGCGCCGGAAGGAGTACGCGCTTACGGCGCGAGGTCGGTCCGCCCTGGACGGACGCTCCCAAACGCTGAGCGACATCGTGGCCCGGCTCCTCCAGGTGGTGCGGGGGACGGAGCCGGAGGCCACATGAAAACGTCGACGCGGGCGACCCCGGGGGCGGCCACTCCTCACCCGCCCGCGGCCCTTCCGCTTTCGGTGCGCACACGACTGGGACGAGAGGTGCAGGCAGATCTGGAAGGGGCCTATACGGCCTTTCTGGCGCGCGGCCTCACTCCGGCCCGCGCCATGGAGCGCGCCCGGGCGCTGGTCATCCCCGGGCCCGAGGCCACGGAGCGACTCGCCCTGCTTCATCGACCGCTGTATGCCGCCCTCATTCGGCGCTTCCCCCTTGCGGTCACCCGGCGGGGAGAGCGCCTCGCCTTCGTATTGGTCTCGACGAGTACGCTGGTCGTGCTCGCCAGCGTGATGCTCGGGCTCGACCTCTCGCCCGCGTCGGTGCCCTTTCTGACGCCGATTCTCGGGGTCGGGGCCCTCGTCGCCGCCTCGCTCGCGACCAAAGCCTTCCAGCTGTTCGTGAAGGGCGCTACGCCCGAGCAGGCGCGCAGGGGGCTGGGTTGGCCGCTCGCGCTTTCACTTCTGCTCGTCCTGGTCGCCGGCGGAGTCGGATTGAGCGAGGTCTACCGCTTCGCATCGATGGCGGCAGCGGCGCCCCCGGAAGACCTCGCGCCACTGGTGGCCTTCGTCGGCGCCACCGCGACGGCGCTCGCCGTCGCACTCGGCCTCGCCCTGAGCGGGGCCCTCGGTTGGTTCCTGCTGGTTCGTGCGGTGGTGTCGGCCGAAGAAGCCGAGCCACGGCTCCACACGACACCGATGAGGGGAGGTTGATATGCAGTTCTTCGTAGACGGAGGGTTCGCCATGTGGCCCGTGCTGTTGTGCGGATGCCTCGCCCTGGGATTCGGGGTGGCACAGTGGCCGCGGCTTCGCCCCGACCGCGCCGACGCGGCGCGGGTCACCACCGGCATCGACGCGGTGCTCTTCTGGGGCGCGTTCGGCGCGGTGGTTGGACTCCTCGGCACCCTCGGCGGCCTGGCACAGGCGGCTCGAGCCATCGAACACGCCGGGGCTGTGAACGCGAGCCTCGCCTGGGGCGGACTGCGGGTCGCGATGCATCCGCTCCTCCTCGGTCTCGCGGTTCTCGTGCTCGCCCTCCCGCTGTGGTTCGCCCTCCGAGCCCGCTGGGCCGGCGTGGTCGCGGGCGACTGACCGACCGTCCCCCCCTCTTCAAGTCGCGGCAGGGCCGCTATGGTTGAGGTGTACTGCGATCCCTTCGACCACGGCCGGCCATGCAGCCCGTACCTTCGCCCTACCTCGTTGCTTTCGACGGATCGTTTCGACTCGCTGCGGCCGAGACCGCCCCTCCCTCCGACCGGCCGGACCGGAGCCTGCTCAAGGCACGGCTTCGCGACCTGAACGACGTTCTCGCCGACCAGCAGCGCGTCCTGTACGCCGACAACCGCTACAGCGTGCTCCTGGTGTTCCAGGCCATGGACGCGGCGGGCAAAGACGGCACCATTCGGCGGGTTCTCCGAGGGGTGAACCCGGCGGGCTGCCAGGTCTTCTCCTTCAAGCAACCGTCGGCCGAGGAACTCGACCACGACTTCCTCTGGCGGGTGGCCAAGCGCCTTCCGGAGCGCGGTCGCATCGGGGTTTTCAACCGGAGCCACTATGAGGAGGTGCTCGTCGTCCGGGTCCACCCGGAGTACCTCGAGGCTCAGAACCTCCCCGTCGAAGACCCCGGATCGGCGGCATTCTGGAACCGCCGCCTCGAAGCGATCGAGCGGTGGGAGCGCCACCTCGCGGAAACCGGTACCGTGGTGCTCAAGTTCTTCTTGAACGTGTCGCACGCCGAGCAGAAGGAGCGCTTCCTGGCCCGACTCGACGAGCCCGAGAAGAACTGGAAGTTTTCGGTCGGCGATGTGCGGGAGCGAGGCCATTGGGACGACTACATGGGGGCCTACGAGGCGGCTCTGGCGGCGACCTCACGCCCGTGGGCGCCCTGGTACGCGATCCCGGCCGACGACAAGCACTACATGCGTGTCGCCGTGTCCGAGATCGTGACGTCGACGCTGGCGGGGCTGCCGATCTCCTACCCCACGGTCGACGACGCCGAGCGAGCGCGCTTCGACGAGATGCGAGGGCTCCTCGAAGCCGAGTCCTGACCTCGACTCAGCGACGGCGGACGTAGGTCCCGTCGAAGGTGGTCGTCCACGTCGTGCCGCCGTCGTTGGACTGCTCGATCACCTGCCGCACCGTATCGGCGTGCATGTGGTGGAAAGTCATGCGCTGGGGCACGCGTTCGCCCTGAGCGGAGTAGGTGTGGCCCTCGAAGTGCATCGCGCCGTCGGCGAAGTGGCCGTTGGCGTAGTCCAGGGTGTTGCCCGAGTCGTCGACCCAGAGCTGCCGCCAGCGCGGCTCGGGCCCCGATGAACGGTCGACCCAGTTGAAGCTCTTGCCCTCGCGGTTGCCGGCGTTGGTCCAGTTCTCGAGCAGGGTACACCCCCCCAACATTCGCTCGATGGTATTGGTGCCGACCTGGTTGCCACCGGCGTAGACGTCCCAATCTCCGACCCAGAAGTCGAACTGCCGGCTCACCTCGTCTTCGCGGCAGGGCCAGGCCGCCTGCTCCAGGGCTGCGACGACAGTCTGCAGGCGGGGCTCGTCGGCAAGGGCCTCGAAGTCGGCGATGCCGGTGACGGCCGCCCCACCTCCGAGCGCCGGGGAGGGCGAGATCCGCTCGAGGGCGTCCAGGGCATCGGCGCGCCGTCCCATCCGGGCGAACGCCTGGGCCCGGAACAACTCGAGAAACGGCGTGACCAGTCCCACTTCTTCGGCCTGCTGGAGGGCATCGAGCGCCCCGGCGGGATCGTCGGCCTCCGTCAGCGCCCGTCCGAGACGGAGCCACGACAACCCGTCCCCGGGGGCCGCGGCGACGATCTGGCGGTAGGCGTGCACCGCCTGGGTCCACTCGCCGGCCTGCATGAGGGCCAGAGCCGCGGCCGCCTCCGGCGTCGGGCCCTGGGGTGGCGATGCCTGGGCCCGCAACGTGTGCGGCCAGAGAGCCACGACCGCCGAGAGCACGACCACTGCGCCAATGCGAACCGTTCTCGCCATCTCCCCCCCTCTTCGAGCGAATGTGGATCCCAAGATCCCGGTGAAGCGGTTGGGCTTCAATAGCCAGAAACGCTTAGGTTGGACATACCACTTCTGCGATGAGGCCATCCATGCCGCGACGCCCCCAGGGGGCGATCCCCCTTCTCGACCTCGACCCCAGCCGATCGATGCCGCTCCACCGGCAGCTCTCGCAGGCACTTCGCGAGGCGATCATCGAGGGTCGTCTCGCGCCGGGCGCTCGCTTGCCATCGACCCGATCGCTCGCCGACGACCTGGATGTCTCTCGCTCGACCGTGGTGTCGGCGTTCGAGCAACTCGTCGCCGAGGGCGTACTCGTGAGTCGTTCGGGTTCGGGCACGACCGTCGCAGACGATCTGCCCCTGGTCCGCTCGCCCCGCGATCTCCGGCCCCACCCAGGTACGACCGACGGGGCCGTGGGCAGCGATGATTCTGGGCCGCGTCCGTTCCGGCCTGGCATCCCCGCGGTCGGGGAGTTCCGCCGGGGGCCCTTCGGCCGCGTTCTGCGACGAGTCTGGCGCGAGATGAACGACGCCCCGCTATGCCTCTCCGATCCCATGGGCGACCCGGAGCTGCGCATCGCCATTGCGCATCACCTTCGAGCCAGCCGGCAGGTACGCTGTTCGCCCGACGACGTGCTGATCACCGCCGGGGCCCAGGAGGCGCTCAGCATCGCGATCGAGATCACCACCGCGTCGAACGACCAGGTGTGGGTGGAGCACCCCGGGTACATCGGAGCGCGACGCGCCATCGAACGGCGAGGGGCCACTCCGGTACCGGTGCGCGTCGATGATCGCGGCCTCGACGTCGAGGAAGGGGCGCGCCGATGGCCCGACGCCGTCGCCGCCTACGTGACCCCCTCGCACCAGTTTCCGACCGGCTGTGTGCTCGCACTCCCTCGGCGTCTGCGGCTCCTCGAGTGGGCAGCCGACACCGACGGCTGGATCATCGAAGACGACTACGACTCGGAGTTCCGACTCGACGGCCGGCCACTGCCCTCCTTGCAGGGGCTCGACGAGCGCGGTCGAGTGATCTACGTCGGCACCTTCTCGAAGTCGCTCGCTCCGGCCCTGCGGATCGGATATCTGCTGACCCCGCCGGGTCTGCGTGAGGCCGCCCTGCGACGCCACCGCGCCCTGACCGGCGGTGGCTCACCCTGGCTGCAGCGATCCGTAGCGCACTTCCTCGACGAGGGACACTTCGGACGCCACATACGCCGTACGCGGACGCTCTATCGTCAACGACGAGACGCCCTCTGCACCGCCTTCGACGACGACTCCCCGGAAGCCCCTCGGATTCGCCTGCCGACCGGCGCCATGCACGCCGTGCTCGACCTGCCCCCGGCGGTCGACGCGGAGATCATCTCGCGTCGCGCCCGGGAACGGCGTATCGAGACGATCCCCCTGGAGTTCTTCGCCATCCCCCCCGACCCGAGCCCGGGCCCGGCCCTCGTGCTCGGCTTCGCCGGCTACGAGCCCCCGGAGATACGATCGGCCGCCGCCGTCTTGCGGGGTCTCATCGAGGGATACCGACGCGACACCCACCACAAGAGGGCCGCACCGAAGGCCGACTTCACGGCCCCGCCATAGAGGAACGGGGCCACGCCACCGGCCCACGCCGCCGAGGCGCCCAGGCTTCGAGCCAGCCATGCCCATCCCATCAGCAGGATGACGAGGTGGGCGGCACAGAGGAGTGCCATCCCTGGAGGCCAACGCTCGGTCCATCCGCGCTCGGCGCACCATCCCACGAAGGCCGCCGCAGCCACGAAGCCGACCAGGTAGCCCGCGGTGGGGCCCACGAGAGCGTCGATCCCCGCCGCACCACCCGCGAAGACCGGCAGACCTACCGCACCCGCGACGAGGTAGGCCAAGAGGGTGACCGCCCCGAGCCGCATCCCGAGCGCACCCCCGACGACGACGACGGAGAGTGTCTGCAGGCTCTGCGGTACGGGGCTGCCCGGGATCGCGACGTCGAAGCGAGCCCCGATGGCGACCAGGGCGACGCCCACGGCGACCTGGAGGGCCTTCAACCCTCCGTCGGCCGCCGCGTCACGATCACGTAGTCGCCCAGGCCCGCGAGGCGCTCGGCGTCCCAGGTGGTCGGATCGTCGGCGGGGCGCGCCGCCACGATGAGGGCCGACGTACCCGGCCGGTAGTGCTCGAGCGCCTCGGGCGTGCCGGTGGCGTTTTCGATGTGGAAGCCACCCGCCACGTGGAGCACGAGGGCTCCCGCTGAGCGCTCCAGCGCCCCCGCGACGGCATGGGCCATACTCGCGTCCCACAACGTCTGCCCATCGAGCGGAGAGCCCCGCATGTGACCGGCGGCCTCTCCCATCAGCGCATCCCACTCGGCCTGGTAGGCCGCGCTGGCCTCGGGATAGGGGAGGGGAGGAAGGTACCGGACCGCGTCGGGGCCGAGCGCGTCGAGGCTGGCGCGCCCGAGTCGCGAAGCGCGGTTCACGTAGCGCCGAGGCGCATTGGCCGCCACCACTTCGAGATCGTGGGCCTTCGCGAACTCCACCATGGGGCGGTAGTCGGTCTCGTAGTTGTCCCAGGGACGCGCACTCGACCGGAAGTGGCTCTCGGTGATCAGATCGTCGAGGTACTCGTCGACGACGTATTGCACGTCTCGCTCGAACATCTCGAGCGAGAGAACCAGGGGGCGGCCCTCCGCATGATCACTGTAGGCGCTCTCGAGGAGTCGAGCGTGCACGCGGTGCGTGATGGGGTCGTTGTGCTCCTCGCCGAGGAACACCACGTCGTAGTCGGCCATCGCCGATACGAGGTCGGCCATCGACGCCCGGCGGCCATCGGCCAGGTATACGACGAAGTCGTCACCCTCACGGAGCTCCGGCATGGCTTCACTCGCTTCGGAGGTCGGAGTGGGCACCGGCACCCCAGAGGCCGCACCCGAGGCACACGCCCCCGAGACGAGAACGAGGGCGGAGGCGAAGGACCAGCGACGGGAGCGGCGGAAGAACGTCATGCGCGTGCGGCGTGCGGGGAATCGAACGGCCCCCAAACCTCCCACGCCGCCGGAACCGGGGCAACGGGTCTCACCGACCTCGAAGGGTCGGCGGGGTCTCGAAGGCTCAAGCCGCGGCCGCGCGAGCCCGCTTCTGCCACCACCACCACACGCGGGCGGCGAACAGTGCGACCACGATCGCGGCGGCGATCAGCGGGTCGCGGATGTCGGCCTTCTGTCCCCAGGTGTAGTGCAGAAGGGCCGCCGCCATCGCGATGTAGACGAGCCGGTGCAGCGTGACCCACTTCTTCCCCAGCCGACGAATCGCCCCTCGTGTCGAGGTGAGGGCGAGCGGTACCATCAGGAGGAAAGAGAGGGTCCCTGAGAAGATGAACGGCCGCTCGACGACGTCTTCGACGATGAAGCTCCATGCCAGCCCCTGGTCGAAGTAGAGGTAGACGCCCAGGTGCACCACGGCGTAGAAGAATGCGAAGAGACCCAGCAGGCGCCTCAGCTTCTGGAGATCGTTCCACCCGGCGAGCCGCCGAAGGGGGGTCACCGCGAGCGACGCGATCAGGATGATCACCGACGTCTTCCCCGATCGGTGCAACCACTCCTCTACCGGATCGACCGAACCCCGCCCCGTGGTGAAGAGCCACACGGACCACACGAGCGGGATCAGGCAGATCACCCAGGTGAGGCCCTTGAGCAGCAGCACGCGGCGCCGCGCGTCGGATACCGTCATCGTTCCGTCTCTGGACTCGGCCGCCGCCGAACGCGCAGGACGCGTCCTACGAGGAGGCGACTAGTACCAGCGCGCCAGATCCATCCCGGCGTACATGTGGGCGACCTGCTCGGCGTAGCCGTTGAACATGTCGGTTTCGCGACGCCCGAAGGGCAGAAGGCGCTCCCGCGCCTGGCTCCACCGCGGGTGGTCGACGTTCGGGTTCACATTCGCGTAGAAGCCGTACTCGTGGGGCGCGGACGCCTGCCACGTCGTGTAGGGCTGCTCCTCGACGAAGGAGATCTTCACGATCGACTTGATGTTCTTGAAGCCGTACTTCCACGGAACGACGAGCCGCAGCGGCGCGCCGTTCTGGTTCGGCAGGTCGTCTTGCCCGTAGAGGCCGGTGGCCATGAAGGCGAGTTCGTTGGCCGCTTCGTCGATGCGCAGACCCTCGCGGTACGGCCAGTCCAGCACCGGACGGCGCACACCGGGCATCTCGGCGGGGCGCAGCGCCGTCTCGAAGGCGACGTACTTCGCGTTGGCCGTAGGTTCCACCCTCGAAATGATCTCGCGCAGTCCCACCCCGCGCCACGGGATCACCATCGACCACGCCTCGACGCAGCGGAGCCGGTAGATGCGGTCTTCGGTGAGGTTCGCGGGTGCGAGATCCTCGACCGAATACGTACCCGGCTTGTGCACCTCCCCCTCGACCTCGACGGTCCACGGCTCGGTCGTGAAATCGCCGGAGTTACGGGCAGGGTCCCGCTTGTCGGTGCCGAACTCGTAGAAGTTGTTGTAGGTCGTGACGTCCTGATACGAGTTCAGATCCTCGCGAAGGTGTTCGCCGTACGTGACCTCGCCCACCTCGGGCTCCTGCTGCCCCCGAAGTCGCCGGATCGAAGCCGCGGCCGAACCCGGCAGCAGCGCGGCACCCGCCGCGAAGGCGGCCGAAGCCCCCATGAACTGCCGCCGATTCAGATAGACCGATTCGGGTGTGATCTCCGACGAGGGGATCGAGTCCCAGGGGCGCTTCTTCTTGTACAGCATCAAAAACTCCGCGGATCAGGGGGTGTATCCACCGTATCCGCGAGCGCCCGCTCAGGTTCCATCCCCGGGGAATCGAGGCGATTCGCGATGCTCCCACACGTGTCGCAGGTAGCGCTCGGGAGCCTGGAGGAGTTCGCGCCAGAGCCGGACGCTCGCGAGATCGGCCCAGGACGCCACGCGCACCCGATCGTCGTCGAAATCCAGGATCGTGGCCCCCGGGATGGCGAGCAGGAGGGGCGAGTGGGTCGCGATGATGAACTGGGAGCCGGTCGCGACGGCGTCACTCATGAGCGAGACCAGCGCGAGTTGGCTCTCGGGCGAAAGCGCCGCCTCGGGCTCGTCCATGAGATACAGCCCCGATGGCGCGAGCCGTTCGCGAAAGAGGTGGAGGAAGGTCTCGCCGTGCGAACGTGCGTCGGGGTTTTCGCCGTAGCGGGCCGCAAGCGCCGCGGCGGAGGCGCGCAGAGGGCCCAGACCGAGACGTTTGGCGTAGTCCGACGAGCCTTCGAGTCGCTTCTCGGCCTCGACGAGTTCGGCCGCGAGGTCGACGGTCTGGCGCCGGATCGACAGAATGAAGCCGAACACGTCTTCGGCCCGCATGAAGAACCCCCGCCGCAGGCGCCGCGACCACGACAGCCGCAGCGCCCGTTCGAGGGGACGCAACGCCTTCAGCGTGGGGTCGTCGTGCGCGGCGGCCGTTCCGATCGCCGGCAGGCGAGCCTTCATGGCCAGCGCTTCGAGCAGCGTCGACTTGCCCGACCCGTTGGGACCGGCGAGCAGCGTCACCGTCGGGCTGACCTCGACGTCGCCGAGATCGGCGAGGAAGGGTAGCCCCAGCGGGAAACCCCGTGGTTCAGCCGGGAGGGCGACGTGGAAGGAGCGGAGCATCGTATCGAAGGTGTGACGGGCGACCCCGCAGACTATCCCCGCACGCCCCCAGGGGGTAGCCTGACGGGTCGTCGTCCCTCCGTTCAGCGTCTCCGATCGACCTCCTCGGCTTCATGCGCGTCGAATACCACACGCTCGATGTCTTCACCGACCGGATCTTCGGCGGGAACCCGCTGGCGGTCTTCCCCGATGCGACTCCGATTCCGGCTCACCTGCTCCAGGCCGTCGCCCGTGAGCTGAACCTGTCGGAGACCGTGTTCGTCTATCCGGCGAACGGTGAAGCGACCCGGCGGGTGAGGATCTTCACACCCGGGGCGGAAGTGCCGTTCGCGGGGCACCCCACCATCGGAACGGCCTCCTTCCTCGTCGATTCGGGAGCCGTCGAATGCGATCCCGACGCGTCGCATGTGCAGGTGATCCTGGAGGAGGGGATCGGGCCGGTATCGGTCGACGTCACCGTGCAGGACGGCGCAGTGTCGTTCGCACGCCTCACGACGGGCACGCCGTATCGCGAGTGGCCCCTCGAAGCCCACGTCGACGAGGTGGCGGCGATGGTAGGGCTCGGCCCCGGGGACATCGGGATCTCATCCGGCGGGCTGTACGGGCCCCTCGCCGGCCCTCTGCGCCCGGCCTTCGGCTCCTGCGGCCTGCCCTACGTGATCGTGCCCGTCGCCTCGGTCGAAGCGGCCGGTCGGGCCGCGCTGAATCCGGAGATGCGGAAGCGCGCCCTGGGTGCCGATCCTCCCGGTACATTCGTGTACGTCGTGGCACCCGCGGAGTCCGATGGGGTGCAAGTGCACACGCGGATGTTCGCGCCCGAGGTGGGCGTGCCGGAGGACCCCGCCACGGGCAGCGCCTGCGCCGCGCTCGGCGGCTACCTCGCCCGACGGCTCGCCCCCTCCGAAGACCGCGCGAGTTGGTCGGTCGAACAGGGGCTCGAGATGGGCCGCCCTTCCCTTCTGGAGTTGGACGTTCTGGCGAAGCACGATCACCCGCCGCGAATCCGCGTCGGCGGCCGATGCGTGCGGGTCGCGAGGGCCGAAATGGAGATTCCCACATGAGCCATCCCCTACACGACGTTCGCCCCGGTCCTCGCCCACCGCACCAGATATTCACCTACGTGGAGATCCCCCGGGGCTCGCGAAACAAGTACGAACTCGACAAGGAGTCCGGGCTCCTCATGTTCGATCGCCTGCTGTATTCGGCGATGCACTACCCGGGCGACTACGGGTTCATCCCCCGCACCCTGGCGGGAGACGGCGACCCTCTCGACGTATTGGTGATCGTCACCGAACCGACGTTTCCGGGTTGTTTGATCGCGGTTCGCCCGGTCGGGGTCTTCCTCATGGAAGACGACAAGGGAGTCGACGAGAAGATTCTCGCCGTACCCATCGAAGACCCTCGTCACCACGAGTACCGCGTACTGGCGCACGTCCCCTCGCACCTCCTGCGGGAGGTGGAACACTTTTTTCGCGTCTACAAGGACCTCGAGGGAAAGCGCACGACGGTCCGGGGGTGGCGCGACATCGACGACGCGCATCGGATCATCCTCGAGGCGATGGACCGCTACGAGACGACCGAGGCGCCCCTCAGACTCCCGAGCGCGCCCGTCGCCGACTGACGAGGTCGGTGCGACAACTCTCGGCGAGTGCCGGGAGAGCGAGCAGATCGTCGAGGTCGTCGGGGAGCGATTCCCTCCCCATGACCAGGCGGAAGACGCGCTGCACCGTCCAGGTGCTCCCCACGACCTCGCGCTCGACCGGGTCACCCGGCGCGATGGCGCCCTCCTCGATGACCCGGAGGTAGATGCCGGGCCATTCCGCCTCGGCGAATGCGCGCGGCAGGTCGGAGCGCTGGTGGAACGCCGCGAAGGTCGAGCACGGTTGGCGGGGCTGAGAGACCTCGAGCAGGGCCGAACCCACCCACAGGCGATCCCCGATGTGCACCTGGTCGTCGAGGACTCCCTCGAGGGTCAGGTTCTCGCCGAAGGCGCCGGGCCCCACTTCGCGACCCAGCCAGTCACTCCAGTAGGGGTGGTGTTCGGATGCGTAGCCGTATACGGCCTTGTCGACGCCGCCGTGGTAGCGGCGGTCCACCTGTACGTCGCCCCGAATGCCGAGCCGCTCCACGGCGAGCCGCTCCGAGACCGGGCGCTTGTCGATTCCGGTCTTCTTCGACCGCCCTCTCCAAGACAACTCCTGGATCGAGCCCACATTGAGCGAAACGATCCGAGCCGGACCCGGCAGTTCTACCATTTCCGTCGCTCCCGCAGGTGCGCGATGTGGGCGATGTGATGCGCGCCATGCCACGCATAACTCTGGAGCATCTCGTCCAGGTCGACCGGACCGACCTCGGGATGGATCAGCGTGCGCCGCCACTCGTCGGCCGCTACCGCGTCGATGACCTGCACCCAGCGGACGTGGAGTGACTCGAGCAGCCTCAGCGACGGTTCGAGGTCGGCATGGTCTCCGTCGGGCATCCGCGCCCACGCGGCCTCGTCGTAGGGCCTGATCGTGGGCTCGTCTTCGGTCAGCGCGAGCTTGAAGCGCACGTATGCGTTCATGTGGCTGTCGGGGATGTGGTGGACCACCTGCCGCACGGTCCAGCCCCCGGGTCGATAGGGCGTCGACCGTTGCGTCTCCGACAGATCCGCTACGACGCGTCGAAGGTCGGCAGGAGTCGCCGCGATCGCATCGCGCCAGCGACGTCGGTCGGCCGGAGTGGGGTCCGACACGACGGCGAAGCGGCCGATCGGAAACCGGAGGCGTTCCTGCGCTGGATCGGGTGCATCCACGAAAAGGGTCTCCTGATTATGGCCGAAAGGGGTCAGGCGGGGTCGGTTCGTCTCGTCGCGAGGTGGTTCTCGAGCTCCTCGAGGGTGCGCGGCCAGTCGGTGCCGAGCAGTCGGCTGATGGCCCGATCGGCGAGGAGGCGTCCACCCGTCTGACAGGTGGGACAATAGTTGGTCTCTCTCGAGGCGTACACGATACGCTGGATCGGATCACCGCAGTCCGCGCAGGGCTCGCCGTACCGCCCGTGCACGCGCATCTCGGGATGGAATGCGGTGACCCTTTCCGGAAACCGGTCACCCGTCTCGCTCGCGAGGCGTGCGACCCAGTCGCCGAGTTCGCGCACCGTGGCGCGATAGAGGCGCGCCATTTCGTCGTCGTCGAGGTTGTGCGTGCGCTGCACCGGCGAGAGTCGGGCGGAGAGCAGGATCTCGTCGGAATGGGCGTTCCCCACGCCGCTGAGGATGCGAGGGTCGGTCAGGGCTCGCTTGAGCGTTCGATTCTCGCGTCGCAGCGCCTCGTCGAATTCACCCAGCGACGCATCGAGCGGCTCGAGCCCTCCAGGGTCGAGGGCCCCGAGATCGTGTTCGCCGATCACCAGGTGGAGGGAGGCCTTCTTCTGCTTCCCGCGCTCGGTCAGGAGGTAGGTGGCGTCGGCGAAATCGAAGGCGGCGTGCGTGTGCTTCCGGGGTAGCGCGGCCCCGGCCTTCCGGCGGTGGAAGCGCCCCGTGACCATGAGATGGAAGACGAGGAAACGCTCGCCTTCGAGTGCCCAGACGATCCGCTTGCCGATCCGGCGCAGGTCGACCACGCGCCGTCCCTTCACATCGCTGAGGGGGGGATCGAAGGTGCGCAGGAGCGACGGAGATCGCAGCCGAACGCCCTCGATGACCTCACCTGCGATACGCGAGCGAAACGCCGTGAGATACGTCGAGATCTCGGGTAGCTCCGGCATACCTCTCGGTGCCTCTCGGCTCTACTGCGACGTCTTGCGTTCCACCTCGATCGAGCAATTCCCCACCAGGGCGGCTACGGCGCCGATCGCGGCCCACATCGGGAGCAGAGCCGCGCCGACGACGCCGGCGCTGAGGGGGAACTCGAGAAGCACGCGGTCGTCTTCGTTGCGAATCACGATGCGGCGGGCGTTGCCCTCCCGCACGATGCGCTTGACGGTCTCGAGGAGGCGGTCGCCCGAGACACGATGGGTTTCCCGCGAGTGTCCGGACGAATCATCGCTGGTGTGCTGTTGTTCGTTCATGCCGTTCGTTCGATGTCCAGTGGCGAAGGAGTGTGCGCATCCCTACGGATCAGGGTCGGCCACGGGTTCAGCCTCCGCCCTGCATGCCCGGGCCGATCGCATCGCGGGTGACGACGTCCCAGTAGCTCCCGTAGCCCCCAGCCCGCACCGCCTCCCCCACATCGGTCATGCGCACGAGCACCTGCGTCGAGTAGTCCCCGGGCTGGGCCTGGGGGTGCCGTCGCACGAGCCCCTGCGGGAACACGCTCCGGACGAGCACCGAGAACTCGTCCATGGGCAGCCCCGCCACCGTCTCGGCGAAGCGGGCGAAGGAGCCGTCGCGATCGAGGTAGAACTCGACGTTGGACACGTAGAACGCGCGCACGACGAGCCCGCGGGCCCGCACCTCCTCGCCGATCCTCCGCACGGCCTTGTCGCCGGCGAGATCGCCGACCACCGGGACCACTCGATTGGCCTCCTGAAGCCCCTTCAGGAAGAGGAAGTCGTCGCGGGTGGCGAGATAGCTTCCCGCCTCGTCGGTGAGATCGCGGGCGGCGAGCAACTCGCCGAAGGTGGGGTAGAAGGGTCGAGCAGGCTGTCCGAGCGTGGTGAAGCGCAGGTCGAGCCCCTGGCGAACGAACTCGTCGTGGAACCTCTCCACCGTCGCCCGATCGTCGTCCGAGAGGTCGATTCCGAAGGTGCCCAGCCGGCTCGTGAGTCGACGCCGGGCCTCTTCGGCCTGCGGGGTGCCGGGACCGCCATCGGCCCCGGCCACGTACGCGAGAATCTCGCCGATCGAACTCTCCCGGAACGTCGTCCCGTCGGCGGGGGGCGCCACTCCGACCAGAAGCGAGAGGTACTCCGCCCGGGTCGAGGCCTCGTGGAAGAGCGCCTTGAACAGCAGGTGCTGCAGCAGGTTGTCGCGGCGGATGTCGACCACGAAGGCGAGGTGCGGCCGCTGCTGGGCCATGTAGGAGAAGTTCTGATCGGGCCCCACCCCGATGTAGGCGCCTCCGTAGACGCCGAGGCGACGCATGGGGCCCAGCACGTTGAGGAACGAAGACTCGTTCGAGATCAGGTTGTCGGTGTCGAAGAATCCACCGTCTTCCGACAACGAGTCGATCAGCGCTGCCCACTCCCCCTGGGGCAGTGCGGCGGGCACCTCGGTGAGTCGCTCGGGCAGATCGACCGCAGGCGCAGACCCCGACTCACCGCACCCCAGCACCAGAAGCGCGACGCCGGCCCCGACCCACGCTCGGAGGAACTCAGGCGTCGCGATACGCCGCCTCCATCCAGCCCTTCACCTCGGCGTCGACGTCGTCGACCGACGACAGCCTCACCCGGTGACTGACCATACTGTTGAAGCTCCCGGAGGCCTCGAGCCGTCCTGCCGGCTCGGCCCCGTCGAGACGAAGGCCGAGGTCGACGCGACTCTTCGTGCTCGGCTGAACGAGCGCGAACTGACGCCCGCGCCGCAGGCTGACGTAGCTCTTCTTGGGGGCCAGCTCGACGTCGGCGCCGAGGGACTGCGCATGGGCCACGAGGGCACGATAGATCGGGAGGAGCGCCTCTTTGCCACGGTACTGGAGGGCCACGGGATCGTCGGCCTCTTCACCCTCGACGGTGGAGCGGGCGGATCGAAAGGAGTGGGCGATCAGATTGGCGAAGCCGTGGGTGACACCGTGCTCGCTCTTGAGCCATTTCACGATCTGCCCGTGCTTGGACTCCACGTGATCCGACAACTCCTCCAACCAGGCCTCGAGCGACCGACCGGTCTTGCTCTCGAGGTTGGCGATCATCGTGCGGGCCTGTTCCTCGGGCGAGACGGCCATGACGGACTCCGTTGGAAGAAGGGGGCCATCTACGATGGTGAAAGAACGCCCCCGGGTCACCCACCCCCGGGGCGCGAGGGCATCTCGATACGCTCGCCCGGATGGGGTCGGATGCCGAGACGGTCGAGTTCGGCATACAGGCTCGGTACGTCACCCACCACGAGATCGTTCACCCGTTCGATCAGCCCCGGGAGTGCGTCCCACGCCCGATCGACCTGCCAGCGGGCGTCGCCTGTCGGCGCCTGGAAGCTCGACTCCGCCCCCCGGGCCGCACGCGTAGCGGCGTTGAGCGGCCCCAGGTCACCGCGAACCTCGCGCGCCCGCTCCGCGAGAGAGGCGACGCGGTCCCGAAGCGCATCGTCGGCGTCGTCGTGATCGTCGACGAGTTCGCCCACCTCGTCGAGCTGCTCGAGCAGCCCCCGGAGCCGGTCCTGGATCTCACTCAGGGGGGCGGCGAGGGCAGCACCATCGACCATCAGCGCCTGTCGAGCCCGGAGTGCGGACGCCGTCGTCTGCACGCGGGGGTCCAGGCGCACCTCGACCGAGCGCTCCATCGCGAGACCTCCCGCCTCGAGACGCACCGTGTAGCTGCCAGGGAGCACGGGAACGCCGGGAGGTGAAGCGCCGAAGCCCGTCGCGCCGGGGTCGTCGGGAAGGGGCGAGTCGGCACGAAGGTCCCACACCACGGTGTGCAGCCCCGGTTCGACCGGGCCGTCGAGCGTGCGAACCAACGCACCCGACGCGTCGTGCACGGTCAGCCCCACCGTCTCGAGGTCGAGCGCCTCGGCGAGGTGGTAGCGGATGAGGCCCCCGTCGGGAGGGTTCTCGCCGAAGTAGTCCGCCCCCCAGAACGGCCATCCTCCCAGCCTCGCGTAGTGCGTAGCCCGCCGAATCGAGAACAGGTGGGCGGCACGAGCCACCACCTCCGCACTGACCTCGCGCAGCGGACCGATATCGTCGGCGATCCAGATCGACCGGCCGTGCGTGCCGACCACCAGGTCGTCGTCGCGGGGGTGGATCACGAGATCGTCGACCGGCACCGTCGGCAGTCCCCCTGCCATGCGGGTCCAGCTCGCACCCCGATCGACACTCGCGTACACGCCGACCTCGTTGCCGGCGAAGAGGAGGTGCTCGGCATCGGGGTGTTCACGAACGACGTTGACCGAATGATCGGGCAGACCCGCACTGATCCGACTCCACGAGACCCCGTAGTCGTCGGTCGCGTAGACGTACGGGGCGTAGTCGTCGTCGTAGTGTCCGTCGAAGGCGACGTAGGCCCGGCCCTCGACGTGAGCCGACGCCTCGACGCGACTCACGTACCGCGGGCCGGGCAGGTCCGGCACGGCGTCGACCGTGTTGGTCCACGTCGCCCCTCCGTCTCGGGTGACCTGCACATTGCCGTCGTCGGTACCGACCCATAGGACATCGGGGGTGAGCGGTGACTCGTCGACCGTACTGATCGTACCGTAGGCGCCGAGCCCGTCGTTGCGGCTGAGGTGCGGCTCCGAGAGGGGGCGCCCGAAGATCGTCAGCGTGTCGCGGTCGACACCCCGGGTGAGATCCGGGCTCGCCTCCTCCCAGGTGAGCCCGCGATCCCGCGAACGCATGAGATGGTCGGAGGCGACGTAGACGGTACCCTCCGTGTGTCGCGACACCACGATCGGTGCGTTCCAATTGAAGCTGTAGCGCCCCTCGTCGTCGCGCCGGTACGCCGGGCGCATCCGTACGGTCTCGCCGGTCGTGAGGTCGACCCGCCCGGAGTTGCCCCCCTGCGACTCTGTGAAGACGTAGCGCGCATCGAAGGGATCGGGCTGATTGTAGAAACCGTCTCCCCCCCACACGTCGGTCCAATCGTCGTTGCCGATGCCGTAGTCGTCGACCGTACGGCTGGGTCCACACCAGGAACTGTTGTCCTGGAGTCCCCCACACACATGGTAGGGATCGCGATCGTCGACACCGATCTCGTAGAACTGCCCGATCGCCAGGTTGTCGTGGTGTTGCCAGGTGCGCGATCCATCCCACGAACTGGCGATCCCGCCATCGTTGCCGAGCACGAGGTGGTCGGAATCCGCGGGGTCGATCCACAGGGCGTGATGGTCGACGTGTATGCCCTGGGCGCCGTCGCTCTCCCACCAGGTGCGCCCCCCGTCGTCGGATACCTGTAGCGACACGCCACCCATGTAGATCCGGTCGGGGTTCTTCGGGTCGATGCGCACGTACGAGAAGTACATCGGGCGCGGATTGTTGCCGCTCACGCGCGTCCACGACTCGCCGCGATCGGTGGATCGGTAGAGACCGCGCGTCTCACTGCCCGACGCCTCGACCGTCGCGTAGATCAGGTGCGAATCTCCGGCGAATACGTCGATCCCCATGCGGCCGAGGTCCCCCTCGGGGAGGCCTCGCTCGAGGCGCTCCCAACTGTCGCCGCCGTCGAGGCTGCGATACAGCCCCGACCCCTCGCCCGACGCGCTGAAGCCGAACACCGTGCGCCGGCGCTGATACATCGCCGCGAAGAGTGTGTTGGGGTCGTTGGGGTCCATCACCAGATCGATCGCTCCCGTGTCCGGGTCGCGATAGAGCACCTTGTCCCACGTCTTGCCGCCGTCGCGCGTACGAAAGACCCCGCGCTCCTCGTTCGCGCCCCACAGATGTCCGACCGCGGCGACGTAGGCCACGTCGGGATCCCGCGGATGCACGACGATCCGGGAGATGTGTCTCGTCTCGTGGAGCCCCAGGTCGACCCAGCTGCGCCCTCCGTCGAGCGAACGGAAGACGCCCCCGCCGTAGGGGCTCGACTGACGATTCTGGGGCTCGCCGGTCCCGACCCAGACGACCTCCGGGTTCGAGGGTGCCACGGTCACGTCACCGATGCTCGCGGTGGGCATCGCATCGAACAGTGGCTCCCAGCTCATTCCGTGGTTGGTCGTCTTCCAGACGCCCCCCGAAGCCAGCCCCACGTACCACGTGGCCGGAGCGGAGGGGTGAACGGCCAGATCCGAAACCCGTCCGCCCATGATGGCCGGACCGATCTCGCGGAAGGCGACCCCCTCGATCGCGCGAGCGAGCGGCGCATCACCTCGCTCGTCCTGGGCGGCGAGAAGGGCGGGGGCCAGGGCGAGGCCGACGAGGGCGCGCGCCGCGCGGCGGAGCAGCTGATGACGAAAGCGGATCATGAGCGGGTCTGGGGGATACCGTATCGGCCGTTGGAACTGCACCGCGAATCTGCGGGCCCCTCATGGGCGACGCCAGCGTGCTTGCGGCCGGATCCCGGGGCCGACCAACTTCGAGACGTCCCCCTCCCGCACGAGACCGCCGTGACCGACACCACACACGTGACCCGCCTCCTCCTGGACTGGCGCGGAGGCAACGCCGAGGCGCTGAACGACCTGCTGCCCCTGGTCTACGACGAGCTTCGGCGGCTCGCCTCGCGCCACATGGTGGGCGAGGCGGAGGGGCACACGCTGCAACCGACGGCCCTCGTCCACGAGGCCTACGTGCGACTCGTCGACGCCGACATCCAGTGGCAGGATCGTGCGCACTTCTTCGCGGCGGCCTCGCGGGTCATGCGGCGTATGCTCGTCGACCACGCGCGCTCGCGCGGCCGCCAGAAGCGCGGTGGGGGCCGCGCCCGGGTCACGCTGCACGCGGCCGACGCGGTGACCCCACCCCCCGATCTCGACCTCCTGGCGCTCGACGAGGCGCTCGAGGCGCTGAACGCCAACGATCCCCGCAAGGCTCGGGCGATCGAGTTGCGCTACTTCGGCGGGCTCAACCTCGAGGAGATCGCCGAGGTGACCGACGTATCGATCGCCACCGTGCATCGAGACATCCGGATGGCGACGGCGTGGCTCATGGCCCGTCTCGCCGACGAGGGGCCCGAGGCGGAAACGAGCACGGCGTGACCGACGACCGCTGGGCCCGACTCGAGGCCCTGTTCGAAGAACTCGCCGATCTGCCGGACGAACAACGGGCGGAGCGGCTGGCCGAGGTTCGCCTCGACGACGCGTCGCTGGCCGACGAAGTCGAGGGGCTTCTTCGGTTCGATCGCACGGGGGAGGCCCCCCTCGAGGAGGCTGTGCAGGGGGCCGTGGCCACGATCCTCGACCGCGATGGACCCGATCGCGCCGGCACGCGCCTCGGGCCATACCGGATCGTAGGGGAGTTGGGGCACGGCGGGATGGGGACCGTCTACCTCGCCGAACGCGACGACGACACCTACGAAGCCCGCGTGGCCATCAAGCTCATCCGCGGCGGCATCGCGAGCAAGGAACAGATCCGACGGTTCAAGGCGGAGCGACAGATCCTGGCCTCGCTCAACCACCCCAACATCGCGCGACTGCTCGACGGCGGCACCACCCCGGACGGCCTCCCCTTCGTGGTCATGGAGTTGATCGAGGGCGAACCGATCGACGAATACTGCGACCGTCTGCGGCTCTCCGTGCGGGATCGCATTCATCTGTTCCGGAGTGTGTGTGACGCGGTGGCATACGCACACCGGAACCTCGTCGTCCATCGCGATCTCAAGCCGGGCAACATCCTGGTCACGGCCGAAGGTGTGCCCAAGCTGCTCGACTTCGGGATCGCGAAGCTCGTCGAGCCCGACGCCCGTGCGCCCGAGACCCGCACCATGGTCGCGATGACGCCGGCCTACGCGAGTCCAGAGCAGGTGCGCGGAGACGCGGTGACCACGGCCACCGACGTGTACGCGCTCGGCACCGTCTTGTACGAGCTCCTCACCGGGCGGCCGGCCCACCGCTTCGGTACGGGCACCCCGGGCGAGATCGAACGGGTGATCTGCCAGGAGGGGCCCGAACGCCCCAGCACCGCCGTCAGCCGGGAGTGGACGGCAGCCCACGACGATGGTGGCCCGTCGGCCGCCGACGTCGGGGGTGCGCGACGCGTCGACGCGTCCAAGCTGCGCAGCCTTCTCACGGGCGACCTCGACACGATCGTCATGATGGCGCTGCGCAAGGAGCCCGAGCGCCGCTACCAGTCGGTCGAGGCGTTTTCCAACGACCTCGCGAACTACATCCTCGACCTGCCCGTGTCGGCGAGGGCCGATGCATTCGGGTACCGCGCCCGTAAGTTCCTCGCGCGCAACCGCACCGCCGTCGGGGGCGTGGCCGCGGCCCTGCTGGTGGTTTCGTCGCTCGTGGTCTTCTACACCCTGCGCCTGGCCAACGAACGCGACCGGGCCCGGATCGAGGCAACGAAGGCCGAGACGCTCTCGAACTTCCTGACCGGGCTGTTCGCCATCGAGGATCGCAATCCGGTCGCAGGCGCCGCCGTCACCGCCCGTGAACTCCTCGACCAGGGGGTCGAGACCGTATCGGTGCTCGACGATCCGGAGGTCAAGGGTGACCTGCTCTTCTCGATGGCGACGGCCTACGACAACCTCGGTCTGTACGACCGAGCCACCCCGCTCTTCGAGGAATCCGAAGAGCTCGCCGTGGCCCTCGCCGGACCCGATGCCGCCGAGACGGCGGCCGTACGCGCGGCTCTCGCCAACAACCTGTTCGAACGCGGCGACTACGAGGCCGCCGATTCGATCTTCCGCGACGCGATCCCCGTGTTCGAGAACCACCCCATGCAGTTCGCCGCCAGCCTCTCGAATCGAGGGCGCGCGCTCGCGCGGCTGGGTCGCACGGCCGAGGCGAGGGAGAGCTACGAGCAGGCGCTGGCACTCCAGGATCAGCTCGAGGGAGATCGACGACCGTCGCGCGGCGTGATTCTGACCCTTCTGGGCCAGGTGGCTCTCGACGAAGACGACCGCGACGGCGCCGAAACGTACGCCCGCCAGGCGGTGGCGATCGAGCGAGAGCTCGATGCCGAGGGCGAGGGCACGCTGTCGGTTTCGCTCCAGTCGCTCGGGGCGATCCTGGTGTCGCAGCGAAAGCTCGACGAGGCCGAAGCCGTGCTGCGGGAGTCGCTCGAGCTCGACGAGGTCCGGATGGGGGCCGACCATCCCACGCTCGGTCCCACCCTGACCGAGCTCAGCCGCATTCGCCTCCTCCAGAGCGACCCGGCGGGCGCCCTACCCTATCAGCGACGGGCGGTCGATATCGGGCTGGCCCGGGGCGAAGATCACGCCGATGTCGCCTACGACCTCGTCAGCCTCGCCCAGGTGCTCGACGCCGCCGGCGAGGTGGACGAAGCCGAGACGACGGCGCGCGAAGCGGTGCGGATGTCGCGGGCCACCGACGGTCCCTCGAGTCCGTTCCTCGCTCGAGCGATCCTCACGCTGGGGGTGGTTCTCGCGAGCCGCGACCAACTCGACCAGGCCCTCGTCGCACTCGATGAGGCGGTCGCGATCGCGGAAGCGGCGCTACCGGCCGGGCACAGCTTCACCGCCAACCTGCACATGAACCGCGGGCGGGTGCGGGCGGAGAGCGGAAACCGGACGGGCGCGGAGTCCGACTTCATCGCGGCCTACGACGTGCACCGCGACACCTTCGGCGGCCAGGACCCCCGCACGTTGCGCATCGCTCGATCGCTGGCCGAACTCTACGAGGGCTGGGGGCGCGGTGAGGACGCCGGGCGCTGGAAGCAGCTCGCCGGCGGGTGACGCCGGGGGCGCCCCGGCTGCGATCCGATTCGCTCAGAAGCGCATCAGGTAGGTCAGCTTCACGACGAGACCTCGATCCTCGGTACGCCAGACCGCCCCCTCGCGCAGGCGGTCTTCGGTGAGGACCACGAACAGGTCGCTCCCGGGCCGGTGGATGAAGTTGAACCGCACGTTCGTGAGCACCTCGTCGGCGAGGCCGTTGTACTGAATCAGCGCGTTCGTCGTGATCTCGGTGGTGAGCGCCCAGGTGAAGCGAAGCGAGGTGACGTCGGCCGTGAAGGCCCCGGATGGGAGACGCACGTCGTTGCGGTCGAATCCGGCGGTGAACGCCACCGAGGGCGTCGGGGCGAGCGATACGGACCCACCGAAGCGCAGCAGGTCGCCTCCGTTGAAGTCGCTCCCCGAGACGTTCATCGACAGCGACCAGGGCCGGCGCCCCCCGGTAGAACCTCGAATCGACCACTGACCGTCGTCGTAGAGACCCGCGGGGACGGGAAGCGAATCCGCCAGCACGAAATCGTCGTCGATCTGCTCCGCCCCCCGGTTCCAGCTGACGTTGAAGGAGTCCCCGGTGTCCCACTGCGGTCCCATCGACAGGCCGACTTCCCGCCCCTGGAAGCGGCCGTCGACGGTCGAGTCGTATCGACCGTTCACCCTGAAGTCGACCTTCCGGATCCCGAGGAAGCCGGGCCGAAAGCTCCGCCGGAGATTCAGTTGGACGCTTCGGAAGTCGGTGCGCGCGATGAATCCCGAGTTCGCGCGAGCGCCGGGGGCCACCTGCAGCCCCTGAAAGAAGCCGCCCCACAGGTCGGTCGTGTAGTTCAGCGACGTATACGCCGTCGTGCCCTCCCCACCGGCTCCCTCCGTGAAGGTGCGGGCGAGGAAGCCGTCGGCGATCAGCGTCGGGCGAATGACGACCCGCGCATCGACCCCCGCGACGGTGTTGGCCGGGCCGTCCCCGCGTCGATCCGTGAGGATCGCGCCGATGTAGTTGGCCTCCCCCACGTCTCGCTTCACCCGCCCGACGTTGAACACCTCTCGACCTCTGGAGCCGAACTCGTCGGTCGCCACCGACAGGAACCCCACGGTCTGGCTTCCGATGCGCCCCGTGAGACGCCCCCCGCCCAGGATCGGCACCGCCCCACCGGCCCCGATCCCGATGCGCCTGGAGAAGAAGGCGAGAAAAGGCGGGGGGCCGAAGAAGCCCTGCTGCCCGAACTCGAAGATGCCGGCGTTCTCGAGAAAGAACTCCCGCTTTTCGGGGAAGAACAGACTGAATCGCGTGAGGTTCACCTGTTGGTCGTCGACCTCGACCTGCGCGAAGTCGGTGTTGACGGTGAGATCCAGCACCAGCCCAGGTCGCACCTCACTCTTCAGGTCGACGCCCACATCGCCGGAGGGATCCCGGTCGAGTGGGGGAGGAAGCCCCGGATCCCCGGTATCTGCCCGGGTCCACCGCAGACCCCCGAGGGAATAGGGTTTCACCTCGATGTTCGTGCGGGGGCGGGGCAACCCCTCGAGTCCGGTCAGGCGACCCGCCTGGCTCATGCGCTCGAAGCCACCTCCCTCTCGATCCCACGCCTGCCAGAGCAGTTGCTCGTTTTCGCGCTGAATCACGCGAGCCACGTTGAGACCCCACCCCGCCGAGGCGTCGGGCGGGTACCGGAGCGTGCGCCAGGGTATCGAGAACTCCGCGCTCCACCCCTCGGAGGTGCGGGTCGCACGCACCTCCCAGACCCCTCGCCAGTCGGCGTTGATCTCGGCGCCCTCATCCGTGATCAACGCATCGAACTGCGCCCCGTTGGGATTGGTCGCGAAGAGGATCCCGCTTCGGCGGTCGAGAAAGGGATCCAGGATGAACGCGACCGCGTCGTCGCCCTGAAACGAGAGTCCGAAGCCGCTCGCCGACATGATCCGATCGCGCTGGCGGATCCGCGCCACGACGGCGTCGGGCTGGCGGTCGAAGGCCAGTACACCCACGTACAGGGCGTTGTCATCGTAGGCGAGGCGAACCTCGGTTCGTTCGGTGGCGGGCACCCCCTCCAACGGCTCGCGTTGCCGAAGATCCGACAACACCTCGGCCCGCTCCCAGAAGGGCTCCGACAGGACGCCGTCGAAGTCGAACTCGGCCTGGTCGTCGACGCGAAGCGCGCCCACGGAGTCGATCCCGATGGGAATCTGTCCCTGCGCGACCAACGGAAGGGGCCCGCCGAGGGCCGTCGCCAGCACGCCGATGACGGCACATACGCGACCCGACACCATACCCCCCGAGCCGGCGCGGGGGCGCCGCCAAAACGATGGACATCGGGTACCTCGGTGGCGCATCGGCACTCCCAACGGGATAGGTGTCGCCGGCAATCGGGGGCGGCACGGCCAGGGGCGCAACCACGCCCGACGTACCGGCTGCCCCGAGCCCTTGTGGGGGCCGCCCCGGATCGCGAGCCTGAGGGCTGTTCAACCTTCGCTCCTCTCCCGGGATTCGATGCGCATCCTCTCTGGTCATTGGGCCGGCCAAGACCTCACGTCGCCGGGCGGGCGGGTTCGCCCGACCAGCGAGGTTCTTCGCGGCCTCTGGATGGACCACCTCGAGCCGAGGCTCGACGAGTCCGGTGTCCTCGACCTCTACGCCGGATCGGGCGCGCTCGGACTCGAGGCTCTCTCTCGGGGTGCGGAGTCGTGTGACTTCGTCGAAAACGGCCCGGGGGCGCTGCACGCGCTGAAGACCAACGTCGCGCGCTTCCGGCTGAAGGATCGAGCCCGGGTCTTTCGTCGCGACGCCCGGCTCTTCGCGACCAGTCTGGATATGGATCGCTACGATATCTGTCTCGCGGACCCTCCCTTCTCGTCCCGGCTCGGACGTCGCCTCGCCGAGCAGTGGCTGCTGCGGCCCTTCTGCCGGATTCTCGCGATCGAGCACCCGACGGCGAGCGAGATGCCCGAGACCTCCCCCGACGTCTCCACCGAGCGACTCGAACACGATGGGGCCACGGTGACGATCTACGTCCGGTCCGACCCCTGACCCCACCACCGACGATCCGGCTCGTCACCGGACGGGACCATCCGCAGGGGGACCCCGAGACCCGCTTTCTCGCGGGGGAGCTGGAAGCGCGAGGCTGGGCGACCGACGTGGCGGTATGGTCCGACCCCCGGGTCACGTGGCGAGGCGCCGCCCTGACACTCATTCGGAGTACGTGGGACTACCCGCACCACCTGGAGGCCTTCCTCGCGTGGGTCGACGCCACCTCGCGGGTCACGGCCCTCCACAACCCTCCGGACCTCGTGCGGGGCAACATCGACAAGCGCTACCTCCGCACGCTCTCGGAACGGGGTGTCGCGGTCGTGCCTACCCGATGGGTGGAACGGCCCGACGCCCACACCCTGGAGCGAGTGCGACACGAAACCGGGTGGGACGATCTCGTGGTCAAACCGGCGGTGGGATGCGACGGCGAGGGAGTGGTGCGAGTACCCCCGCACCGGCAAGGTATTCGGCCGCCGAAGCGGGACTCCTCCTGGCTGGTTCAGCCCTTCCTGCCTTCGATCCTCACCGACGGCGAGGTGTCGGTGGTCGTCATCGACGGAGAGCCGGCGTACGCGGCGGTCAAGCACCCCGCTTCGAACGGGGCCGACCCGCGCGTCCAGGAACGGTGGGGAGGGACCAGCGGCCCCACCCCGTTGACGCCGGCGACGGCCGCGTCGGCTCGGCAGGCGATCCAGGCCATCGGGGCGCCGCGCCCTCCCCTCTACGCCCGTGTAGATCTCATTGGCCACGAAGGCAGGTGGCACGTCATCGAAGTCGAACTGATCGAACCCTCGCTCTACCTCTTCGACGATGCGTCGCGGGTCGATGCACTGGACCTCGCCATCCGAAGACGACTGCGGCTCACGTGAGCATCCCATCTCGCCGGCGCCGAACCCTTCGTCGCGCGCAACGCCTCGCCATGGTGCTCTCGGCGGCCTTCTTCGCGGGCACGTCCGCGTCGCTCGCCCACACCTTCCTGCGGGGCGGGTCGCCGCTGTGGGCCGCGGCGTGCATCTACGGTGCCACCGTGGCCTACGGCATGCGTGAGATGCTGAAGCTGCG
This sequence comes from Longimicrobiales bacterium, assembly GCA_028279425.1. Classification (GTDB taxonomy): domain Bacteria; phylum Gemmatimonadota; class Gemmatimonadetes; order Longimicrobiales; family Gaopeijiaceae; genus Gaopeijia. Next base: position 267 of record JANQNV010000026.1, on the reverse strand, counting down.
CGAACGGAAGCTCTTCCACCCGGGCAAGCCGCCCGCCCCCCACTCGGCGCTCGCCTGGTGGGCGCTGCGGATCGGAGTCGTCGTCGTCGTATCCACCCTCCCCGCCGTGATGCTCCTCGGTGGTCTCGCCGCCCGATAGCCGGGTTCGAACGGGGCTCGGCAGAAGGCCTCGCCTAGTGTAGTGTCGCCAAAGTCCTGATGCCGTTCGTGCGCGGGGGCATCCACGGGATGCGTCGTTGGAACTCCTTGCCGTAGCTATCGCTACGC
>JANQNV010000022.1 GCA_028279425.1 Longimicrobiales bacterium | reverse complement strand
CCAGCTGGAGGCCAAATCGCCCCCAACCGTGTCTGCAGCTTAGCCGTATGCCGACCCAGACACGGTTGATGGCGCCAGGAGCATCGAACCGTGTGTGCGAGCCGTTTTCGACCCCCGGCAGACACGGTTCGTGGCGTTTTGGCGGGTCGCGCCGGTGTCGGGCAGGTTGCCGCGCCGCCCGCAGCCGCACGCGGTGTATCCCGAGGGGATGCCCCGCGATCCAGCGGGGCCGAGTGCCCGGCCGGGGCGGGGCCGCCTGTGCGACCGGGGCGGGCCGCGTGTACGCGCGGGGGGAGCCCCCGTTGCGGAAGCGGGCCCACGCCGGCACTGGCGGACGCGAGGTGCGTGGGTGATTCTCCATGCGACCTCCTTCCCTTCAGTGTCCCCGTCGCGTGACTCAACGTCCCCAATACCTCGCTGCGCTCCAGGAGGCGGCACGCCACGTCGTGGCCCACATTCTGGCCCCGGAGTTCGTCCGACGGCAGGCACTCCTGCGGGAGGGCGGAGACGCCGAGGTGCCCGAACTGCTGGAGACGCAGTCGTCGGACGCACACCTCCGGGTCGAGGTGCTGTCTCGGTTCGCGGGGCTCGCTGCGGTGTTCCTGGGGGCCCGGGCGCGAGCCCACACGGAAGTGGCGGAGTTGACCCGGGCCCGCCACCTGCTTCGAGAGCTCGGCGAGGAGGGGCGTGAAGCGGTCTATCGGCAGGAGGCGGAGGGCATCGTGCGCGCCCACTTCCTGACCGTTCGGGCACTCGCGCTACAGCTGCTGCAGGCCGGACGACTGGACGCCGAGGAGGCCGGACTCATCGTCGAAGTCGCCGAAGGCCGGGCGCCGCGCCGCGCACTCGACGCGTACCGAGCCGACCGGGTCCGCGAGGCGTAACGGCGGCGCCTGCACCGGATCCTATTCGCTGCCGCCCCCGCCGTCTTCGATTCGCGCCGGCTCACTCGAGGGCTCGGCCTCCATGACGTCGATCGACTGGCTGACCGACTCGACCAGGTGGGCCACGCGTTCGCGCACCCCGCGGGTCGACGCCTTCCACACGGCACGCCCTCCGGCCAACACACTTCCGGCCGCGCCCCCGATCAGACCCAGGGCGATCGCCGGGGAGAGCTGCACACCCGATACCTCGCCGGCCACCAGCACCGCGATCCCGGTCGCGATCGATCCGAGGCCGGAAAACAAGGCGGTGATCGCCAACGCCCCGCGGCGGTCGCCCGTGACCCGCAGCTTCGTCGTGTCACCCTCGGTGTGAACGGTGGCGAGGTACTGGGTGCCCTCCCCTACCGAATGCCAGGCGACCGCCGAGCCACTCACCTCCCCCTCGCCCTGGCGACCGGCCGCGGCCCGGATCACGGCGAGCACCTGCTGGGCGCGCTCCGGGTCGAGCACGAGATCGAACTCGGCGTCCATCCGAATCCGGGTGGGCGCGCCGATCACCCGCTCCAGCCTGGAACCGCCGGCGTCATCGACCTCGACCAGGCGCGCGGCGCGGGCGACGAGCGCGGGATCGAGCCCGGCCTCGGCCGCGATGGCCTTCATGTCGGACAGCGTGAGGTCGCCGCGGACGTCTCCCGACGCCCCGGGCGCCCTCCCAAGTTCGGCCGCCTTCCGGAGGATGAGCGCGAATTCCTCGTCGCTGTATCGTTTCACGGCCGGTCGAGGGAAAGGGGGTCGAGGCGCGGGACACGAGCGGATCATGGCACGTGTGGCGGGGCTCGTCCACAGCCCGTTCGCAGGCCGCCAAAGGCCGCGGCGCTCGTCTGCCGCCTAGCCAGCCACCGCCGTCGCCGAAGCCCGTAGCGCGCGTCTGTCGCCTAGCCAGTCACCGCAGTCGCCCAAGGCCGCGGCGCGCGTCTGTCGCCTCGCCAGCCACCACCGTCGACGAGGCGCGCCCGGGCAAAGAGACGTCTGGGCGCCCCGACGATCAACGAAGGCGCGACCTACACCGCCCTGCGCCTCCGCGGCCGAACGTGCGCTGCGCCCTGCGGCTCCACTAGGGTCGCCGCAGGTCCCCCGTCGGCCGCGCCGAGCCGAGCCACTCGTGGATGGCGGCCGCCGCCCCACGCCCTTCTTCGATGGCCCACACGACGAGACTCTGCCCCCGCCGGGCGTCACCCGCCACGAAAAGCCCGGGCGTCGACGTCTCGAAGCGCCCCGCCCCGGTCCGTGGTGCACCGCCGGGTCGCACCTCGTCGGCGAGCCCTTCGGGTCCCGTGAAGCCCATGGCCAGGAGAACCAGGTCGGCGCGCCACCTCTGCGTGGCACCCTCCGCGACACCCGCGACCTGGGTAACGACCTCAACGACACGCCCAACCTCGTCTCCCTCGAACGCACGCGCCGCGAGGCTGTAGCGCCGTGGGTCATCGCCGAAAGCTGCGGCCGCCTCTTCATGGCCGTAATCCACCTGGAAGAGCCAGGGGGTCTCCGGCCATGGCTCAGCACCCGAGCGATGCTCCGGCGGACGCGAGCGAATCTCGAAGTTGGTCACCGAGGCGGCCCCCTGGCGCACCGCAGTCGCGATGCAGTCGGTGCCCGTGTCTCCCCCACCGATCACGATGACGTGCCTGCCTCGCGCGGAAAGGTGAGCCTCGACGGGATCACCCCCATCGAGCAGGGTCCGGGTCGCGGCAGTCAGGTAGTCCATGGCGAAGTGGATGCCCTTCAGCGAGCGGCCCGGAATCGCCAGATCGCGCGGGACCGTGGCGCCCGTGGCCAACAACACCGCATCCGCCCCCGCTCGCAACTCCTCGAACTCCACGTCGACGCCCACCTCGACACCCGTCCGGAACTGCACCCCCTCGGCGCGCAGCTGTTCGATCCGACGCGTTACGAGCGTCTTGTCGAGCTTCATGTTGGGGATGCCGTACATCAGCAGGCCACCGATCCGGTCACTGCGCTCGTATACGGTGACCCCGTGTCCGAGACGAACCAGCTGTTGCGCCGCCGCCAGCCCTGCCGGGCCGGATCCAACGACGATCACCTCCCGCCCCGTCGGCCGCAGCGCCGGCTGAGGAAGCACCCAGCCCTCGTCGAACCCGCGGTCCGCGAGATCCTGCTCGATGGTCTTGATGGCCACCGGCGGAGCGTGGATGCCGAGGACGCAGGCCGACTCACAGGGTGCGGGACACACCCGACCCGTGAACTCGGGGAAGTTGTTGGTGTCGTGCAGGTGTTCCAGCGCTTCGCGCCAGTTGCCCTCGTACACCAGGTGATTCCACTCCGGAATCCGGTTGCCGAGGGGACACCCCGTATCGGACTGACAGAACGGCAGGCCGCAGTCCATGCACCGAGCGCCCTGCTGCTGAAGATCGACCACGGGAAGCGGTATGGAGAACTCGCCCCAGGAACGGATCCGGCCCGACGCCGGCTGCGTCGAGGGTGTTTGGCGCTCGAACTCCTTGAATCCCGTGGGCTTCCCCATCAGGCCACCCCCTGCGACGTCGCCATGTGCTCCGCGTCGCGGCGCTCGAGGACGCGTCGGTAGTCGGTGGGGACGACGCGTACGAAGTGACGCAGCGACCGCTCCCATGTGCAGAGGATCGCCTCGGCCACCGTCGATCCCGTCCATGCATGGTGCTGCCGAATCAGCTCGCGCACCTCGGCGATGTCGCGCTCGTCTTGCGGCCGCTCCAACTCGACGAGTTCCAGATTCACCCGGGTTCGGAAGACCCCCTCGGGATCCCACACCCACGCCGTTCCACCACTCATGCCCGCCGCGAAGTTGCGGCCGGTCGGTCCGAGGATCACCGCGCGACCGCCCGTCATGTACTCGCAGGCATGATCGCCCACGCCCTCGACCACGGCCTCCGCCCCGGAGTTGCGCACACAGAAGCGCTCCGCAACGCGACCCCGAATGAAGGCCTGTCCCGAGGTGGCCCCGTAGAGCGCCACATTGCCGGCGATCACGTTGTCTTCGGCGACGAAGGTGGTCGCCGCCGGCGGATAGATGACGATCCGGCCACCCGAGAGCCCCTTCCCCACGTAGTCGTTGGCCTCTCCTTCGAGTTCGAGGGTGATCCCGTGGGCCAGCCACGCGCCGAGACTCTGCCCCGCCGCGCCGTGGAGGTGAACGTTGACGGCCCCGTCCGGGAGCAGGTCTTCGCCGCGCACGCGCGTCACCTCGTGGCTGAGGAGTGTGCCCACCGTACGGTCGGTGTTGCGGATCTGAAGGCGAGCCCTCACCTCCTGCCCTTCCTCCCACGCCGGCCGCGCCAGCTCGATGAGCCGCCGGTCGAGGATCGCCGGCGACCCCCCGGCCGTGCCACCCAACGTCTCGACCGGGCCGGCCTCCCACGGGCCGACGGCCTCCAGCAGCGGCGACAGGTCGATGCGTGCTCTACGGGCGGGCTCGGTATCGGACACCTGCTCCAGGACCTCCACTCGACCCACCATCTCGGCGATGGATCGGAACCCGAGGCCGGCCATGATGCGACGGGCCTCCTCGGCCACCTCGAAGAGGTAGCGGGTGACGTGCTCCGGTTGTCCGGCAAATCGCCGACGCAGCTCCGGATCCTGGGTGGCGATCCCCACGGGACAGGTATTCAGATGACACTTGCGCATCATCAGGCAGCCCAGGGTGATCAGCGGAGCCGTGGCGAAGCCGAACTCGTCGGCGCCGAAGAGGGCGGCCACCACGACATCGCGGCCGGTCTTCAGCTGCCCATCGACCTGGACCACGACACGCGAGCGCAGACCGTTGAGAACGAGCGTCTGGTGCGTTTCGCGGAGTCCGAGCTCCCAGGGAGTCCCCGCATGCTTCACCGAGGTGAGGGGCGAGGCCCCGGTGCCGCCGTCGTGTCCACTGATGAGCACGTGGTGCGCACCGGCCTTCACCACGCCAGCGGCGACGGTACCGACCCCGGTTTCGCTGACGAGCTTCACACTGATCCGCGCCGATGGGTTCGCCCGCTTGAGATCGAAGATGAGCTGGGCCAGATCTTCGATCGAGTAGATGTCGTGATGCGGGGGGGGACTGATGAGTGAGACGCCCGGGGTCGAGTGCCGCACGCGACCGATCTCTGCGTTCACCTTCCGTCCCGGCAGGTGCCCCCCCTCTCCCGGCTTCGCGCCCTGCGCCATCTTGATCTGGATCTCGTCGGCGCTGGCGAGATATCCGATGGTGACCCCGAAACGGCCCGAGGCCACCTGTTTGATCCGCGAGCGCAGCGGGTTGGGAGAGCCGTCCGGGAGGGGCCGGGTACGCCGGGGGTCCTCGCCGCCCTCCCCGGAGTTGGACTTCCCGTCGAGGCCGTTCATCGCGACCGCGAGCGTTTCGTGTGCCTCGGCCGACAGCGATCCGAAGCTCATCGCTCCGGTCGAGAAACGACGCACGATGTCGGCCGCCGGCTCCACCTCGTCGAGCGGAATCGCCGTCGTGGGTCGGAAGCGAAGCAAGCCTCGCAGCGTGCGCCGGGCCCGATCGGATCCCTGCACGCGGTCGCTGAACCTCTGGTACGCCTCGGGATCCCCATCCCGTGCGGCCCGCTGAAGCGCCGTGATGGTGTCGGGGTTCCAGGTGTGCGCCTCACCCCCCGGCCGCCACTGGAAGATCCCGTCGTTTCGAAGCGACGCCTCCCGCGGAGCCTGGTCGGAGCTCGGGAAGCCGCGCGCATGTCGGGCGCGGGCTTCGTCGTCGAGTGCGGCGAACCCGACCCCTCCAAGTCGACTGAGGGTGCCGGTGAAGCACCGCTCCATGACCTCGGGTGCCAGGCCGATCGCTTCGAAGATCTGGGCCCCCTTGTACGAGGCGAGCACCGAGATCCCCATCTTCGCCATGACCTTGCGGATGCCCTTCCCCACCGCCGCTCGGTAGCTCCGCCAAACGTCGGCCTCGGCATGGAGGTCCTCCACGTCGCCCAGTCTCCCGTCGCGCCACGCGCCCCGGAGCGCCTCGACGGCGAGCCAGGGGTGGACCGCGTCGGCGCCGAACCCCAGCAGGACGCAAAAGTGGTGGACTTCGCGTGCCTCGCCGGTGTCGACCACGAGCGCCACCCGGGGTCGGAGGTGGGTTTCGATGAGGTGTTGGTGGACCGCGCCGAGAGCCAGAGCGACGGGAATCGGCACGCGATCGGGCCCGACGGCGCGGTCGGAGAGCACGAGCACCTCGGCCCCCGCCCGCACCGCGGCGCCCCCCTCCTTCGCGAGCGCCGCCAGAGCCTGCGCAAGCCCGCCGCCGCCCTCACGGGCACGAGTGAGATCGAGGGTGCGCGTCTGCCACCCGAGCGGACCGCCCGCCTTCAGCGCCTCCAGCTCGGCTCCGGAGATCAGGGGGTGCTCCAGATACAGCCGAGCCGCGTCGTCTTCGCTCGCCTCCAGCAGAGACCCTTCCGGACCCACGTGGTCACCGAGCGACATGACCACCTTCTCGCGGATCGAATCGATCGGTGGATTCGTGACCTGCGCGAACAGCTGCTTGAAGTAGTCGAACACCGATCGAGGCAGTTCACTGAGGCAGGCGAGCGCCGCATCGTTGCCCATCGAACCCACCGGATCGCGGCCCTGGGCCACCAGGGGCAGGAGCATGAAGCGCAGCGTCTCGGCGGAATACCCGAAGGCGTGCATGGCGGCGAGCGGGTCGACGACGGGTGCGGCCGGAGTGCCGGGGTCGGTGGGGAGCGCGGCGCTTCGGCGCGCCACCCACTCGCCGTAGGGACGGCGGCCGCACACCCGCGCCTTGATCTCGGCGTCGGGCACGAGGCGCTGTTCGTCGAAGTCGATGAGGAGCATCCGACCGGGTTCGAGCCGTCCGTTCTCCTTGATGACCGACGGGTCCAGCGGGAGCGCTCCGACCTCCGAGGCCATGACGACCCGATCGTCGTGCGTGACCGCGTACCGGCTCGGCCGCAGACCATTCCGGTCGAGCACCGCACCGATCGAACGGCCGTCGGTGAAGGTGATCGAGGCGGGGCCGTCCCACGGCTCCATCTTCATGGCGGCGAACTCGTAGAAGGCGCGCCGCTCCGCAGGCATGGCGTCGTCGTTCTCCCACGCCTCGGGGATCATCATCATGATCGCCTCCGGCAGCGGGCGCCCGGCCATCAACATGAGCTCGAGCACGTTGTCGAAGCTGCCGGAGTCGCTCGTGTCGCGCGATGCGATCGGCAGCAGGTGCTCGAGCCCGTCGGGAAAGTGCTCGCTGCCCAACGATCCCTCGCGGGCCCGTATCGCGTTGACGTTGCCGCGGAGGGTGTTGATCTCCCCATTGTGGCTGAGCCAGCGCATCGGCTGCGCGCGGTCCCACGACGGAAAGGTGTTCGTCGAGAATCGCGAGTGCACCATCGCGAGGTGCGTCCGGTATTCCCACGCTCGGAGGTCGGCGTAGAAGGGCATCAGCTGGTCGGGCGTCAGCATCCCCTTGTACACGATGACGCGACTCGACAGGGAGCACACGTGCACCAGGCCGGCCTCTCGCAGGCGCGCGTCCGACCGGAGGGCGGTCTCGGCTTCCTTGCGGATCGCGAAGAGATCGCGCTCGAAGGCGTCCCCGGCCTCACCCGTCACGAAGAGCTGCTCGATCATCGGCATCGACCGCCTCGCCGCCGCGCCCAGAACGGCCCCCTCGGCGTCGGTCGGGACCTCGCGCCACCCCAGCACGTCGCGGCCGTGCCGGGCCGCGACGCGTTCGAAGACCCGCTTCACGTGCGCGCGCTCACGCGGATCGCGCGGCAGAAAGACGTTCCCCACGCCGAGAGCCGCGCCCTCGGGCACACGGCGTCCCAGTTCGAGGCCGGCCACCCCTCGGAAGTAGGCGGTCGGCAGCCCGGTGAGCATGCCCGCCCCGTCGCCGCTCCGACCATCCGCCGCACGCCCCGCTCGGTGGTCGAGGTTGCGGAGGATGCAGGCCGCGTCGCGAACCGTCTGGTGCGTCGCGCGGCCGGTCACATTGGCTACGAACCCGACGCCGCACGCATCGTGCTCGAGCGACGGATGGTAGAGACCGCGAGGTGTCGGTAGGCTCATCGGACCAGCAACTCCTTCGCGCGGAAGGCGCGAGGAGGGGCCTACCGCAGATGGGGGATCAGGACGCGTTCTTCTTCGTGCGACGGCGCTTCGGAGCGGGCTCCGGAGGCACCTCGATCGACACGGGAGTGCGCTCGAAGCCGGTCGAAAACACGACCATGGTGTCGGTGCTGCCGACGCCTTCCATCGAACGCAGAGCGATCACGAGCGCCTCGAGGGCGCGCGTGTTTCGGGCCTTGACCTTGAGAAGCAGGGTGTAGGCGCCGGTGACGTGGTGGCACTCCAGAACCTCTGGGTGGTCTCGCCCCCACGCCTCGATGTCGGCCATGCGGCCTGAATCGTGGACCGCCACCCCGACGAAGGCCGCCAGGTCGAGGCCCACCTTGGGTCCGTCCACGTGGGCGTGGTAGCCGAGGATCACCCCCGACTGCTCGAGCTTCTTGATCCGCTCCATCACCGCCGGAGCCGACAGCCCCACGATCTCACCGAGTGCGGCCAGCGACGCCTTGGCGTCGACCTGCAATTCGCGCAACAACTGGCTGTCGATGCGATCGAGGTCGGGCGCCTGTGTGGCTAATAATCTTAGGTCGTGTTCGCTCATGACCTAATAGATACCGGGTCGCAAACGAGACGACAAGACCTTCGTTCGCCGTATTTGCCGTCTTGTTACGGAGACTGGAGGGCCGCGCCGAACGGGCTCGACCCTCCAGGAGTGCTACGCGACGGGAAGGTAGATCTCGGTGCGTAGCTCGTCGGGTGCGACCAACGTCGGGTCGTCGACGTAGATCTCCCAGCCGGCGCCGGGACGACGGCCCCGCTCACTGGCGGCCCCGTACACCTGGCCCCACGAGCGCCCCATCGACTCGTACCCGCCACGGTGGACCAGCTTCAGCACGTCTCCGCCCGGGGCGACGCCAGGGGTCACCTCCCCCTCGCCCTCGACCTCGCCCGCGACGAAAAAACCGGCGTGGGTGTCGGCGATGCCCGACTCCATATCCATGGCACACCACATCGACATGGGCGCCGAAGTCGGCGCGATGCCCCGTTCCTCGAGCCACGCCTTGACCTTCGGAAGCACCTCCGAGTAGAACGACGGCAGTTCGGAGGTGTGCACCTCGCGGCGGATGCCGACGAAGTGCCGGGGGGTGTGCTGGATGAGTTCGACGTCGGACATCGTGGGCCTCCGGGAGTTGGGGTTGGTCTTCGATTGGTTAGCGGTTCGCCGGGAGGGCCTCGTCGAGGGCCTGCGCGATCAGGCGATAGAACTCCGTGCTCGACGCGGTGATGCCGATCGCCCCGCTGGCGGCGACCTCGGCCCCCATCGTCTCGGCCGCGTACCGGCTCGTGAAGAATACGAAGGGAGCGTCCGGCGCGCGCGAGCGGAGCCGGCGGAGGAGTTCGAGCCCGGCGTCTTCCCGGAACCCCGCCCCGTCGGTGCGTCCCATGTCGCTGACGACGACGTCGTGCTCGCCGGGATCGAATACCGCGAGCGCCTCCTCGGTCGACGCGACACGGGTCACCCGCACGCCCGACTGCGCGAGAACGGTCTCCTCGTCGGCGCTCATCGAGGGATCGTCGTCGACCCACAACACGTGGCCCCGGTTGGCCACCGGTGCGTCGAGAACGGGGGGAGTCGACCCCGACCGGCCGAGCATGGCCACGGCGACGACCAGCACGATGAACCCACCGACCCATCCGACGCGCCAACCCCGCCCGGCAGGAGGAGACTCCGGAGCCCGCTCGAGTTCCTCCAGCACCTTCACCACCGCGAGCGCGTCTGCGGGCCGCCCGCGCACCTCGGGGGCGAGCATGCGTCCAAGGAGGGCGTCGATGCGCCCCCACCGCGCATCCGAGCTCGAACGATCGCCCATCGGGACGTAGGCGCCGTCTCGAAACTCCGGCGGGTGACCGTGGAGCATCTCGTGGAGGACCACGCCGAGGGCCCAGACGTCGAAGCGGGGGTCGGACGCCTCGCCGGCTCTGGCCTCCGGCGACATGTAGACCGGGGTGCCGACCGCAGCCGACGTACCCGCGCCGCCTGGTGATGCGCTCCGTGCGATCCCGAAGTCGGTCAGCCGCGCCACGCCGTCGTCGCCCACGAGGACGTTCGACGGCTTGACGTCGCGATGCACCACGCCGCGCGCATGCGCGGCCGCGAGGCCACGCGCGATTCCCGCGGCGATCGGGATCGCGGTGTCGAGGTCGAGGCAGCGCCCCCCGGACAACACCTCCTTGAGCGACCGCCCGTCGGAGTAACCCAGCACGAGCACGACCCCGCCCTCTTCGTCGACCCCCACCTCGTGGATCGGAATGATGTTGGGGTGCTCCAGCGCCGCGATCGTGCGCGCCTCGCCGAGGAGCCGCTCTCGCGCCCAGGGCGACGCCGCCAGGGTGGGCCGCAGCGTCTTGATCGCGACTCTACGCCCGAGCCGGGCGTCCTCGGCGAGGTCGACCACCCCCGTGCCGCCCCGACCGAGCTCTCGAATCCGGATCCACCGCTCTCCGTACTCCGGATTCGGAGCGTCCACGGGAGCCGCGGCCTCGCGACCCACCCCGATGGCGCGCTGGAGCCGATCGAAGGGCCCGTCGTCGACCCGATGTGCGTCCAGCAGAGCGCGGAGGGCGGCCGCCGTCGCGGGGTCTCGCTCCGTCAGATCGTCGAGGGTGGTCTCGCGCCCCTCGTCATCGAGGTCGAGGAAGTCGGAGAACAGCCCGTGCGCCCGTCCCAGGATCTCATCGTCCATCGGACACCCTCCCTGGCCAGAGACGCCGCACCGAGCTTGCGTCAGCCGATCTGGGCACGCATTCGTGCTGAAGCGCCCGACCGGCCTCCGACGATCGACGGACACCACCCGTGAACCACTCCGAGCCCGACGGAACGCCAGCGCTCGGACGCCCCGAGCCCGGCGACATCACCCGGATCCTCGCTGAAGGCGGGGACGGTCGTGGGCTGCGAGCGATCGCCCCTCTCGTATACAACGAGCTGCGCGGGATCGCCAGTCGGGCCCTCCACGGAGAGGCCGCGGGGCACACACTCGAAACCCACGATCTCGTGCACGAGGTGTTCCTCAAGCTGTCGAAGGCCGACATCTCGGAGGTGGGGAACCGAGTGCACTTCTTCGCCCTCGCCGCCCGCGTGACCCGACAGATTCTCGTCGACCACGCGAAGCGCCGGGGAACCGCCAAACGGGGCGGCGGCCAGCAGGCGGTCCCCCTCGAGTCCGTGTCGGCGGCGGGCTCCCTGTCGCTCGACGCGTCGACAGCCTCCGACCTCGTCGACCTCGACCGTGCCCTGGACCGGCTGGCTGCGCTGTCGGAGCGACAGGCGAAGGTCGTGGAATGTCGCTTCTTCGGCGCCATGAGCGTCGACGAGACCGCCGAGGCGCTCGGCATCTCGCACGCCACGGTCAAACGCGACTGGAGCACCGCACGCGCCTGGCTCAACCACGTCATGACCGAGACGGTCAAGACTCGACCCAGTTAGTCAGGCACTGCCCCATCAGCCCCCCCCGCGCCGGATCGAGCAAGACGAGAACCCCGGCGACCCCGTCTCGCACGGCGGCCGACGACACCGTGCAGCTCGTCTCGAGCGACGGCCGGATCGAGGGCGAGGGGTTGGACAGAACGAACCGGTAGACCTGGCCCTCCACGAAGCTCACATCGACCGCCGTCTCTTCACCCAACCGGCTGGCCGAGAGGGCGACCGACCGCGTCTGACCGTTCGGAAGGGTGAGCGCCACATCGACCTCGGCGCCCGAGGAATTGGCGAACCCGAGTGTGTCGTCGCCCCCGTCCGGACCGACGGTGCCATCGGAGCAGGCGATGGCGAACTGCAGGGTGAGGAGGAGGGCGGCGGCGAGGGGAAGTCGGTTCGGCATGGGGCACTCCCGTTGGTGGACGAGGGATCGCGGACTCGCTCCTAGAGCGAAGAACGCGACCCACACGGCTCACGCCACGAGAGGCCCCCTAGTAGAACTCCACATCGTCGATCTCGATCGCGAAGGCGCCGGGCACACCGGCCGCGCCGAAGAAGACCGCCATCAGACTATCCGGGGTCGCCCCGAGGAAGGCCGAAAAGGAGAGCTCGAGCGTCTGCCATTCACCGTTCAGCGTCCGCGCCTGGAACGACGGGAAGGTGCCGGTGCCCTGGCTGAACACCATGACCATCAGCGACGCCCCCTCCTCACCGCGCACGCGTACCCGAACCCCCGCCGCGGCCGAGGCGTCGGCCGGCGCCATGGGTGGATCGGCCGTGAAGAACATGGCGCCGGCCCAACTGGTGGGGCCGGCCCCGACGACCTCTCCTCGGATGGACAGATGCCCGGCGACCGGCTCCAGGCTCGCCCGCGACGAGCCGCCCGCCATCTGATCGGTCGAGATCTGCCACGAGCCACCGAACGTCGTCGCGGCGGTACCGTCGTCGAAATCGCTCACGAGACCGGGGACGGGCAGAGGCGCCGGTCCCGACGTGCGTGCCTCGTCTGCGGTACGGCGCGCCCCCACCAGGTCGACGGCCTGCCCGTTGCGCCATACGGCGACCAGGTTGCGGGTGTCGGTGATGTCCAGCGTCGGATCGCCCTCGACCAACATCAGGTCGGCGCGCAACCCCACGGCGACGCGGCCCCGATCATTCAGCCCGACCGCCTCGGCGGGTGCGACCGTCGCCGCCACGAGGGCCTGCAGCGGCGTAAGGCCGGCCTCGACCAGCAGCTCGAGCTCGCGGTGCATCGAGAGACCGTGGGCCGTGCCGGGATTGGGCGCGTCGGTACCCGCCAACACACGTCCGCCGGCGTCGACGAGCGACCGGGTGGCCTGCGCGGCGTACTCGAAGGCCTGCCGCGTCGACTCCCGCGCCGGATAGGCCGTCTCCAGAGCCGGGAGCGCGATCGGATCGACCCCTGCGGCGAGGCGTTCGTCGGCGAGTTGCGCCCGCCCCTCCTCGCCGGTGGCGATGCTGCGCACCACGGTCAGCGTCGGCACCATGAACACACCGGCCTCGGCGAGGACGGCGCCGAGGTCGGGCGCTGGGGGCCCGTCGTGCGGGGCGTGCACGAGTCCGTCGGCCCCGAGGGCCGCAACCCGCCGAGCGTGATCCCGCGTCGCCACATGCACGAGCGCCCGAAGATCGTGCTCTCGTGCCGCCCGGATGAGCGCATCTACCGTCTCCTCGGAGTGGGTCGGGAGGGTCATGGCGTAGTTGCTCCCGTCCTCCCAGACGATCTTCAGCCAGTCCGATCCCGCCTCGGCCCGATCGGCCACGAACGCCTCCGCCTCGTCGGGCGACTCCAGGGTGGGGATCTGCATCCCGAACTGGGTCCCGTGACCACCCGGAGCGGTAGCGAGCGTGCCGGCGCTGAACAGGTCGGCCCGGCTCGTCACATCGGCGCCCGCCTGCTCCGCGCGCTTGGCCGCGGCGAACCCTTCGTCGGTGAAGTGGTCGAGTTCGGTGGTGACGCCCCACGAGAGGGCCTCCCGCAGATGCGCGTCGTAGAACACGTGAGTGTGGGCGTCGATCAACCCGGGCAGCAGCGTGCGGCCGGCGCCCTCGACCACGACCGCCCCCTCCGGCACGGACTCCACAGGGCCGGCAGCGGCGATGCGACCTTCCGCGAGCACCACCGTCCACCCGTCGTGCGCGGTGGCGCCGTCGAATACCCGGACGTCCCGGATCGCGACCACGACTCCGTCTCGCCCGCTCGGCGGATCGGCGAGTTGGGCGGCGGCGGTGTCAGGGGCGACGAGCGCCGACAGCATACAGGCGGCGGCGATCGCCGCGTGCGCGCCCGGCCGCGTCCCCGTCCCCGCGAACCTCCGGCCGGCGACG
>JANQNV010000337.1 GCA_028279425.1 Longimicrobiales bacterium | reverse complement strand
CGGCCGTGATATCTTCGAGCATGCCCCCCACCACCGTCCGCCCGGACCCATCTCGCCGCTCTTTCGGGTCGTGGGCCCTCCCGCTGATCGTGGTTGTGGGAGCGACGCTCCGCCTCGTCCAGTGGTCCGCCGCAATGTCGCTTTGGCTGGACGAGTTCTACCTGGCCGAGAGTATTCTCGAAGCCAGCTGGTTGGAGATCCTCTCTCAGGGCCTCCGCCAACAACAGGTCGCTCCCCTCGGCTTCATCGGCCTCGAGAAACTCGCGGCCGCCCTCTTCGGATCCGGGGAGCGGGCCCTGCGCCTCGTACCGCTGGCGGCGTCGATCGGGACGCTCGTCGCCATGCCCCTTCTCGCGCGACGCATTCTGTCGCCCATCGGGGCGATCGTGGCCGTCGCATTCGTCGCCTTCAACCCCTTGATGATCAGCCTGGCCGGGGCCGTGAAGCCCTACGCCGTCGACGTCTTCGTGGTGGTGTTGCTGCTCGGGGTCCTCGAGCGCCTGCGCCGAATCGAGCATGAGCCGAACTGGGCCTTCGGGGTCGCGATCGGTACGCTGGGACTGTTTTCGGTCCCGTCGGTGATCGTAGCCGGCGGTGCCATCGGAGCGTGGTGCCTCGGCGGGGCGCGCCGCCAACGTGGTATGGTGCTGGCGTGGGGACTCACGGCGGTGGCGGCCGCCCTCTGGGCCCGGGTGTCCGTACCGCCGCCCGTCAGCGACTTCATGCACGAGTACTGGACGGGGGTGGACGCCTTCATGCCACCCCTGACGACGTATCCGACCTGGCTGTTCGAGGTCGCCCGCAACGAGATGGTACCCGGCCTTCTCCTGCGGCCGTACGTCTCGCCCGGCTACTTCCCGTTGGCGATGCGTTCGCTTTTCGCCGTCGCCGTCGTCTCGACGGGTCTCTTCGGTGTGTGGAGACTCGCTCGGAGGCGCGACTGGGGGTGGGCGGTCGCGCTCGCCCTCCCGTTCGCCGGCGCCATCGTGCTTTCGAGGCTCGCACTCTACCCCCTCGCTCCCCGCGTCTCGGTCTACCTTCTCCCTCCGCTCGCCCTACTGATCGGGATCGCGGTCGGCGGCCGACCGGGGGGGGCGGCGCGACGGTCCGCGACCCTCCCGGCGGCCGTCGTCCTCGCCGGCCTGGCCCTCGTTCTGGCCCGTGAGCTTCCGCCCTTCCCCATTCAGAACACCCGCGCCCAGCTGAGCGAGCTGGCGACGGCGCGCAATCCGGGTTCACCGATCGTCGTCCACCCGTTCGGAGAAACCGCGTTTGCCTACTACGGCTCCCGGCTGGGCCTTACGGACGGTATCGAAGTCCTCTCGACCTACGACCCGCGAACCTCGTTGATCGAGCTCGACGCGTTTCGTGGCCAACGCGAGGTATGGGTCGTCTTCACCTTCCCGACCGTGCGCGGGTACGCACGCGACCCAATGCTGTGCTACCTCTCCGAGATCGGCGTCGAGACCGAACGAACGCTGTTCCCGGGAGCCTCGACGCATCGGTTCGATCTGTCGGATCCGGCCCGTTGGACCCGCGCCCGGGCCGAGGACTTCGCCTTCGACGTGCCGGAGCAGACCTTCGCCACACCCGCGTGCGGGCCCGATCGAGAGGAGTCGGGATCGTGACTCCACGTCGCCTCGCGTGGGTGATCATCGGAGCGGGAGCCGCCCTTCGGATCTGGGGGTTCGTGAGCGCAGACTCGCTCTGGCTCGACGAACTCTACCTGGCAAGGGGGCTCCGGACGCTCGACTTCGCACAGCTCTCGGGGCCTCTCCCACACTTGCAGTCCGCCCCCTGGGGATGGCTGGTCCTCCAGAAGGCATGGACGACGGTCGCTGGCGATGGGGAGGGAGCGCTGCGCAGCCTGAGCCTGGTCAACTCCCTTCTCGCGCTGCCTCTGACGCTGATCGTGGGCCGCCGCGCGCTCGGCGAGCGTACCGCACTGTTTCCCCTCGCGGTCGTCGCCCTGAGCCCCTTCGTCGTCTGGCAAGCCCTGCAGTTCAAGCCCTACTCGACGGATCTGCTCGTGGGTCTGGCGATCGTGGCGTGGGCGAGCCGCGCGCTCGACCAAAGATCGAGGGCAACCTTCGCCTCCCTCGCCGGCATCGGGGCCCTGTCGGTGCTCGTGAGTCTCCCGGCGACCTTCGTGCTGGCCGGTTGTGCCGGCGTGTTGCTGCTCCGCGCGTGGCGTTCGCCACCGGCGATGGCGTCGATACGCGGCCCCGTGATCGTCGTCGTCGCGATCTGGGCTTTGGCCGCCGGTGCCAACTACGTCATCCTTCTCCGCCCGGTGTCCGACATCGACATGCTCTACGCGTACTGGGCCGCCGGCCTCTTCGCGTGGCCGCTGGACGGACTGGGCGACCTCGTCTGGCCCCTTCGAGTCGTGGCGAGAGCGTTGGCAAATCCGGTGGGCTTCCACGGCATCGGTTGGGTGACGCTCCCGTTCCTCGGATGGGGGATCGTCGCGCTGCACCGCATACGCCGGGCGGAACTCGATCTGCTCGTCGCCCCCGCCCTCGTCACCTTCGCCGCGGCCTTCGCCGGAGTCTATCCGTTCGAGCGCCGCCTGATTCTGTTTCTGGTGCCGGCTCTAGCGGCCCTGGTCGCCATTGGCATCGACGGCCTCGCCTCCCGACTGCGGTCCTCGGCCTCCCGGGGGCCCGGCCTCGTGTTCGCGGCACCCATCGCCGCGCCACTGCTCGTAACGATGCTCTGGCTACCGAGCGGCGGGGTACCGATGGCGGCCGACGTTCGCGAACTGTTCACCACCCTCGATCGGGTAGCCCGACCCGGCGAGGTCGTGATTCTGGACTTCGACGCCGAATTCGCATTTCACTACTACGGAGAGGATCTGAGCCTTCGCCCCGTCACGGTGGAGAACCGAAGCTCCGGGATCGCTCGCATCGAGGGGGTGTCGGCCGCACTCTCCGGCGTCGCTCGCGGCCCGACCTGGGTGGTCATGACCCAGGTACGATCCAGCGCTCCCCCACCGCTTCGAGAAGCCCTGGCCAACGATCTTGCCGGAACCCGCCTCCACATCCCGAGTGTCTGGTCGCTCTACGCGCAGACGCTGAGAGGGTGGGACGACGTGTCCAGCTTCGAAGACCACCTCGACGCGGGCTGGCGAGTGAGTCGGCGTATCGCGTTCGACGGCGCACTCCTGGTGCGTGTCGAGCCCATCGAGCCACGCTGACGCGGGAGAGTCAGCGGACGATGTCGTACATCCGCACTCTCTCGACCCCCAGGTCGTCGCTGTAGACGCCCAGCAAGCGGTCCCCCTCGACGCTGAAGATGCGGAACCCCGCGGGGACCTTCACGTCTCCGAGGTATGCGCCCGACGGGTCGAACACCCGCCAGCCGCTCGCTCCGTCGTTGCTCCACGGGGGCCGCCAGATGCGAAGCCAGATCGTACCGTCGCGCTCGACGATGGCCTCTTCGACGACCGGGTACCGGTCGGGCAGCGGCACATCCGCCAAGGTGCGGAGCTGCGCGCGCAGCTGCTCGGGATCGGCGTCGGGCCCGAGTCTCCCTTCGATGGCACGTTCGAGATCGCCGTCGACCGGCACGTCGCCCTCGACGCCGAGGCGCACCCGGCGCACCAGCGCCCCCGTGGCGTCACGAACGGCGAGGTCGATCGCCTGACTCTGGCCGCTGACGATGTGGTTGCCGCGCGCGCCTACGAATCCGCGACGCGCGATCGGTGGTGGTGCGACCGCGATGCTCCCCTCGTCACGGAGCACCAGCATCTCGACGCTGGGCACGGTCATGAGGGAGTCGAGACGCGCCCCTTCGAGATCGGTCACGAAGTACGACGTTTCGGGCCAGGTCACCTCGCGAGCCGGACCCTCACCGCCGCTGAACCGAACCCCTGCCGCGGCCAGCACCCGCCCTCCTTCGAGCAAGGTGACGGGCGAAGCCGCGAGGGCGTCCTCCGCGGTGTCGGGCGTGTACGTCCGAACGAGCTGTCCGTCGGGGCCGAGAATCGTCACGCGGCGACTCCGGAAGTCGTAGGCCATGATCGAATCGCCCGGCAGCAGCGCGATCCACCGGAGCGTCTGGAACTCTCCCGGCCCCTCTCCACGACCGCCGGCCGCCCAGAGGAAGTCCCCCTGCGCGTCGAACGCTCGGACCTCGGCGCTGCCCCCATCGGCCACCACGACGGAGCCATCGCTTCTCAGGCGGGGTGAGCTGGCTCCGTTGAAGAGCTGGCTATCGTCGCCGTCGAGGCTGCCCACCTCGAAGGCGGGCTGCGCCGCGATCGTCCACTCCTCGCCGGGCGCCCAGGCTGCCTCCTGGTTCTCGACGATCTCGACCCCGGCGCTGTCGCGAACGACCGGCCCCGAAGCCTCCCGCACTCCCTCGCCTCCACAGGCGGCGAGCATCACCACGACGAACCCCGCTACGGCCCTCTGCTTCGGCATTGCTCCCCCGTTTCGCTCGGTTTCGAGATCCTCGCCACGTCGTACAGCCCAGCCTGTCCCGAAGTTCGGGCGTGACCTCGGCATGGACTGGGCCCTGCCTCCGTCGCGGCACCAGACGGAGAGGCTGGACCGCCTCCCTCCCTGCCGGGTAGCCGAATGTCCTGCCCGCGGCACGATCCGGTGGCGCGCGCATCCCCATCGGAAACGTGGAGCCGAAGCGCCATGAAGCCCGAGGTTCTCGAAGCCCTCAACGATCAGATCCGGATGGAGTTGTCGTCCGGCTACGTATATCTCGCCATGGCCGCCGCATTCGAGGCGGACGCCTACGACGGGTTCGCCCATTGGATGCGCCTCCAGGCCCAGGAAGAGCTGGCGCATGCGATGCGTCTCTTCGACTACGTGAACCGGCGTGGCGGTCGTGTCGTGCTTCAGGCGATCCCGAGCCCGCCGGAGTCGTTCGGCGCCCCGCTCGACGCATTTCGGAACGCCCTGAAGCACGAGGAAGCCGTCACGGCCTCGATCCACCGACTCTACGCCCTGGCCGGCGAACACGCCGACGTCGCGACCCAGAAGGAACTCGACTGGTTCATCACGGAGCAGGTGGAAGAAGAGGAAAACGCCAACCGAGCGGTCGACCTGCTCACGCGCGCCGGCGGAGACCTCACGGCGCTGCTGTTCCTCGATCGTGAGTTCGGCTCGCGACGCCCCGAAGAGGAAGAAGACGCCGAGGGCTGAGCGCTCGCTCGGGGTGCGGCTATCTCGTGAAACCCATCGCCGGAACTCCTCGTAGGCACATACGTCGCGTCGCGAGGTATCGCGGCACGACGCATCGAGACCGACCCGAGGAGACGCCGTGCACGCACCGATCGCCGAACACGCCCGCACCTTTCTTCCTCTGACCGACGCGGTCTTCCATCTGTTGCTCTCGCTGGCCGACGGACCCGCGCACGGCTACGGGATTCTGCTGGAGGTAGAGACCCGGAGCGACGGCGCGGTGAGGATGGGTACGGGCACCCTCTACTCCGCAGTGAAGCGCCTCCGGGATCAGGGCCTGATCGCCGATGCGCCCTCGCCCGTGCACGACGACGACCCGCGCCGGCGCTACTACGCCCTCACTCGACTGGGTCGCGTGGTGCTGCGCGAGGAAGCGCTGCGGCTCGACGCACTGGTGCGCTTCGCTCGCCGGAAGTCGGTCTTCGACACCGGAGACCCGGGGTGACGGATCCGAGGGCCCCCGGGCCCCTACGACTCCTGGCACGGCTTCTCCCGCGCGACTTCCGCCGCGAGTTCGAAGCCGAACTCCTCTCCGTCGCGACCCGACGCGTCGAGCAGGGCCGAAGCGGTGTCGTGAACGAAAGCCTGGACCTGCTGCGGACGGTCGTCCGAGAACACGCTCGGCGGGTGGCGTCGAACGTGGCCGACTACACTCGAGGGGGGGGTGAACCGATGGGCACGTTGACCCAGGACGTCCGCTATGCACTCCGGATGCTGTGGAAGACCCCGGTGGTGAGCGCCATCGCCGCGATCTCGCTCGCCCTCGGCATCGCGGCCACGGCGTCGACGATGGCGATGGCCGACGGTTTCATCTTCTCGCAGGTCCCATGGGACGACGGTGACGAGATCGTGAGCGTCACCATGCGCAATCCAACCCGGGGTGTCACCACGGGCGGTGGGCTGTCGGCGGCGACCTTCGCCGCCATCGACGACTCCGACCTCTTCGCTGAACTCGCCCTCTACACGACCTCGCTGGCCAACATCTCGGAAGAAGGTCTCGACCCGGAACAGGTCCAGCACCTCACGGCCAGCCCCGAGTTCCTCGACATCACCCGGGCCAGCCCGATGGTCGGGCGTTCGTTCACGGAACGCGACGCCGTCGAAGGGGCCGTGCCCACCGTCGTGCTGATGCACCCCTTCTGGGAACGTCGCTATGGAGCCGATCCCTCGGTCGTCGGCCGCTCGATGCGGATGGCCGGGCTCACGCGCACGATCGTGGGCGTGATGCCCGAGGACTTCGAACTGATCCCCGCCAACGTCCAGGTCATCAGCCCCGCGAACTTCGCCGATCAGATCGACGACCACCGGCGCCGGTTCCTCGGGGTCGGTCGGCTCGAGAGCGGGATTACGACGGAGCGGGCGAATGCGGAGATCGCCACCCTCCAGGCCGGCGTCGCCTCCTCGACCGACCCGACCCTGTACGAGGGGTGGGACGTGCAGGTGGAGTATTTCTCCGACACCTTCCCGGGCCCCACCGATCGACGCCTCATCCAGATTCTCCTGGCCGTGTCGTTGTTCGGCCTGATGATCGCCTGCGCGAACGTGGCCAACCTCCTGCTCGGCCGCGCCGAGCAGCGCCAGAGAGAGGTGTCGGTGCGCACGGCGCTCGGCGCCGGGCGCGACCGCATCCTTCGCCAGCTGCTGACCGAAAGTGTGGTGCTCGCAGCGCTGGCCGGCGCGATGGGCCTGGCCCTTTCGCGGGTCCTGGTCGGCTGGTTCGAGGTGGGCATGCCGGCCGAGCTGCCGCGATCCCTCTACCCGGAGCTCTCCGCGCCGGTGTTGATCCTCTCGTGCGTCGTCACCCTCGGGGCCGGGGTGCTGTTCGGCTTGGCGCCTGCGCTCCACGCCGTGAAGGGAGAGCTGCGGGATACGCTGACCGGGGCGCGCGGTGGCACTGCGGGACGGGGGCGTCGACGCGTCCGCAACGCCTTCGTGATCTCCGAATTCGCCGTCGCGCTCGCCCTCCTCACGGGGGCCGGCATCCTGGTGAAGGCGTTTCAGACGATCTCGAGCGGCGATTCGGGCTTCGATGCGGCGGGGGTGATGACCTTCTTCGTGTCGCCGTCCAACGAGCGCTACCCGGATACGCCGTCGCTCCAGGCCCTTCAGCGCGACGCCCTCGACGCGCTCGAGGCTCGGCCGGAGATCGCGCGCGCGTCGCTCATGAGCCAGCTGCCGAGATCGCGCGCGGCACAGGTCACCTTCTACGACATCGACGGTCACGAGCCGCCCGCACGCCCCAGCGACTTCGAGGCCAACTGGATCGTCGCTTCGACCGGATTCGCCGAGACCCTCGACGTGCCCATGGAACAGGGTCGCTTCTTCACCGACGCCGACGGACCGGAAACGCTTCCAGTGGCGGTGATCAGCCGCGCCTTCGCGGACCGCCATTTCGCCGACGAAGACCCGATCGGCCAGACGCTACGACTGACGCGCGACCAGACGGGGCCCGCGGCCGACGGGGGTCGACGCATCGTAGGTGTGATCGGCGACCTGCCCCAGCAGCGCCTCGAGCTCAATGCCCGCCCCACTCCGACCGTCTACGTGTCGGCCGACCAGACGACCCTGCGGACCGCGGCGTTCGCCGTCGAGGCCGCTTCCGGACCGGGCGGTGCGATGGCCGGCGACGCCGAACTCGCGCGAGCCGCCCGCGAAGCGATTCTTTCGGTCGACCCCGGGCTGCCAGCAGGCTCGATGAAGACCCTCGAGACACACGTCGAGGAGCAGCTCGCCGGGCCGACGATGATCGGCGTATTCGTGGCCGGGATCGGCGGGATCGCGCTTCTGCTGGCCGCTCTCGGTATCTACGGCGTCATGGCCCACAGCGTGGTCCAACGCACCCGCGAGATCGGGATCCGGATGGCGATGGGCGCCGAGCGCGGAACGGTCGTGGGGATGGTAGCGCGGAGCGGCTTCTCACTCGTGCTCGTCGGTATGCTCGCCGGGATGCCGATCGCCTGGTTGATGTTTCGGCTGATCCAGTCCGCGTTGGGCGAACTGACCGGAGTGCTCTCACCCCTCCCGCCGTTCCTGTTCGTCACGGCGGTGCTGATCTCCGTGGCCTCGATCGCCACCCTCCTCCCCGCCCTGCGCGCCTCGCGGATCCGACCGGCGAGGGCGCTGGGCGAGGAGTAGGGCCGCGCTGCACCTCGATCACGCGATCGTTCGCCGGCGCATCAGGTGGGCGGAAGTCGCCAGCCCCGCCGCAATGCTGCCCAGCAGACCCAGCCAGCCCCAGCCGGCCAGTCGCGGCCCCGTGGGTTCGGCCCCGAACCGTGCCCGACCGAGCTCCATCATGGTCGTCTCGAGGTCGACGCCGAAGGCCGTCTCGAAGGCGGTGACGACGTCCTGGTCGGAGGTCCAGAAGGCCGCCATACGCTCGGGGCCGTACTGGGCCTCGAGCGCGTAGAGCCAGTTGTCGGGCAGGTAGCGGGAGTGGACGGCGAAGGGGTAGAAGGCGTCGGGGACCACCTCCCGGAGACGACGATAGCTACCGGACCCGACCCAGGACTCGTCCTTCGCCAGGGCGCCAAACGCAGCCCTACACGCCTCCTCCTTCCCCGCAATGCAATGGTCGGCGAGGCCTGGCTCGATGGACCCGAACAGCAGGGTGGTGGCCCGGAGGCCAAGGGCGTCATAGACCCGACGCTCCCGTGGGTCGTCGACCGCATCCCAGGGGCTGTATGTGGGCGCTCGCGATACGAGTGCGGCAGCCATGCCCGTACGCCGCATCCATTCGCCGACGGCCGTGCCAGGCTCGCCGTAACGCGCGTGGAGCCAGCATGCCCCGAAGCTCCCTGGGCCGGTTCCGTCGTCGTTGAGTGGAGTCCCCTCGATGTGGACGGCGTCATC
The DNA here is from genome assembly GCA_028279425.1 of Longimicrobiales bacterium. Lineage (GTDB taxonomy): Bacteria > Gemmatimonadota > Gemmatimonadetes > Longimicrobiales > Gaopeijiaceae > Gaopeijia. Next base: position 14,329 of record JANQNV010000337.1, on the reverse strand, counting down.
TTTGGTCGGCAGCCGGCCGATTTGGACGCAATACGGTTGCCCCCCGACCGTGCGACCATCGACCACCATGCGCAGTCCCCCGAAGCCATCCGGGCGGTGGACCTCATCCGGCCATCCGTATCCGTCGTCGGCCGGGAGGTACACACCCACGGCGACCTGCGGCGCGTCCAACCCCCACGCCCGCAGCGTGCCGCGCGCGCGGGCGTCGGCCCGCTCACTCTGGGCCGCACGCATGGTCTGGTCCGCGCGGTCCTGCGCGTCGGCACCGCGATCCCCCGAAGGATCCACCTCGTCGACGCGGGATTCGGTCGACACCAGATCGAGGGCCCTTCCACCGGCGTGTCCGGCGACGGCTCGACGCACCCACCGGTCGACCTGGCGGAGCGCCATGATCCGAGCCGCTGTGTCCATCGCGTCCCGCTTGGCCTCTCCCTGCGCGTCTCGGGCGGGCGTCACGACCAGCGGCCGCCGAGCCCGCTCGAGTTCCATGAAGGCATCGGGCAGCAAAGCCCACGTCGCGAACGCGAGGATCCCCACTGCGGTCGCCACCATCCACCGTGCGTTCATCGTCCCAACCTCCATCGGGTACTCGTCATCGAGAGCATGCCGAGGAGCGCCACCCATGTGAGCGTGGCACGCAGCGGGATGCGGCGATTCGATTGCCCCTCGTCGGCGCCGAGCCGAGCGCGCCATCCTTCGACCAGCCGGTCGATGGGCTCCTGGGCGATCGCCTCGAGAGATCGTTCGAGCGGCAGATGCTTCGGGAGGGCCAGCCAGCGCGCGACGGCAGCGTCGCCTCCCCGCGCTACCGCGTGCATGAAGAGGGTCATGCGTGTCGGCGCGGTCGCGGGAACCGCATCGTAGAAGATCTCGGTGCCGTCGAGTACGACGATGTCGGCATCCTCGATCGAGGCCCCCTCGGGCACCGTAAGGCCGGTTCGCTGCGCCGTGAAGAAGTCGGCCGCGTCGAGGGTGCCCGGCGCTTCCGCGAGTCCGCGACGCCGGTACCACTGGTAGCCGCCGACGACCCGGCGCAGCTCCTCCTGGTCGTACCAGGAACGAGCCACGTCCTGCACCGACCGGCCGTCGGGGTGCAGGCCATGCGACATCATGCACGCGTCGACCTCACCCTCGAGACACGCCGCGTTCGTGAGCGAACGGTCGGCCGCCAGCTGCCGACGGGCGTCGAGCATCGTGGCGCGCGGGTCGAAGCCAGAGATCCACATCTCTTCGTCGACCAGTCCCCCCTGCCCCAACCAACGGTAGATCGAGACGGGTCCCTCCCGGAGGATCACCGACATGACGGCCCGGATCGCCTGCGGACGGGCGTCGTCCCAGCCGGACCGCACCTGGACGGAGTAGCGCATGCCGTCGCCTTCGGCGATGCGCGGGTTCCACCCTCCACGCTGGTCGTAGTAGCCCACTGGGGCCGCCGCGATCGCAGCAGGCGGCGGGCCGAACGCCGGTGCGAAGACCTCGGCCCAGACGGCCTCGTACAGCGAGGCGGCGGCTTCGATGTCGCGAGGCAGCGCACGCACACGCAGTCCGCCACCGACGACCCGCTCCACGGGAGCCTCCAGCGTCGCTTCGGTCGAGGCGTCGTACCGTTCCTTCTCGGCGCGCACCCGTGCGTCCAGCCGCTCGGCGAGGCCGAGCAGGGAATCGAGCTGACGTTCGAGCCCGATCAAGGTGTGGTCCGCAGCGGGCAGTACGCTCTGGGACTCCGTCCCTCCCGCATCGACCACCTGGGCGTGAACGGGCGCCCCCAGCACGGGCGTGGCCGCCAAGAGGGGCACCGCGAACAGGGTCGCCGCGGCCCGAGCGGCCCACTCCCGGGCCGGCGATGCGGGGCCCGCAATCGGCCTACACATCGAACAACAACCAGTTGCCGGTGAGCACGCGGAACGGGCTGGCCGGCTGGCTCGCCACGTCGAGGAAGACGTCGCTCAACCGCACCCCCTCGAGGGCCGGTACGACCTGCGCCGCGAACTCCACGACGCTGTCGCCCAGGAAGGCGGTGGCCAGGCTGACGGTCAACACCGTCACGGCGGTCCGCATCGTGCCGGCCGCCAGCGCGAACATCACGCCGTAGGCCGCGAGCGTCGCGAGGTAGAAGCGAAATGCGAGGGCACCCGGGTAGGCCTGCACGAGGTCCGGGAGATCCACCATCGAGGCCGCGACCAACCCACCGACTCCCAGTGCGACCGCGGGGATCGCCGACAACGTCAGACCGGCGAGGAACTTGGTCCAGGCATACCGCCAGCGCGGGATCGGGAGAGCGAGAGCGTACACGTGGCCCTGCCGGTGGTCCCAACTCCAGGCCGTGATCGCCACCGTCGCACCTGCGACGACGGCGAGGAGGGGAAACAAAGGGCTCATCGGGATCATCTGTTGCCAGAGTTCGGCCGATTGCACCATCCCATCGGTCTTCAGACGACCGACCAGGAGGAGCGGGATCCCGAAGGCTGCGACGACCCAGGGAAGAAGTCCCCAACGCGCGGCTTTCCAGTGGATGGCGAGAAGTTGCTTGGTCATGGATCAGTCCTCCGGTGAAGAATCGAGGGCCAGTCGAGTGGGCGGCCGACTGCGGTCCGATGCGTCGTGGCTCGCGAGCGACGTCGTGCGCTGGGAACGGAGCAGCTCGACGAAGCCCTCCTCCAGGTCGAGATCGACGACATCGCGCAGTCGGGCCGAGGCCGGATCGAACCAGTCGGCGTGCTCGTCGGTCCACCCGCGTACCACCCACGTCTCATAGGGCGAAACGCCGTTCGGCGGCTTGCGGTCGAGCAATACGAACGGGGGTTCGGCCAGCGACGTCCGAGCCGGATCGCCGGTCTCCACCCGCAGGTGCTTGATCCCGTTCTTGAAGTCGTTCATCGGGAGTTCGGCGACGAGGGCGCCGCGATCCATCACACCGACCCAGTCGCAGATCCGCTCCAGCTCGTGGACCAGATGCGACGAGATGAAGACGGTCGCCCCCGTTTCGGAGACGTAGTCGAGCACGGTGGTCATGACGTCGCGTCGCACCACCGGGTCGAGTCCGTCGGTCGGTTCGTCGAGCACCAGCAGGTCGGGCCGCTGCGCCAGCGCGAGCGAGACCAGCAGCTTGCCGACCTCACCCTTCGACATCCGGGCGATCTTCCGCGTCGGGTCGAGACCCAGGCGTTCGACCAGTTGGTCGGCCCAATGCGGATCCCACATGCGGTGGAACGAAGCGTGAAAGCGCATGGCCTCGCCCACCGTCAGCTGCGGATAGACGTGGGGCCGCTCCGGGACGTAGCCGACCCGTGCGAGGATGTGGGCCATGTCGCGCGGCACCTGACCGTCGAGCACACGAACGCTCCCGGACTGTGGCCGGGCCATGCCCATGAAGAGGCGTACGGTCGAGGTCTTCCCCGATCCGTTGGGCCCGAGGAATCCGTAGATCGACCCACGGGGCACGCGCAGCGACAGTTCATCGAGGCGAAAGGCGTCGCCGGGGGTCCACACGACCCGGTCGAGTTCAATGGCGTAATTCATGACGACTCCGAAGAAGTCGAGGCGGGGACACCCTCGTCGGTGAGCGACCGGAGGGCGTCGATGAGTTCGGAGGCGGGCAAGCGGAGCCGAGCCGCCGAAGCGAGGGCCTGGCGGGCGATGTCCCGAGCCAGACGCTGCCGCTCCTCTTCGCGAACGGGGGCCGAGACGGCCTGAACGAACGTGCCCGCGCCATGGCGCATCTCGACGAACCCGTCCATCTCGAGTTCGCGGTACGCCTGGACGACCGTGGCGGGGTTGACCCGAAGGGTGCGTGCGAGCTGCCGCACCGAAGGGAGCGAGTCACCTTCGACCAGCTCTCCCGAGGCCACCGCCATACGCACACGTCTTGCGATCTGCGCGTAGAGCGGTGTCGGACTTCGAGGGTCGACGTCGTGGAACATGGCGTTCACTCTGTTGGCGAAGCGTGTTGGTGTATTGGTCCTCCGATACACCGGTACACAGAGCCATCGACGCCCTTGCGCAGAACTTTAGGACTTCGATGACCACCCTGTCGTTGGCCTCCACCCCAGCCACGAGACATCTTGTCGCTCTCGCCCCGACCGCACACGGACCCCCGCCATCCCCGACCGCAGCCCCATGCGATCCACCGCCCGCACGACACTCCTCGCCGCCGCGCTCCTCGCGGGCCTCACCGGTGCACCTCGCCCGGTCACCGCGCAGACGTTTTCGCTCGAAGACGTGATGTCGGCCCCCTTCCCCGACGCTCTCGTCGCCGCCCGCGACGTCGATCTCGTGGCCTGGATCTCCAACGACCAGGGGCGTCGCAACGTCTGGATCGCCCGCGGCCCGGACTACGTGGGCCATCAGGTCACCGCCTGGTCGGACGACGACGGCCAGGAGCTGACGGGGCTCGAGGTGGCGCACGACGGGAGCTACCTCATCGTTCGTCGCGGCGGTGCGCCGAACCGTCAGGGTTGGTCGCCCACGCCGGCGCAAGACGTCGACGGGGCCGAGCGCCGGACCCTCCGGATCGACCTCGACGCCACCTCGGGCTCGGCGCCGGTCGAGGTCGACTGGGGCGTGTTGTCGCCCGACGGCGCACAGATCGCCCGGGTCGACGCCGGCCGGATCGTGGTCGCGCCGACGCCCACCGGTGAGGCCGGAGACGACCCACGGCCGATCGCGCGCCCCCGTAGTGGTGCCTCGCAGCTGACGTGGTCCCCCGATGGTCGCCACATCGCCTTCGTGTCGTCTCGGGGCGACCACGCCTTCATCGGGGTCGCCGCGGTCGACGGCAGCGGCTTCCGATGGCTCGCGGCTTCGGTCACCCGCGACACGGACCCGGTATGGAGCCCCGACGGGCGAGAGATCGCCTTCCTGCGTCGCTGGGCCGGCGAGCCGACGCTGCCCTTCTTCGAGCAGCCGGAGTCCCCGATCCCGTTTTCCGTGGTCGTCGCCGACGCCGAATCGGGTGCGGCGCGAACGGTCTTCAGCGCCGACCCGGGCGCGGGTAGCCGCTTCTCGTCGATCGTCGGGCCGGACCAGCTCCTCTGGACGGCCGATGGTCACCTCGTCTTCCCCTGGGAGAAAGACGGGTGGCGGCGGCTCTGGGCCGTCCCGGCCAGCGGAGGCGAGGCGCGGCTGCTGACGCCCGGCGCACACGAGATCCAGCACATGCGACTGGGGCCGGACGGCCGACGAATCGTCTTCGATTCGAATCGAGACGACATCGACCGCAAGCACGTGTGGTCGGTGTCGGCGACCGACCGAGAACCCTCGGCGCTCACTCCCGGTGACGGCGTCGAGTGGGCCCCGGTGCTGACGGCCTCGGGCGACGTGGCATTCCTGGGTTCGGGTGCCCGCATGGCGGCGCGCCCCTGGGTGCTTTCGGGCTCGGAGCGGCTCGCTCCCCAGGGAGCCCTGCCCAACACCTTCCCCTCCGAGCGCCTCGTCACCCCCGAAGCCGTCGTCTTTCCCGCCACCGACGGTCTGCCCATCCACGGACAGCTCTTTCTCCCGGCCGACCTGGAGCCCGGGGAGCGGCGACCGGCGGTGCTGTTCTTCCATGGCGGGAGCCGCCGCCAGATGCTGCTGGGCTTCCACAACCGGGGGTACTACCACAACGCGTACGCCTTCAACCAGTATCTCGCGTCGCTCGGCTACATCGTGCTCGCGGTCAACTACAGGAGCGGTGTCGGCTACGGCCTCGACTTCCGCGAAGCCACGAACTACGGGGCCAACGGGGCGAGCGAGGTGCGCGACGTCATCGGCAGCGCCCTCTACCTGCGCGGGCGCGACGACGTCGACCCCGAAGCGATCGGACTGTGGGGCGGATCCTACGGGGGCTACCTCACCGCACAGGGCCTCGTGCACGCACCCGAGCTCTTCGCCGCCGGGGTCGACGTGCATGGGGTCCACGACTGGAACGTCGGCATCCAGAACTTCCGCCCCGACTACGAGCCCGAAAACCAGCCGGATCTGGCCGAGCGGGCCTTCGAGTCGTCCCCCATGTCGCGGGTCGATCGTTGGGAGGACCCCGTACTGCTGATCCACGGCGACGACGACCGCAACGTGCGCTTCAGCGAAACGGTCGATCTGGCCCGTGCGCTAACCCTGCAAGGGGTCCCGCACAACGTCCTCGTGTTTCCCGACGAGGTGCACGGATTTCTCTTGCACGAGAACTGGCTGAAGGCCTACCACGCCACCGCCGCGCACTTCGACCGGTGGCTGCGCAACCGGCCGCCGGTCGGGAACCAGGTGGGTGAGCGGCCGCCGGTCGGCAATTAGGTGGGTGAGCGCCGAGCCTCGTAGATGGACCGCTCCTCGGGGTTCGCCACCCGGGAAGCGCCAAGCGTGACACGCCGCTCTACCTCGTCGAACGCGTGGCGCACGACGAGGACGTTGCCGCGCGCACTCTCCCCGATGATGAGCCGAAACCCGTCCGACTCGGGGTCGGGGAGGACCATCGCCCGGTCGTCGTCGAACACAGAACTCGCTTCTTCGAAGACCGCTCGGAAGTAGTCGACTGCCACCTCGTCGACGATTCGGGCGCCCGCGCGGAACAGCTCCGGATAGGAGCTGCGCCGAGCGTCGGCGAATTCGTAGTGGGAATCCACCCTACAGCCCTCGCACGACCTCCATCCATTCGTCCGGCTCGGGTCGTGCGGTGTAGTCGGGGTCGCCCGCCGCGTACCGCACGATCCCCTCGCCGTCGACGACGAACACGGCCGGCACGGGCAACTCCCAGCTGGTGTCGCCGTTGAACCGAACCAGGTCGACGCCGAGGTCGTCGGCATACACCCGCTCGAGGTCGTCGGGAAGCCGGAAGGTCAGCCCGTAGGAGCGGGCGACGGCAAGTCCGAGATCCATGAGAATCGGAAATGTGATCCCGTCTTCCTTCTGCCATGCGCGCGAAAACTCCGGGAGCTGCGGCGAAAGCGTGACGAGCGACGCACCGAGGTTCTGCAGCTCGTCGTATCGATTCTGGAGAGCAACCTGCTCAATGCGGCAGTAGGGTCACCACCGACCCCGGAAGAAGCTGACGACCACGGGCCCGCGGCGGATGAGGTTGCGCAGCCGGACGCTTCGGCCGTCGAGTCCCGGACGCGCGAAGTCCGGCGCGGCCTGGCCGACGCGAGGCAGATCCGACGGCATCCCCTGCTCTCGCAGCTCCTGCGTCGCGCGGGCCATCACGGCGCGGATCTCGGGCGCGAATTTGGCAGCACTCCGCGCACGCTGCGCGGCGAGTAGTTCTTCGAGGGATGGCATGCGTGGGCCGGGGCTGAGGGATGTTCGGGGATCGACGGAGATCTCGCCGAAGTCTACGGGCGGTCCTCGGACCCGTCCACCGGGCACGCGGACGCCATCGAATGAGCGGACCCTTCCCCTCATACCTGCAACGCAGTACATATCATATGTCCTGCAGCGCAGGTATTCACCCACGGCACGCGATCCGATGCCCAAAACCCTCGGCGAACTCGAGCAGTCGATCCTCTTCGCGCTTCTCGAACTGGAAGACGGTGAGGCGTACGGCGTCTCGGTTCGGGAGGCGATCCAACGCCGTACCGGACGAACCCTGTCGTCGGGAGCCGTCTACACGGGCCTCGACAGGCTGCGCGAGCAGGGGCTGGTCTCGAGCTGGGTCGGTGAATCGAGCCCCGAACGTGGCGGCCGGCGCAAGCGATACTACCGCCTCGAGCCCACCGGTCTCGAGGCGCTGGATCGATCGGTCCGCGTCTTCCGAGCCCTTTCGGAGGGACTGCTCGATCGGCTGGACCGCCGCCTGCGCGAGTCGAGGGGCGGCGCCTGATGCCACGCCGAGCGGCCCGCCGACCGTGGTGGCCCACGCGTGTGCTGGAAGCGGGTCTCCGGGGCCGGGATGTCGAGTACCTCCGCGGGGACCTCCACGAATCATGGCAGAAGCTGGTCGATGGACCGATGCCACGCTGGAGGGCCGAGGGGACGCACTTCCTCGACGTGCTTCGCACCGTGGCGAGGTGGTGGACACCGGGCAGTGTGCGAGGACGTACGCGGCACGACTGGGATCACGACGACGTCCGCGAGGCGCGGGCCAAGGGAGGGGACGGGATGGGCGAGATGTTGCGATCGCTGAGGCTCACGCTTCGTGGCCTTGCGCGAAGGCCGGGGTTCGCGTGGATCACCGTGCTCACGCTGGGACTGGGCATCGGCGCAACGACCACGATCCTGTCGGTCGTCGACGGGGTGATGCTACGGCCCTTGCCGTACGACGACGAGGACCGCCTGGTTGCCGTCGGCGTCACCTTCCCCGGGCGCGAGTGGGTCGACGGAGTCGACGACCTGCAGTACCTCGCCGGAGTGTCGCTCAAAAACCTCGACATCCTCCGCGAGCGCACCCGCACCCTGGAGCAGATCGCGGGACTGGAAATCGCAAGCGCCCTTCTGCCCGACGAGGGCGAGGGCCCCAGCCTCGTACCGATGGCCCGCGTGACGGTCGATTTCTTCGAGACGATCGGGGCGGGCGTCGAGGTCGGACGCCTGTTCGCACCCGACGAGTACGGCGCCGCCGACGTGCCTCCCGTCTTGCTGTCGTGGGGTACCTGGCACACGCGATTCGGTGGAGATCCGGAGATCGTCGGCGCCACCGTGCCGTCACCGACCGGTGGGGCCGCCGCCACGATCGTCGGAGTCCTCTCGGCCGAGTTCGTCCCCCCCGAAAACCTCGGCGCCGCCGACGTCGAATTCTGGCAGCCCCTCGATCCCACACACGGGCGCTACGAGGATCGGGGCAATCGCTCCCTTCGGCTCCTCGGACGACGTACGGAGACGAGCTCGATCGAGGCCGTTCGCGCGGAACTCGAGACGCTGGCCGCCGAGATCGCACAGGAGTACCCCGATGGATCGGTCTACCCCGACGGGTCGTGGTTCGGCTACGGCGCGAACGGACTTCGCGACGACTTGGTCGGGACGGCGAGACGGCCGCTCGGTGTCTTTCTCGGAGCCGCGATTCTCCTTCTCCTGATCTCGGCCATGAACTCCGCCAACCTGCTTCTGGCCCGCATGAGCGACCGGATCGGAGAGTTGAGCGTTCGGCGGGCCCTCGGTGCCGGGCGGCGGACCCTCATGGCGAGCGCGATCACCGAGAGCCTGGTTCTCGCCGCGATGGGCGGGGTCGTCGGCGTCGCGATCGCAGAGATCGGAGTCCGGGCCTTCCTGGCCACCTCGCCCGGTGTGCCCCGCATGGAGACGATCGGGGTGGACGGCCGGATCCTGGCCATGGCCATTCTGATTTCGGTCGGCGCCGGGGTCGCGATGGGGCTCGCCCCCGCCCTCGGAGCGGCACGACACGACCCCGCATCGGCGCTTCGGTCGACCACGGCGGGGGCGGGGGGCGGCACCACCAGTCGACTCCGCACCACCCTGGTCACCGCGCAACTCGCCATCGCCCTCGTGCTCGGGATCGGCGCGAGCGTGCTGATGCACTCCTTCGTGAAGGTCTCGGCCGTCGACCCGGGTTTCGTACCCGACGGCCTCACCTCCTTCCGCCTCGGCGTGAAGCGTCCGGGAGGCCCGGAGACCACCTGGGCGGCGTGGGACGAAACCCTGACGGCGGTGCGCGACGTACCGGGCCTGACCGGCACCGCGGGGGTGAGCAACCTTCCCTTCGAGGATCCGAATTGGGCACCTGGCATCCGCTTCCCCGGGGAGTCGGAGGCGCAAGTTCGTACGGGGATCGCCGGATACGCCGTCACACCGGGCTACTTCGACGTCATGGGCCAGCGGTTGATCGCGGGCCGAGGCGTCCTGCCCAGCGACGGCCCGGACGCCGAACGTGTCGCCATCGTCAACCGGGCGCTCGTGGAGCGGGACTTCGGGGGTGTGGACCCCACGGGGTCGACGATCCTGGTGGGAGGAGACGCCCAGTCGTTTCGCGTGGTCGGGTGGGTCGACGACGTGGTCGTGCGTCGGGCCGAGGAGGGTCCGCGGCCCGCCCTGTACGTTCCCCACACCCAGGTCGAGTGGCCCTGGATCAAGGTCGTCGTGCGCAGCGACCGCACGTTCGGAGCTCTCGCGGGAGACCTCCGCAGGGCGGCCGCGACGGTGTCGCCCATCGTGCCGATCCAACAACTCGTTCGGCTCGAAGATCGGATCCGCCGGGTCGAGACGGAGCCGAGGTTCCAGGCATGGCTCATTGCGAGCTTCGCCGTCTGTGCGCTCCTGCTTGCCGCCGTCGGACTCTACGGAACGCTCTCACACGCCGTCGGTCAGCGGCGGAGGGAGATCGGCGTACGGCTCGCCCTCGGCGCGGCGCCGAGTCGGGTCTTTCGTATGGTGGCTCGCCAGGGAGCCCTGGTCGCCGGGCTCGGCGCCCTGTTCGGAGGGACGGCTGCCCTGCTGCTCGGGCGCGTCCTCGAGCGTTTTCTCTACGACGTGCCCGCGCTCGACCCGATCGCCTTCGGCGCCGGGTTCGCCGCACTGCTCGCCGCGACCCTCGCAGCCGTCCTTCGCCCAGCGCTCACCGCGACGCGCGTCGACGTGATCGGGTCGCTGCGAACGGAGTAGCGACGGACCGCCCGGCGCCGGAGGGCGCGCCCAGGGACCTGGCACGTCATATGCACGGGAAGGTGGGGACACTCAGAAGTACACGTCCACCACCGGAGACACACAGATGACCGGCCACGCACGATTCGTCCGGGCGACCACGCTCCTGACCCTGTTCACGGTCGTCGGCTGCGACGATCCGGCGGCCCCGGCCGATGAGGCTCCGGAGCTGCCGCCGGCCGAATCGATGATCTTCGACTTCGGATTCTTCGACGGAGGTGGGGCGGCCCGGATCGCCACACCCGACGGCATTTCGAGGCAGGGTGGAGCGGGACTGAATTGGGCCGCGGGTGCCCTGTCGGTGGGTCTCGCCAATCTGTCGGTCGTCGCCCACCTCGCGGTGCCCGTCACGACCTGGCGCGCGGCCGCGGCGCACGCGCCCGTCTTCGAAGGCGACGCGTGGCGCTGGTCCTACTCCGTGACGCAGGGAGCCGACAGCTACTCGGCCGACCTGACGGGCTTCCGCGACGGAGACGATCGCGTGTTCGAGATGGTGATCAACTCGTCGGCGCTTCAGCTCACCGACTTTCTCTGGTACCGGGGACGCGCTCCCGTCGGGGGCACGCAGGGCACCTGGGACTTCTTCGACCCCGATGTACCCTCGACCGTGTCCGGTCGCATCGACTGGAGCCACCCGGCGAACGACCAGTGGATCCTGACGTTCTCGGCCCAGGCCGGAGACAACGTGGGCGACCGGCTGGAATACGAGACCGACGGAGTGGACCGATTCGTCACCTTCATCGATGCGTCGGAGTCGCGCACCTACGAGGTCTACTGGAATGCCGTGACCCGCGAAGGACACATCGTCTCGCCCGGATTCCGGGACGGGGCCATGGCCTGCTGGGACACCTCCCTCCAGGACACGCCCTGCACGTAGGACTCCGGGCCCCGCTTTCGGGAGCCCACCCCGGGATCATGCGCGAAGGGCCTCGCCGACACGACGGAATCCTTCCTCGATTCGGTCCAGGTCGCGAACGAGTGGGCCGTACGACACCCGAATACCGTGGTTCAACGCCGGACCGAACCCACTGCCCGGCACGAAGATCACTCCGGTCCGTGGCAAGACGTCGCGCACGAAGTCGTCGCCGTCCCGTCCGACATCGACCACCGTGTAGAGCCCACCCTCGGGCTCCAGGCAGGGCATGTCCAGGTAGCGGCGCACGCAATCGACGGTGTGCCGAGCCGCCCGACGGTAGAGCGCGTTCATGTCGGCCAGGTAGCGCTCGAGGGATCCATCGGCCAGCGCGGTCTCGAGGTAGGTCGCCAGCGCATACTGATGCACGCTGTCGGGACACAACGCGGTGCTCTGTTGCACCACCTCCACCGCCTCGATGACCGAGGGCGACGCCTCGATCCACCCCAGCCGGCGTCCAAGACCGCGACACCACTTCGAGTTGGAGTGCAGGCGAATCAGGTGGGGATACTCGGCGGGACTCGCCGCGATGTGAGCGGGGGCGGGCTCCCCGAAGCACTGGGCGCGGTAGGCGTAGTCGACCACTACGAAACACCCCGCCCGCTCGGCGATGGACAGCAGGTCGAAGAAGAGGCGATCGGGGATCAGGCGGCTGGTCGGGTTGTCGGGCGTCGAGAAGAGCAGCACACGAGGGGCATGCGCGGCGACCATTCGTTCGAAGGCGGCCATGATCCCCTCGGGATCCGCCATGAAGGTCCAGCTCTCGGCGTCGAACACGGGGAGCCACAAGATCTCGACCCCGTCGGGGCCGAGGTCGAGCTGGGGTCCGTAGTTGGCATACGACGGATCGAACAGGACCACGCGGTCACCGGGATCGAGCAGCGTCGTGAACAGCGTGTGCGTCAGCTGCGTGGAGCTACTCCCGAGCAGGATGTGCTCATCGGCCAGACCCGGAGTCCCGATGAACGCCGCATCGAAGGCGAGAAGGGCCTCGCGCATGCGCCTAAGCCCGCGGGTGGGTGAATAGGCGCCCAACTCGTGAAACAGAGCCGGATCATCGGCGATCGCCGCATACTGGCCGCGGAGGCCAGCGGGCGCCTCATGATTCACCCAGCCCCCCGCGAACGAAATCACGTCGGCGGGGTCGAGCCCCATCGCCCGGATGTTGCGCGGGTCCGCGAGCTTCATGATCTCGCGGATCGGCGACTTCTTCAGCTGTCCTTGGCGGAGCCGGCGGGCGACGTCGGGGACGGGCATGGGGAACTCGGGAGGGCGTGGAAGGGGTGATGCTTCGCGGGGAGCGAGGTCGGGAGACCCCGGCGGCCAACGTCGGTGCACGCACCGATGGCGTCAAACGACCGGAACGCCAAGCCCCCGGGTCGACTCGTCAGCCCAGGAGCCGGAGTGCGATCGTGCTGAACGTGTGGCCCTCGGGCTGAGCCCGAAACGCTCGGCTCGACCGGGTCGTCGAAAAGGTGAGCCCCACCCGACCCCATCCCATCTCGACCCCGAACCGGGTCCTTCCCAGGATTGGCTCCCGGGCCGTCGACAATGTCTGGCGCCAGATCGATCCGTCGAGAAAGAGATCGTGCGCGACGAGCTCGACCTCGACCCCCGCCACGACCGACGCCCAGAACCGCGAGCCGCCGGCGAGCCCGGAGGCCCACACCCGGTTCGGCGGAGCATTCCAGCCGAAGCGAGCCCCCAACTCGCCCCCGACCCCGGTCCGCAGGGTGCCCAGCGTCGCCCACCAGGCCGGCAGGAGTGTGAGCGAGGCGCGACGATCGTCACCGAAGGCGTCGACGACGTGCTGGTCTCGCATCTCGACCGCACCCGCGACCTCGAACGGCAGCTGGAACTCCCATCCCCAGGGCTCCGCCTTCCCGAGCCAGCGGTGAATCGCTCGGTGCGCCGCCCCGCCCAGCGAGGGTCCCCCGGTGATCCCGAGCTCGACCGCCAGGGATCGGCTCCGGTCGCGCGTGACCTGTTGCCCGCTCAGCCTTGCCGACAACCACCCGGCATACGGCCGGCCCTGGATGTTGCCGAGGTCGCCGAAGATCGCCGCCGGCGGGGGGCTGAAGAGGTCCTCGGGCGTGTAGATCTGCTGGGAGAACCGCAGGCGCGTGACCACGCAGCTCTGGACCTCGGAGCGCCCCCCGCACCGCGGCCGATCACGGGCGCCGACTAAGCCGGCCAACGGCGGGGGCGAAGCGAGAACGAAGTCGAGGTGGGTGCCGTGGGTATAGAAGAAATCGGAGCGCTGCCGGGGCGGGATCCAGAAGTTGAACCCATCGTTGTCGAACGTCAGCGAGGCGGAGAGTATCGACTGCCCCGACGCGGGAGTCGCCGGCACGGCCATCGCCACCACCGCGCTCACACATGCGAGACATCGCCATACCCGCCCCCGCGATCGTCGTCCCATCCACCCTCCCTGCTCGGACCGATCAACCCGGTACGCGACGAGACCTCGGCTCGCCGCGCGCCGGCATGCGCGCATAGTATGTGCTCGCGGCGCGGCGCCGTCGACATCCCGTCTCCCTTCACCCAGGCATCGCCATGCGTTCCCGTCCGTCCCTACCGATCTGGGCCGCGGTATCCGCGATTCTCGCTACCGCCGCGTGCCAACCCGTCGAGATCCCCGTCGACGAGGCGTCGGCGAGCCCCGCCTCGTCGCAGCAGCCACAGGCGGCCACGGGTGAGGTCACGGTCGAGTACCTCGCCAGCCCGGAGCAACAGGCCCTCGACCTCCCCTTCAGCGAAGCCGTTCGCGTGGGGCACATGCTCTACCTGTCCGGGCAGATCGGCACCCTGCCCGGGACCATGACCCTCGTGGAGGGGGGAGTCCAGGCGGAGACC
>JANQNV010000313.1 GCA_028279425.1 Longimicrobiales bacterium | reverse complement strand
GGGCCTCAACGAGACGCGGCGCGAGGCGCTGCGCGGGATCGAGGACTTCGTGCCCGACCAGGAGGCCTACCTGTGGGGCGGAGCCGCCGGTGTGCGATGGGTGAGCACCTCGGTGGGGGTGCGGTATCAGCGTGAGATCATCGCCGACCGCTCCGGGCTCGTCTCGGAGCGCGCCGCCCTCGACCTCACCACGCTGCTGCCCGGTACGATCCGACTGCGGGCGTCGGCGGACTACGACGTCCCCTTCGATCGCGTGGGGAAGGCGCACCTCACCCTGCAGCGGGCGCTCCTCGAGGGCCGCGTCCTCGCCGAGGTGGAGGCGCGCCGCTATGTGCCGTATTTCGAGCTGTCGACGGTGTGGGGCTTCTTCAGCCCGGTGCCCTATCACGAGGGGCGTCTGCGGGTGAGCACCGGGTGGGCGCGCTCGGCGGGGGTGCAGCTTTCGCTGGCCGCTCGGCGGTTCGGCGACGCCAATGTGGTGTCGGTGCTGCGCCCCCTCGAAGACCAGGGGTGGCAGGCCGAACTCGCGGGGCAGTGGAGTCCCGCGCCACGGGTGCGGCTCGAAGGCGCCTGGCAGCTGGACTGGGGCAACTCGGCCTTCCTGAACTCCCTCGACGCCGCCGTCGAGGTGACGGTCAGTGAGGCGCTGCGGGTGCAGGTGAGCGGGATGTCGTTCCAGCAGTTCGAGGCCTTCCGGCTCGGAGACGGACGCGCCTACGGCGGCGGCCTCAACGGGGTCCTCCAGGCGACGGAGCGGGTGGAGATCGACGGCGGCATCACCGTGATCCGACAGGACGCGGGCCGGGGCGATGCCGCCGATGTATGGAATCAGACGCGGGGGTGGTTCGGACTCCGCTACGCCTTCGGGAGCGATCCCGCGTTGCAGGGGAGGGTGCGATGATCGACGAGTGGCTGCGCTCCGGTCGGGCGTCGGCCGTGTTGGCGGCCGTGGGGCTGGTGCTGCTTGCTGTCTCGACGACCGGGTCGACGCCGGCGCCCGACACCGTATTCCAGAGCGTGGCGCCGGTCGTCGACAGCTTCCCCCACCTGCCGCACGACGGGCTGTTTCCGCTGTGTGTCGGGTGCCACACCGGCGTGGCCGAGGGAGACACCGCGGCGTTCTACCCCGAGCCCGCCTCGTGCGACGGTTGCCACGACGGCATCGAGGAGGACCGCGTCGAGTGGACCCCCTCGCTCAAGCCGATCGGCATGCTCGACTTCTCGCATCCGGTGCATGCCGATACGGTGGCCGGGGCGGGCGACGAGGCGCTGGACTGCGCGTCGTGTCATGTGGCCGAGGCGGGCGCGCGGCTGGAGGTGGTGCCGCTCGAGCCGGAGCGCTGCCTGACCTGTCACGAAGACGACCCCGACACCCACTTCATCGCACCGGACTGCGCCTCGTGCCACCGTCCGATCTCCGAGGTGGAGGGGGGCGACGCCCGTCTCGCCGAGCTCCCGACGCCCGAGGATCATGTCGAGGGCGACGCCTATCTGTTGGGACACCTGCCCGGTCCGCCGGCGGGGACGGCGCGGTGCGCGACCTGCCACACGCAGGACCGCTGTGCGTCGTGCCATGTGAGTGTGGACCGTCCCCAGATCCAGGCGCTCCCCCTGGCGCCATCGGACTGGACGCTGCCCGAGATGGAGGCGCGGTATCCGATTCCCGAGGGCCACAACCTCGACGTCTTCGAGGTGACCCACGGGCGACCCCCGCCGCGCGCCGCGGACTGCTCCACCTGCCACACGCAGAACGACTGCGCGTCGTGCCACATCGCTCCGATGCCGCCGGCCGCGCAGGCGCTGCCCGAACGGCCGCAGGTGCGGGCGCCCGGGGTGGGACTCGAGCTTCAGCGCCCCGTCTCGCACGAGACGCCGTTCTTCATGACCGCCCACACCGTGCTGGCCTCGGCGGCTCCGGCGTCGTGCAACACCTGTCACACCGAAAGCTACTGCGCCGAGTGTCACCAGACGGCTCGCGCGCCCGGCTACCACCCGCAGGGATTCGCGCTGCGGCATTCGGCGGCTGCCGGTGCCCAGTCGTCGGAGTGCAGCACCTGCCACAACACCGCCGCCTTCTGCCGCCAGTGCCACATCGACATGGGGATGGGCGCGGTCGGTCGGCTCGGACGGGGATACCACGACGCCGAGCCGCTCTGGTTGATCCGGCATGGGCAGGGGGCGCGGCAGGGTCTCGAACAGTGCGCGTCGTGCCACACACAGAGGGAGTGTCTCCAGTGCCACAGCCAGACCGGCGCCTTCCGGATCAGCCCCCACGGGCCCGACTTCGATCCGGTCCGCGCGCAGGAGAGGAACCCATGGATCTGCAGCGCCTGCCACATCGGCCCGCCGGGGCGCGGATGATGCGGCTCGGCGGGGTCCTGACCCTCGCGCTCGTCGTGCTGGCCGGGTGCCGCCCCGACGATCAGCGCACCGATTCGATCGATCCAGCGACCAGCGGACGGGCCGAGCTGTCGGCGGAGACGCTGGCCCAGATCGACTCCGGCAATGCGGCGTTCCGTCGCGGAGATCACGAGGCCGCCCTCGGGTTTTTTGGCGAGGCGACGGTCTCGGCACCCGACGATCCCACCGGGTGGTTCGGCGTCTACATGGCGCACCAGGAGTTGGGCAATGCGGCTGCGGCGGATTCGGCGATTGCGCAGGCTCGGTCGTTGGCGCCTGGGGCGTCGTTGATCCGGATGCCGGCGGATAGTGGTGGGGGCGGGTAATCGGATGGCGGGGGGCTTGGGGCGTCGAGCCGGGAGGGGCGGGGGCCGGATCGGGCGAGGCCGGATCCAGGTCCGCTCCCGTGCCCCACAGCGGGCGCTGCTGGCGGCCCTTCTGCCGGCCAGCCTCGGGCTCGCAGCCTGCGAGCGTTCTCGGCCGGAGTACGAGCCGCCCGACCGCGCGGCGCAGATCGAGCAGGCGGCCGCAGACTACTCGCCGGCGATATTCGACTCGATCACGTGGCCCGCTGATTCCGTCCGCGCCTTCGACGGCAACGTCGTCTACGCGACCTACTGCCGGAACTGCCACGGCCAGCTCGGGGAGGGCGGGACCGAGTATGCCGTGGGTCGCGGTCTGGAGGTGCCCTCGATCGTCGAGGAAGGCTGGGCCTACGATGCCGAACCCGACTCCGTGCGGCGGCTCGTGTTCGTGGGACATGTGGAGGGCATGCCTACCTGGGGCGTCGCGGGCATCACCCCGCGAGAGATCGACGCCGTGACGCACTACCTGCTCGAGGTGCTGCGGCCCGAGATGATCGGCGGTTGACACCGTGATCCCTGCGGATACCATTAAGGGCTCACGCCTCGCTAGCTCAACTGGCAGAGCAACTGACTCTTAATCAGTAGGTTCGGGGTTCGAGTCCCTGGCGGGGCATCCGGCGCTCCAAGGCTTCTCGGCCTTGGGGCGCTTTTGGTTTGGGGTGGCAGTGAGGGCGGTGTGGCGGCGGAGACGATCCAATCGTCTGGAGGCGCTTCTCGCTTGCGCGTATACTGGTGTTCAGGCACCATAAAGCGAAACTTTGGGTTCGGGGACGCTGAAACGGGGCCATACCTTCGGGCGGCCCTGCCGGCAAACGCTCGGCACGCGGAGGCTCTTTCCCGATTCGGAAGTCGGGAGGGGGCAGTTAGGTGACAGCCACAGATGGGTTGGGCGGCGCTTGGGTTCTCAAGAGACGGGCAGGTCATGGTGAGTCTTCCAGTAGCTGAGAAGCAGGGAGCCTGGACCATGTTGGCTCCTGTATCGAACCTCACGCTGACCAAGGCGGTGGACCGTGAAGTGCGGGTCGACCGGGTTACGTTCGTTGCGACCGCTCGCCTGCCGTACGTGCGGAAGCGTCTTGGCGTTGCGAGTCGAATCAGCAGCCTGATCAAGAACGAAGGCTTCCGCCGGATTGTAGCGGCCGATGCCGACACCGTGGCCATCCTTCGGTTGACCGGTGTGGGAAAGGTCTTAGAGAAGGACTTCTCCGCCCTTTTGCGAGAAGAGTTGGCCATCTTCAATTCGTCCTTCCTGGGCTTCGCGCGCGATCGTTTGAAAGCCAAACCGGCCTTCGCCGACAAGAAGCCACGTGGGACCCGCAGTAGAGCGTTCCTGCATAGCGATGGGAAGAGCGGATGGCTTCGCAGTGAGGTGTTGACGGGCTTCGGTCAAGAAGTCGATGGCTTCTGGCTTCGATCGGCCCGGGAGAACTTCTTCTTCCCGTTGCTGGCAGTCTTGAGGAAGGACGTTGGTGTCGCGCCCTCTTGGCGATCGGACCTCCGAAACGCTGCTGTCCTGCTGGGCCAGAGCCAGACGGCTTCAGATCTGCCTTTGGCCTTCCTGCTGAACATGATTGCTCTCGAACTGCTTGTCACATCCCAGAGCGACAAGGTCGTTGACGCCCTGCCACAGCGGGCGGAGGCCTTCCTGGGCTGGACTGGCTATTGGGCGTCGGACGGGTTTGGAGAGCGCATCAGAGATCTTTACCGGAAGCGTTGTCTACTGGTCCATCAGGGTCGGCGGGATGGCATCTCGCTCGAGGATGTTGTGTTCTCAGACGAGTTGTTGCTCAATCTGCTCAGCAATCTTGTTCGGCACCCGAAGTTGTTTGGCTCCAAGGATGACGTTGTTGAATTCTCAGAGCGTTTCAAGGCGGAGCAGCTGCTTGGAATCGACACTGGAGTACGCCCGCGGACGCTGCGTGCGCAGTTTAGGGTCATAGGCCGAGGTCAGGAGCTCGAACGCGCCTTCTAGTAGTGGGCGGCTGCAGCCGACCGGACCGACATGAAGGGCCGTCACCCAACAAGAGGAGTTACGGCTCCGCGCCCTGCGGGCGCTCCGGCCCAACCGGCCGCGAACGATCAGAGTGCTCTGGCGCGAAGCCAGCGGGCGACCCAAGTATGGTTTGACTAGCAGTATGGACGGGGCCATTTCGGAAGCCCCGGAACGCTACATGCAATCGGCCAAGTGGTCACTCGACCGTCCTGATGCCGAGCCATCTGCGCTCAGTCGCCCGATGGACAACCAACGAAGAGTCTTGACCCAGTGAATCGACATGGACTCTCTCGCTACATTGAAGCACCGGCTCGTCGGGAAATCCGTCGTCGCTGCAAGTTCGGATGTGTGATTTGCCGGGCGGGGTTATACCAGTATGAGCACATCGACCCTACCTTCGCCGAAGCGACGGAGCACGATCCCGATCGCATTTGCTGCCTCTGTGCTTCTTGTCACGACATGGTGACCCGGGGCCACCTCTCCAAGCAAGCGGTTGCCGCCGCCTACGAGAGGATCTCGCTCGCGCACGCCGATGATACGCCGCCACCCCGTGGGCCTCTCGACTTCTCCAGCGGCACGGCGCAACTTCGGATCGGTGGGCTTTCATTCGTACCGCTGGTGCGTACAGTACTGCGGTACCATGGCGAGGACTACATCCGGCTTCGACCAGGTGAAGCTGAGGGCGAGCCCGGCCAGATCTCAGCCGTATTCACCGACGACGCTGGGCGGCGCAGTCTCTCCCTAGAGTCCAATGAGTGGGTTGGCGCGACCGACGGATGGGATATCCAAGTCGAAGGCAACCGCCTGACCGTGAGGACTGCGCCACGAACGCCGGTGCTAATTCTTCGACTGGAACCCCCGACAAGGATCGTAGTCGAGCGCCTGGACATGCGCGTTGGCGACGGTCACGTCCTCGTCGGGGAGGACGCGTATGCGGTAGGTAGGTACGTCGATGACCGAATCTGCTGGGCCTACGCAAGAGTGCGGTTCTACGATCCGCCCCCTGAGGCTGTTGCGATCGAGTTCACGACACCCGAGGCATTGGAGCTAAGGGATCAGCGCTTTCGAGGGGTTGGGGCTGAAATGGCAACCGAGGGCCGGTGGTGCGTCTTGAACGCCCGAGCAGGCTGCCTATTCAAGCCCCTCGGCATCGCGGTGGCGACTATGATCAACGGCTTTGAGTTCATCGAGGCTGCAATCGGGGTACGCAGCTTGGAGGAAGTCCGGGCAGCCGTCTTCTACCACCCCGAGGACTTGGCCCGCGTGATCGGCAGTGGCGAGCGAGGTACGAGTGCAGGACGGGAGTGACCTAGTAGGTAGGCCCCGCCGACATACAACAAGAGGCTTCCGGTTCTGGACCCTGCGGGCGCTCCGTCCCAAACGGCCCCTCGGCGTGGTGATGGCCTCAGCGCTAACGCTGCGGCTGGCCCTAGTCTGACCAGGTGAGCGGTCCAGATTGGGGCGGTTTGGGAAGCTCCCACAAGTTAGAAGCCATTTGACTAGACGCCGGGCCCGGCGGGGGCCAGCTGGAATCGAGGCCGGTCGCCTCGGAGTCGCTGACTGCAACGCCGTGTAGCGACGGGTTGGCGCTGCGGGCGCTGGTGGGCCTTGCCCTCCGCTCCGGTACACACCTTCCTTCGGTACTGGCCCTTTCGGCGCTTCGTCCCATTCGGCATCGAGCCACTCACCGAGTGGGTGGCGGACCGACTGCGACCCGCCGTAGTCATGACCACATGAGTGGTACAGTCCGAGGCCGTTTCGGAAGCCCCTGCACGTTGTGTGGGTCGTTCTTTATGGGCCGGGCGGCGACGTGAACGTCCCTCGCCTGGGCCCCGTTACGCACTCCGACCAGAGACTTTCATGGAGAACGCTGTCTGGAACCGGTTGGCAAGCCTCAGCGAGCAGGAACTTAGGACGCAAGTGGTCATTCCCATCCTGGAACGGACACCGGGCCTCGATCAGATAACCGATGTCCATGGCATCAACGAGCGCGGACTGGACGTGATCTTCTTCACCGTGGACCACATACGTCGGACCTGCTATGGCCTGCAGCTAAAGCGCGGCGACATCTCGGGTGGCGGGAGCCAAAACAGGACCGTGAAGCAAATCATTGACCAGCTAGACCTGGCGGGCGGGTTTAGACACCCCGTCGCCGTCCACCCCTCCGGCGAATACCACGTTGAGCGCTTTGTGGTCGCCACCAATGGCCGGATTAGCGGGACCGCGCGTGAGGAGATCGCCCGCCGCATTACGTCTATTCCGGTCGATTTCTGGGACCTCTCGGATATCATCCGGCGCGCAAACAAGGTCTTCCCTGAGATCCTGCAGACCGCCGATACGGAGGCACTCGGTTACCTCAAGTATGTGCAGGCTCGTTGCGAGACCCTCGACGCGTTGGACCAGGTGACCGGGGTCGAGCGGCGCAATCTATCGGACGTCTTCGTCGAGCCATCTTTGAGGCGCCGCTTCGACCTCAGTCTTGCAGATAGCGAGGGGCCCCCTGCCGCCGAGCATTCCCACTCGATGCCGGCTCTGAAACTCACGCACGATGCGCGCGACGCAGTCGTCATCGGCGAGCAGAACGAGGGCAAGACCGCTATCCTCCGAATGCTCGCGATCCAACGCGCAGAACGGCTCCTGCGGGGCGATCCCGACCTTGAGGATGCCGGCCAGCTACCGGTCTTGGTTCGAGCCCGGGATTTGCTTCGCGAAGATGGCCTGCGAGGCGCGATTGCCAACGCATTGGTCAAGGGTGGCGCAGTCGAGCGAGCGGTAGCGGCCCGGCAGGGAGGAGACCTTTCTGGATACCTTGTCCTCGTCGATGGCTTCAGCGAGCTCGCGGTAGCGGACCAGAAGCGGAGATGTGCGGACCTGATCGAGGCCGCACTTGGGGGTTTGACTCCCCCCCGAGTAGTTGTCGCCGCGCGGCCCGACGAGTTCTTGCGACCAGGCCTGTTCGACAAGCTAAACCACTACACTATCCAAGACTTCGATACGGCCCAGATAGGCGCACTTGTCCGAAAGTGGACCCGGGACACGGTCGAGTTTCAGGATGTGGCGGCGAAGATGATCGAGCGGGTGAAGGACGCACTTCAGCTCCCAGGGAGCCCCATTCCTGCGATAATCGGAGTGATGCTCTATGAGAAGGAACACAAGTTCGTAACCAACACCGCCGAGGCTGTCGACCGCTACATGGTCATCCGCTTGGGACGGTACGCCCAAGAGATGGGCGTCCGTATGGAGGTTGAGTGGCAGCGGAAACAAGACCTGCTAGCGGACGTGGCCTTCAGAATGGTCCAGGAGGGGCTCGATACTATTCCCCTAGATGATGCGACGAGCATTATGGACGACACATATGCACGTCTTGGAGAACCTGCGCGAAGCAAGGTCGCTATCCAGGAATTGATCGATGCCGGAGTCCTCGACCGTGATGCTCGCGACCTGTCCTTCTATCGTACTGCATTTCGCGACTTCTTCGCAGCACGGAAGGTCACAAACGACCACGAGGGTTTCGACGCGTTCTTTCGGGAACACCTCTTCGACCGAAGCTGGGGCCAGGTGTTGGTTTTCGCGGCCGGCCTTCGGCGTCACAACTCAAGGCTTCTTGAGATCCTCGACGGTTTGGTTCAACAAGAGCGATCCCAACTCTCGGTGGCCGAGGGAGACGACTACCTATACGGCGCCTATCTCTTAGGGCGAATTCTCTCCAACAGCGACGCGTCGGATGCCGGGGCCCGTCTTCGAGTCCTAAGGACTTCGGTGGGCGCCGCCCGAGAATCGGCTCAGGCGCTCACCGAGCAGGCGACGGCTCAGTTTGGAAATATCGGCGAGGTGGTCGCGTTGGTCGGAACGGAACACACGATGATGGTCACCATCGGGGTGCCATGGCTTGCCCAGCAGCTTCGAGACCTTTCCAAGAGCGACGACCTCTCCGAGGACGAACGCTACTTGCTGATGAGTGTGTACATCCATTTGGCTTGCGACGACTGGTTGGAGGTGCTAAACGATGCCGTGTCCTCAGCGCGCAATCCCCGAGTGGTGGCGGCCCTAATGATGCTCGTCCATCTGGTGGAGACCGAGCGCAGACTCGAAGGACCGGAGCGGTCTCGCATGAGAGATGTGAAGAAGACTCTCGACCGGAAGCGAAAGAGAATAGCAGAGAGCGTAAAGAGGCTGTTCGAGTTGAAGGGGCCGCTTCTCAAGATGGAGAGGGAGCGCATCCTCCGGCTAAGAGGGGGCGAGGAGTAGCGGGCCAGAGGCGAGTGCTCGCGCGCGACATGACAAGAGGCTACCGGCTCCGCGCCGCGGCACTCCGTCCCAAGCCGGTCCCGGAACGGTAAGCGCCGTGCTGCCTTCCTGACCCACTGGCCGTCTGCCGCCATTAGCCGCAACTCGCGTGCGTGCCCCAAGTCCGCCATTGACGCCTCCTCCCCAGGTTGTTAACGTGACGTAAGTACGTATTTACGCCACGCAAATAGCCGAGGAGGTGCCCCTTGACCCCGTCCCCTCCGGGCCGCGGCGCCCTTCGTTCGGTCGAGCTCCACATCCTCCTCAGCGTGGTCGACCGAGCTCGGCACGGGTACGCGATCCTCCAGGAAGCCGAGGACCGCACCGACGGCCGGCCCGGCTTCGAGATCCCGACCCTGTATCGCGCCCTGAGACGGCTGCGCGACGAGGGCCTGATCCAGCCCGTCCCGGCCCCGGAGGGCTCCGACGAGGAACGCCGCGACTACTGGGCGGCCACCGAGCTGGGCCGCACGGCCCTCCGCGCCGACCTCTCCCGAATGGAGACTGCGGTCCGGGTGGGCCGAGCTCGGTTGGGCGACGCGGGCGCGGGCGATTCCACGTGATCCGCTGGATCGCGAAGACCTCCTCTCGCTGGCTTCTCTGGCTCTATCCGGCCGCATTCCGGCGTGAGGTCGGGGTCCACCTGCTCGATGCGGTGGCTCGGCGGGCCGACTCCACCTCTGGGTTGGCGGCCATCGCGTGGCTCGTACGCCACACGGCGTCGCTGCTCCTGAACGTACCGGGTGCCTGGGCGGAAGAGTGGTCGGGCAGCGGGTCCTCCTTCCGGGGCTTCTCCTGGCTCGACGTGAAGCTCGGGGCCCGGATGGTCCTGAAGTACCCGGGCCTGTCGTTCGCCGGTGGAGTGGGAATCGCGGTCGCCATCGGCGTGGCCGCCGGGTTCTTCTCGTTCATCTACCAGATGGCCTATCCGACCATTCCGCTGGACGAAGGGGGCCGCATGGTCGGCCTCGAGAACTGGGATCTCGAGCGCAACAACGAGGAGCGTCGATCCCTCCACGACTTCGTCGTCTGGCGAGACCAGATGCGGACGGTCGAAGACATGACCGCATGGCGCACCGTACAGCGCAACCTTCGGACCGGCGACGGGCCCTCGGAGTTGGTGGCGATCGCAGAGATGAGTGGCTCCGGCTTCGAGCTGGCCCGTGTCCCTCCCCAGCTCGGACGCACCATCGGGTCCGCCGATTCGGAGCCGGGTGCGCCTGACGTCCTGGTCATCGGCCACGACGTCTGGCAGGGGCGCTTCGCGGGCGATCCGAGCATCGTGGGTCGAGAGGTCCGGGTGGGGCGGGTGCCTCACACGGTGGTGGGCGTCATGCCGCCCGACTTCGCCTTCCCCATGAACCACAGCTATTGGATGCCCCTCCGCGAGCGTCCGATCGACCACCCCGTCGGCAGTGGCCCGTCGATCTTCATCTCCGGACGGCTCGCACCCGGCTTCGAGCTCGCCGACGCGAAGGCCGAGCTCGACGTGATCGGTCGGCGGATGGCCGAGGAGTCCCCCGAAACACATGGCAGCTTCCGGGCTCGGGTCATGCCCTATATCCTGGGCCCGATCGACATGAACGAAAGCGCGGGCGAGGGGATGTTCTGGCAATTCGCGGCCCTGAACGCCTTCATCGTCGTCGTGCTTTTGATCGTCGCTCTGAATGTGGCCGTACTCGTCTACGCCAGGACCGCCACCCGCCGCGGCGAGATGGCCGTGCGAACGGCGCTCGGAGCGACGCGGGCTCGGGTGGTCGGCCAGCTCTTCTGCGAGTCCCTCGTGTTGGCTCTCCTGGCCGCGATTCCCGGGCTGATTCTCGCTCGCATCGGCCTCGGGTTCGGCGAGCGGATCGCAGAGACCGAGATGGGTGAGCTCCCCTTCTGGCTGGACCTGGGACTCCCATCGATGGCCTTCGTGTATGTGGGGGGACTCGCGGTCCTGACCGCGGTCGTCTCGGGCGTCCTTCCGGGGCTCCAGGCTACGGGGAGTCGGGTGCACGACCGTCTTCGCCAGTTCCACGGAGGCACCGGTCTTCGCCTGGGTCGCACGTGGACCGCGCTGATCGTCGTGCAGGTCGCCGTGACCGTAGCGGTCCTCCCGATCGCGGCAGGTACGGCGTGGGATGAGATCGCCTACGCGACGAATCGACCGACCTACGACGTGGACCGGTTCCTGCGCGTCTGGCTAACGATCGATCCCGAGGGTCTGACGGACGAGGCCAGCGACTCGGTGTCGGCGGCGGGAGCCACAGGCCTCGTCGAGCTACGGGAGGAGCTCTTCCGCCAGCTCGAGGCGCTGCCCCAGGCCGCCGCCGCATTCCCGGCCTACGACCTGCCGGGCCGGAGCGGACGGGTCCTCGTGCGAGCCCCCGCTCCGGGTGCGGACCCAGCCGATCCCCGGCCTGCGCGGATCAGTCAGGTGCACCCGGAGTTCTTCGGAAGCTTCGACCTGCCCGTCATCGCCGGCAGGCCGTTGCGGACCGCGGATCTGGAGGAGGGCGCGGCCGACGTCATCGTCGTCGATCGGACCTTCGCGGAGCGGATCCTGGGCGGGCTGGACGGCGTGGGCCGGCGGGTCCGCATCGTCACGGCCTCGCGTGGCTGGGAGGCGACGAGTGAGGAGCGCGACGTCGAGGTCGTGGGGATCGTCGAGAATCCGGAAGCCAACCTCGTCGACGCCGACCTTCTCGAGCCGAACGCCTTCGCGGGGATCCGCGAGACCTCGGCGATTGGCCTGGCCCTCTACGTCGAGGGGACGGGGGTGCGGCAACCCGACCTCGTCTCTCGCATCCGCGAGATCGTGTCTGACCTGGATCCCACTGTGCGCGTGGCACCAATGTGGCTGTCAGACCTGTATCTCCAGAACATCGTCGCGGTGAGGCTCGTTGCATTGATCCTGGTGCTGACCACGGGGAGCGTGCTCCTGTTGTCGGCCGCCGGCGTGTACGCGCTCATGTCGTTCGCGGTGTCGCAGCGGCGACGGGACATCGGCATCCGATCCGCGCTGGGCGCGCCCCAGGGGGCCTTGCTTCGCGGGACCTTCGGTCGGTCGGCTCTGCAGTTGGTCACGGGGGTGGTCGTGGGGCTGGGGCTGGTGATCGCCGCCGAGGCAAGCTCGAACGGGGAGGCCATTCCCTACGAAGTCCCCCTCGTGGGTACCGTCGTGGCTGTGGTCGTGATCGTGGGATTGCTCGCGACGCTGGGGCCGGCCCGGCGGGGGCTCAGGATCGCGCCGGCGGAGGCGTTGCAGCCGGAGTAGCAGATGGTTCCGGCGGGATCGCTGCGGACCGCCCTAGTCTGGCGGAGTGAGCTGCGCAGCCGGGGCGTCGTTTCGGAAGCCCCGCACCTAACCCGACGAACCAGGGAGTTCAGGCCGTGGATTCACTCCGGAGGCCGCGGCCGCGTGAGCTTTCGCTGCTGATCGGTTTGGCATGGCTTGCCGCAGGGTGCGCCGAAGGGGCGGCGCCGAACGTCGAAGTCCAGCGAACGACCGTCGGCGACACCAGCGTCATAACCACCGTTGCAGGCCAGGCTTGGGAGGGCGCGGTTGTACTCCGGGAGGAGGTCGTCATCGGGGTCGTCGATGGCCCTCCGGAGTTGATGTTCGGTGAGGTGACTCGACTCGCTGCGGATCCTGATGGTGGCGTGTACGTGCTCGATCGCCAGGCGGTCCAGATTCGCCACTATGATCGCGACGGGGTCCACTTGCGAGACATCGGTCGGTCTGGTGAGGGTCCGGGAGAGTACCAGTACCTCAGCCTCGGCATGGTGGTCGATCCAGCAGGCGTCCTCTACATGCACGACTGGGGGAACGGCCGGATCGTGAGACTCGACAGCGAGGGCACCTCGCTCGACTCGTGGCCCATGGGGTCGCCGTTTCTCACAACTTCGAGAGGCCGGTGGGTGTTCGCGGAGGGACCCGGGCGGGTACTCGTTGCTGCTCGAGTCCACGACAGCCCAGCCCTCGTGGCGATCGAAGAGGGGCTCGTCTCCGACACGATCTTCGTGCCTCGGCTTCCTGGAGTGCCCGCGCAACGAGGCGGCCCCTACAGCATCGACACGTATTGGACGCTGAGTCCCGATGGGTGCGTGGTGGTCGGGGTCAGCGATGCCTATTCGTTCGACGTCCGATGTGCGGATGGCGTCCTCCGGATCCAGCGAGCCGTTGAAGCTCTACCCGTGCATCCCGACGAGGCGTCGGAGATACGCGCCCGCTTCGAGTGGATGGAGCGCGAGCCGGCTTACAGTCCGCCGCAGGGCGAGTGGGTCCCGGCCGAGATGCCGGCGTTCAGCGCGCTCGACGCGGGGACGGACGGCCGGATCTGGGTGCGACGCAACGCGGAACCGATCCGGGTCGAGGTGGAGCCGAGCTCGAGCGGCCAACCCCCGAGTTCGTGGGCGCAACCCTTTCTATACGATGTATTCGAGACCGATGGGACCTTTCTCGGGCAGGTCCGCTTTCCCGACGACTTCGAGCCACACCTCTTTGGTTCCGGTCACGTGTGGGGAGTACGGGAAGGTGACTTCGGCGAGCACTACGTGGTGCGGCTGGCGATCGAGGTGCCGAAGTAGATCGAGGTCAAGGGATTGCAAGGGGGTAACATCGTGCCGATTATTGCCCCTATCGGGCGATTCGTTACCCCTACTCGCAGGACGCAGCCCTCATGCGGTCCTTGAACCCGACCTTCCTCGATCGCCTCCGCCTGACGCCGGATCACGGATCTACCCTTCGCGCGTTGGGCGAGCACCGGGGGGAACAGGCGCTGTTCAGCCGTCAGACCCCTGAGGCGCTGGAGACGCTTCGCACCATTGCGCTGATCGAGTCGACGGAGTCATCGAATCGATTGGAGGGAATCGTCGCGCCCCGAGGCCGCCTTCGGGAGGTGGTCCTTCGGGACGCCGCACCCACCGACCGATCCGAACAAGAGATCGCCGGATACCGGGATGCGCTCGCGCTCGTGCACGACTCCGCAGAGCACATGTCCTTCAGCTCGAACGTGATCCGGCAGCTCCACGGCATGCTGTACCGGTACCAGCCCGGCAGCGGAGGCCGCTGGAAGTCCACCCAGAACGACATCGTGGAACGCGTCCCCGACGGCTCCATCGCTCGCGTGCGCTTCCGACCCGTGTCTCCGGTCGCCACTCCTGGCGCCATGCGAGAACTCGTCCAGTTGTGGGATCGGGCCATCGACCAGCAGCGGGAGAGCCTGCTCGTAATCCCGCTGACGGTCCTCGACTTCCTGTGCATCCACCCCTTCGCTGATGGGAACGGTCGCACAGCTCGCCTCCTGACGCTGCTGTTGCTGTATCGCGCCGGCTATACCGTGGGCCGCTACATCAGCCTGGAGCGGGTCATCGAAGAGAGCCGAGACACCTACTACGAGGCGCTGGAGGCCAGCTCCGCGAACTGGCGTGAGGGCGAACACGATCCCTTTCCATGGCTGGAGTACTTCTGGGGCACCCTGCTCCGAGCATACGCGGAGTTCCGAGATCGAGCGCAGAGGATGCTCGCCGGGCAGGGCTCGAAGACCGCGGTGATCGAGGCCGCCGTCGAGCAGCGCGTCGGACCGTTCACCATGGCCGAAATCGCCGAGCAATGCCCAGGCGTGAGTCGTGATATGATCCGCCACGTCCTGCGGGGTCTTCGGGACCAAGGGGCGGTGGTCGTCCGTGGCCGAGGTCCAGCCGCGCGCTGGCAGAGAGTGGACACGGGAGGGTAGGCTCAAATGGCATCGGCCGACACCAACCAACCGGAGAGCCCAATGCGCCGAGACCTCATCCCATCGAGCCTGGCCTCGGTGAGCACGGACGTGGCACACGCGTGGCGCCAGGCTCTTCGGCGACCTGGATTCGCCCTGGCCGTGGTCCTCACCCTCGGGCTCGGGATCGGAGCCAACACGGCGATCTTCGGCGTGTTTCACACGGTCGTGTTGAGCCCCCTTCCGTACGAAGATTCGCACGAGCTGGTGGGGCTCTCCGAGCTGCACACATCTGGCCGTGTGCGCGTGCCGTCGTACCCCACCTTCCAGGACTGGAGCGATCGCGAGGGTGATGTGTTCGAGCGCCTGGCCTTTGCCCGTGGAGCGCCGGTCACATACCGAACCGAAGACAAGACCGGCTTCTTGCTCGGCGCCTTCGTGACCGACGGCTTCTTCGAACTCATGGGCGTGCAAGCTGAACTCGGTCGTGTGTTGACGGCCGATGACTACCGCCCCGAGGCAGAACATGCGGTGCTGCTCTCGCATCGCGCGTGGAGCCGATGGTTCGGATCCGACCCTGAGATCCTCGGCACGGTCCTGAGAGTGGACGACCAGGCATTCACCGTCGTCGGTGTGATGTCCCCCTCCTTTGCCTTTCCTGACTGGGGGGCGGACAACGACCTGTGGATGCCGATCTCCCAGCTCCCGCCCGCTGAACTGGTGGCTCTGAATCAGAGAGGGTTCCACGCGGACAGTCGGGTCGTCGCGAGAATCCGTGATGGGGGAAGCGTCCAGGTAGCCCAGGAGAGCATGGATGTGGTGGCCGAGGCACTCGCGGCGACCTATCCGGAGCTCAGTGCACAGTGGACCTCGGTTCAGATCGAGTCCCTACGAGACCTCGAGGTGCGGGGAGTACGGTCGCGGCTCCTCTTGTTGTGGGCTTCGGCCCTGCTCGTCCTCCTCATGTGTTGTCTCAATCTGGCCAACCTCTACCTCGTGCAGGGAAGCTCTCGACGACTCGAGTACTCGATTCGGGCGGCGCTCGGAGCGCCGCGTGGCCGAGTCTTCCGGCAGATCGTGACGGAGACCCTCGTCCTTACGTTGGCCGCCGGCCTTCTCGGGGTCCTCCTGGCACGTCTGAGTATCGCGTGGATGAGTTCCAGCGGCTTCGTTGGTCTCCCCAGGATCACAGAACTCGATCTCGACGGTACCGCTCTGGCGTTCGCCGTCGTCCTCTCGGCCGGAACGGCTGTGGTCTTCGCTAACCTATCGAACCATCACATGCGCCGGGCCTCCCTCAACCAGAATCTGAGAGGAGGTGCGGCCGGATCTCGACGAGCGGCCTCCATCTTGTCCGGAGTGCAGGCCGCCCAGGTGGGCGCGACCTTCGCCCTGCTCCTCGGAGCGTGGCTCGTGGGCGAGACCTTCTGGAAGTTGAGCCAGGTGGATCCAGGATATGATCCTCGCAACGTCGTCGTCATTCCGATCCAACCGCCCTCGCCGGCCTACGATGAGGAGGCGTCTGCGGTAGCACTGTACGCGCAGCTCATCGAGACGCTTGGATCACTTCCCGGCGTCGTCTCCGTGGCCCTGACCAACCACGGTCCAGGCGGAACGGCCGGTGCACCCACGCCGGTTGCGATCGGCCGCATCCCTGACAGGGCTGACGAGGCACTCTCTTCGTACTATCGAACAGTCTCATCCGGCTATTTCGCGAGCCTCGGCCAGCGTGTCGTGGCGGGTCGCGAGTTCTCCGACGACGATCTGGGAGCTGGGGACGGTCCCATCGTCATCAATGAAACCGTGGCCGCTCTACTGGGCGACGCCGAATCGGCGATCGGTCAAACACTCGGAGTGAGGAAGGCGGCGAGCACACGGGCTGACTTCGGGGAGCCGCTTCTCGGACGCATCGTGGGTGTGGTGGCCGACCTGAACGTGTCGGAAACGGGGGGAGCCCCCCGACCGATGGTCTACGTGCCCTACACCCACACACCATGGGCTCAGGTTCGCCTTCTGGTACGGACCACCGACGCCTCCGCCGCAACGATGCGGGCCCTCGAAGCTGGAGTGCGCTCCATCGAGCCCGGGATCCCGTTGTCTGGACCGTTCGTCAGTATCCAGCGTCTCGAAGACCTACGGTACAACCAGCGGTCGGACGAGCGTCTCAACGCAGGCCTCCTCACGGGTTTTGCGGCGGTCGCCCTGGCCTTGGCGTGCATCGGGATGTACGGGGTGATCTCGTTTACCGTGACGCTCCGGCAGCGGGAGATCGGGTTGCGCATGGCACTCGGCGATACCTCGCGAGGGGTAGCGACGAATGTCGTGGTCAGAGCGGGCCTGATCACCGCCGCAGGCCTGGCCGTGGGCGCGGTCGTTGCTGCGAGCTTCTCCTCGCTCGTGGCGAGCTCCCTGTTTGACGTGAACCCCCTCGATGCCAACCGATACGTGGGCGTAGCGCTCCTCCTGCTCCTGCTCGCGGCTCTAGCCGCCTACGTACCGGCGCGCCGTGCCAGCCAGCTGGATCCCGCGATGGTGCTCCGTTCGGAATAGCCTGTCGCGTTCCACGCAATCTTGATTGGCGCTCTGATCAACGGACCGAGGAAGCAAGGAATGATGATGAGGCGAGGAATCCTGCTGGCCGGCTGCATGATCGTGCTCGGCACGACTGGAGCCGCCTCACAAGAACCGCGGATGGTCGACGTGGAGGGGCGATCCGTGCGGGTGCAGACAGCGGGCCTGGAGAATAAGCACCCCGATTCGCCAACGGTCGTGTTCGAGGCCGGCTTCATGTACGACGGCCTGAGCGCCTGGACCTCGCTGATCGGACACGTCGCGGAGTTCGCGCCCGTGATCGCATACGATCGGGCGGGGATCGGAGAATCAGAACCCGACGGAGAATTCCCGACTCCGCGGCACGTTGCGGAGAACCTGCGAGCGCTCCTCCAGGCCATGGACGTGCCTCCGCCCTACGTCCTGGTGGGTCACTCCCTCGGCGGACCGTTCATTCGGACGTATGCGGCGCTGTTCCCAGACGAGGTCGCCGGGCTGGTCTATGTCGACCCCTCGGACTGGATGTCCCCGGAGGAGTCTCGCGAATACGATCGGGCGATGGGTATCTCGGAGGAGGGGAGGCGGAGACTGAACGAATCCGTTCGGGAGACGTTCCCCGACCTGCCGAACGCGTCGGTGCGGGCGGAGGCAGAGATGATCTACGATCCCGCCGGTTGGCCGGAGTTCCAGAACCTTACTGCGATGCCCAACGTGCCCGTGTCCGTGCTCATGGCGGCCCGTTTCGACCCGAGGCCGCCCGATGCAGCCGGCCGCGACTGCGCTCCGCGGGACTGCCACAGGCGGCGCATCGCCTATCGTCGGGCATGGCTTGCCAGGCTCGCCGACGAGGTCCCGCACGGTACGCTGACCGTGGTGAACTACGCCGGACACTTCATTCAGAACGACGACCCCGAGCTGGTCGCATCCGCGATTCGACGGGTCCTCGAGGCGGAGCCGCCGCGTGTGGACATCGTTCTCGCTCCGTCCGTACTGGAGGGGTTCGTCGGCTCGTACGAGTCCGAGTCGGCCGGCAGCTTCTCCGTCTCTCTCGAGCACGATCAACTCTTCATCCAGCTCGGCGACCGGAGCAGGCCCCTCTTCGCGGCGTCGGAGAGCGTCCTCTTCATACGGGGCATAGACGCAGAGCTGAGCGTCGAACGGGATCCGAACGGCGACGTGGCTCGGCTCGTGTTGATGCAGAACGGGCAGACGATCTCGTTCGAGAGAGTTCGTTAGGGCAGGGGGCCGGAGAAGTCCGAGCAGGGAGAGGAGGGAGTTCCCTCGTGTCGATGCGCAATCGGCTGAGCGGTGGATCGGGGTCGCGGTAGGCGCCGATGGTTGACATAATTGGGAGTCCCCTCGCCGAAGGAGTGCTGCCCTGGTTATCGCTGGACGCATCGATGCGGCGGATCACCTCGGCCTCTACGGAGACCATGATCCGCGAGATCAGCCTTGGTATACCTACCCGGAAGCCGCCCGGGCGACCGGGATACCTGTGAGTACGCTTCGGGCTTGGACCGTCGGGCAACGGTATCGACGCAAGGACGACCGCGGGTTTTTTGCGCCGGTGATTTCCCGGCCGAGCCGCGACGATGCTCGGCTCTCCTTCACCAACGTCATTGAAGCTCACGTCCTCAGGGCCCTCAGGACCGTCCATGAGGTGCGCTTGGACTACATCCGCGAGGCCATCCAGTTCGCGGAAGCGGAGTTCGGAATCGAACGACTCCTTGTCAGTCCCCACCTTCGGACGGGAGCAGGCCTGCTCTTTGTGGACCACTACACTGGGCTGCTGGAGCTGTCGGCCTCGAAGCAGTACGCGCTCCGGGAAGTGATGAGGCAGTTCCTCAAGCGCATCGAGTTCGATGCCGACGACCGAGCCGTCGAGTTCACCCCGTTCGGACGCCTCCCTGAATCCGACCAGGAGAAGCTTATCTCGCTCTCGCCCTTCATCTCTTTTGGTCGAGCTGTGATCCGGAGTCGGGGCATCTCGACGCGAGTCGTAGCTGAGCGCCTCGATGTGGGGGAACCCGTGGAAGAAGTCATGTCGGACTTCGGTCTGTCCGAGGTCGAGATCGAAGAGGCTATACTCTACGAGGCCGCCGCCTAGCGGTCCTGGTGGACACTCCCACCTTCTTCACGGACCGTGACCTTGGGCGCCGCGTGCCCGATGCCCTTCGCGATGCCGGGTTCACCGTAGAGCGGCATGATGATCACTTCGGTCCACTGACCACGGACCCCCAATGGCTGGCCGAGGTCGGGCGACGTGGCTGGATCGCCTTTAGCCACAACCGCGACATCCGCTACCGATCGCAGGAACGGGACGCAGCCATGCGCGCCGGTATCCCGCTCTTCTTCCTCATCGGGCACGCTCCCCACAGCGAACTGGCGAGCAACCTGATCACCACGTTTCCTCGCGTGATCCAGTTCCTTCAGGAGCACCAGCCTCCCTTCATTGCCAAGATCTATCGCCCAACGCCAATTGCGGACGTGGGCCGTAGGCCGGGACGCGTACAGATGTGGCTGTCCGAGACCGCTTGGCGGGCCTCTACCGGAGGCTAGACCGTTCCTGCCCGACGCGCTGGCCTCGGCCAAGGCAGGTTGTGGTGCCGCGGGGGCCGCAACAGCCCCGGGCGCCGTTGGCATGTTGCTGTCGCAAGCGGGAGACCGGATTGCGGACGTGCTCATGCCCCACGAGCTAAGGGTGCAGCTCGATCTCGGAAGCGGGTGTCCTCGCCGAGCGCTCGACGTCGGGAATCGCCGTCCTTCTGGCGCGTAGTCTGCCCCCGCGCGAATCTCTAGCGGGAACGCTGCGAGGCGGTCTACTCTGGAGTCGTAGGCGAAGTGCGAAGGCCCTTTCGCGAAGGTTCTGCATGCCGTGAACCCTAGACATCTCACCATCGCCATCGCGGCGCTTGGCTTGGCCGGGTGCGTCGCCGAGGCACCGTCCTCCGGCATCCAGGTGCGGGATAGTTCGGGTATCTCGATCGTCGACGTCCCGGGGTCCGCAGTCTCTCGCGTCGAGTCCTGGCGCGCGGACTCGGTGCTCGCCGGCATCGGCTCCGTCGACGGGGGTGGCCCCGAGATCTTCAACGGGGCAAGAGCTGTTCTTCACATGGATGATCAACTCGTCGTCGCCGATGCGGGCTCGGGCGAGTTGCGGTGGTTCACTCGTTCCGGAGAGCATCTCACGACGGCCGGACGGCCGGGTGAAGGTCCGGGTGAGTTCACCAACCTGTCGTGGATCGGCTCGCGGCCGGACGGAGCCGTGGTGGCGTGGGATTCTGGCCTGAGTCGGTTGACTGCTTTCCGTGATGGTGCACGGTTGTCGGACTTCTCGTTGTCGTCCCAAGCGGGATTCGTGACCGCCGTGGGGCTCCTGCCGGACGGTCGCTTGACCGTGTCGCAACGCCCTTTCTTCGCTGGTGACGCTGCCCAGGCGGGTGTCCAGCGTGATCCCGTGAGCGTCGGCGTGATGTCCGAGGAGGGGTCGCAGCTCGATAGCCTTCTCACGGTTCCCGGCCGCGCCCTGTTTCTCGAGCCCGCGGGGGAGGGCCGATGGATGCAGGGGATCGTACCGTTCGGTCCGGAGACGTTGCTCGCGGTTGCGGGGAGCTCCGTGATCGTGGGCGACAATGAGGACTACGAGATCCGATACATCGGTACCGACGGCGCCCATCAGCACATCGTCCGGATGGAGATGCCGGGTGATCCGGTCGGGCAAGAAGACCTCGAGAACGAGCTTGCGCGGCGCCTGGATGGACTCCCGCCCATCGACGGGGTCCGGGCCGGGGTCGCGGCCCTGTTCGAGCGGATGCCCAAGGCGGAGGTAATGCCGGCCTTCGTGGCGCTCGTAGGAGACAGGAGCGGTCGCGTTTGGGTTCGTCGCTCTCTGTCCGAAGAGACCTGGCATGTGTTCGATGCGAGAGGGAGACCGCTCGCCCGGGCCGAATTGCCGCTTCGGTTCTTTCTGCACGACGCGTTCGACGACGTGTTGCTCGGCGTGGAGAGGGATGATCTGGGCGTGGAGCGGGTCGTACTGCGGGCCGTCAGGCGGCTCCAGCCGGGCTGAAAGACCAGAGCCGCCTGATCGCTCCGGAGCCGTTGACGACGGAGCGCCCGAGGCTCGAAGCCGGAAGCCTGGCGTTGTGGGGCGTTGCGGCTACTGGCCCGGTTTTTCGATGCGGTACAGGCGCACCTGATCGACATCGTACTCGTCCGACCATACGCCGAGGAAGTAGTCGGACCCGATCTCGATGACTTGTTCGTTGAAGGCCACGCGGTCGTCTGAGAGGCCATCCGGGACAGCAACGGTTCCGAGCCACGCGCCGTCCGGCCTGAAGACCGAGAAGCTACCCTGCTTCAGCCCGACATCCTCCCATTCCTCGACCCACAGGTTGCCGTCGGTATCGGCGGCGATCGAACGGAAGGCCGGCATCGATTCCGCGAAGTGCAATTGGGCCAACCCGTGCTCGAGCTCAGCCCGCTCGTCCTCCGCGACGTTGGCGATGTCGGCCCATTGGTCGATCCAGTTCCGGAAGTCGGATCGGTTCGCCCCCCGAGGTTCATCGGCTCGCCGTACGATGGCACGAAGGAGGCCCTCCCGATCATACGCGCGGATCGCGAAGCGGTCGTTGAACCCCACGTAGATGAACTGCTCCGACACGGCCAGCACCGTGTACTTCCCGAAGACGTAGTTCTGATGATGAGTCCCGCGCGGCCCGGTTTCGAGAATCATCTCTTCGGCTCCGGGCACCTCCGTCACGGAATCCGTGGCGTGGTCGCCGAGGCCGAACCTCCAGATGGACCAGGCCTGTCGATGGAGACCGACCTCGTAGGATCGACGTCCTGCCGGCCCGTCCCGGACGCCGACCGCGGTGTCGCCCCCGAGTTCGCCGATCAGGAGGAGTGTGCCATTGGCCCGGTCGTCCGTGGAGAAGTTGCCGGTCGCCCCGAGAAGCTCCCCCTCCATAGAGAACCACTTTCGATTCCCACCGATGGCCTCGAAGACGAAAAGGCTGTCTTCGCGCGCACCGAGATACTGTGCAGTCCGAAACTCCGACGGTCCGTCTCCCTCACCCCCGAGGTCAGCGAGGTGTACGCCGTCGGCGCCATAGATCCGGACCCGGTTCGACCCGTCCAGGACCGCGATCTTCCCGTCATGAAGTCGGCGCACTCCGCGGACATCCGTGAGGGCATACCGTTCATCGCCCTCACGCAAACCAATCGACACGTCGGGCTCCGGCGACAGGGTCCAGGCTTCACCATTCCGCCACAAGGGTCGAGCAGACTCGGTTACGGTGACTCCAGCGCTGTCGAACTGCACGAAGGGCTTCCCGCCGTTCGCCCCGCCCCCGCATCCCGCCCAAAGGAAGACGATCGCCACGGACATGCACACTGGTGCACCGCGGCGTCTTCCAGCTATTCGCTCCACGGCACTGCCTAGTCCGACGAACAGGGCCTGGACCGTCATCTTCACCGCTCCCCGACGGAAGCAGTGCGGTCCCGTTGGGAAGAAGTAGGCGTTCACGGCAATAGACTCGACGAGGCATTCCAACCGCACGGTGCTGGGAACCAAGTCTACAGAGAGGGTCTGGTGATGGGCCACATCCGGAGATCTCGGAGTGTCTCGAGCTCGTCGATCAGGTCCTCGTTGCCGCGGCGCCCAGAGGCACAGCGGTACTGCGTCCGTGCTGAGTGAGCACGTGGGGGCGCCCTTGCTCTCGCCCAGCGGGTTTAGTTATCTAGGAACTAAACCATCGGGGAGGCGCGTGTGGGGAACGAATCGGTCACCGAGTTCGAGCTGCTGGTCTTGCTGGCCGCGGTACGCCTGGGGCCGGACAAGGCCTACACGGTCACCATAGCCGACGACATCCGCAGCCGAACGGGGCGCCCGGTACGGCGAAGCACCGTATTCACGACGCTTCAGCGAATTGAGACGCGAGGGCTCATCGAGACCCGACGGGGCGAGCCCCACCCCGATCGAGGGGGTCGCCCGCCTCGCCTGATCTCCGTCACGGCCCCCGGATTGAGCGCAGCGCGTGAGGCGGCCCGCGCGATCAGCAAGATGGTCGGCGAGCTCTCGTTGGAGGACTCCGGATGATGCTCCGATGGGCTCGGGCCATTCTTGCCAGGGCCGCGAGGCCGGAGCAGCGCGACGAGGTGGTCGGCGACCTCGAAGAAGCCCATCGCAGACGGCTTGCGCGCAGCGGCCGGGTCGTAGCCCACGTGGTGTCCACGCTCGACGCGCTGGATATGGCATTCGCGCTCTGGCGGCTGAGGCTCCGTCGCCCAAGTGAGTCCGCTCCTCTGGTGCGGGGGAGTCGGGCCGTCCGGGCACCGATATCGTGGCTCGACTTCCGGCTCGGGCTACGAATGCTGGTTCGGTATCCCGGGGTCACCCTGGTAGGGGGACTGGCGATCGCCGTGAGTGTCGCAATCGGTGCCTCACTCTTCCAGTTCACGACCGAGATCGTTTTTCCGAATCATCCGTACGAAGAGCCCGAACGCATCGTAGGGATCCTGACGGTCGACTCACGGGCTGGCGGGCTGACCCGTCGCGTGGTCCACGATCTGGGGATGCTGCGCGAGCGAATGAGCTCGATCGAGCAGATCGGGGGCCGACATCGCGCGGTGGCGAACCTCGACGCGGGCGACGGCCGCCCCGAGCCGGTCGCGTCGGTGCAGATCAGCGCCGTCGCCTTCCAACTCGCGCCGGCCGTACCAGTGCTCGGTCGGCCCCTCGTGGAGTCGGACGAAACCCCCAACGCCGAACCCGTTGCGGTGCTCTCGCACGATCTGTGGAGGTCTCGTTTCGGTGGCGCTCCCGATGTGGTGGGGCGCCTCGTCCGTATCGGGGGGCGACCCGCGACGATCGTGGGCGTGATGCCCGCTGGGTA
Source organism: Longimicrobiales bacterium (assembly GCA_028279425.1). Lineage (GTDB taxonomy): Bacteria > Gemmatimonadota > Gemmatimonadetes > Longimicrobiales > Gaopeijiaceae > Gaopeijia. Next base: position 46,126 of record JANQNV010000313.1, on the reverse strand, counting down.
CGTCCTTCGTCTTCCGTCGAACGATATCGTCGACCTCGGACCCCAGGACCTGTGGGTGCCCTTCCGGCTCGACCCCGGGGCGCATGAGCCTGGAGAGGGGCCCCGGATCGACATCTTCGGCCGCCTCGCCCAGGGGGTCGAGCCCGCCGAGGCCGGTGTCGAACTCGAGAGTCTCAGCCCGATACGCGCGGCCGACGGCGGGAGCGAAGTGGGGGTGACCCGGCGGGTTGCCACCTTCTCGAATCCGTTCGGTGGGTTCGATCGAGGATTGAGCATCATGACGGTCATCTCGGTGATGAGCCTCTTCATCGGCGCGGTGGTGGCGACGCTCTGCGCCAACGTCGCCCTCCTCCTCTTCGCCCGTGCAGCCGCTCGGGAGAGCGAGCTCGTCGTTCGAAGTGCCCTCGGGGCGAGTCGCGTCCGGATCGTGGGACAGCTGTTCGCCGAGGCTCTGGGACTCGCGGCGGTGGGCCTCGTCTTCGGGTGGGTCGGTGCGTCCGTGGGCCTTACGTGGATGACGGATGCGCTGACGACGGTCTCGGCCGCTGCCTTCACTCCCGCGCCGCCGATCGACGCGCGGCTGGCGCCTCGGACGATTGTCTATGCGGCCGCACTCGCGTTGGCGGGAGCGATCGTCGCGGGGATCCTTCCCGGGCTGAAGGCCACGGGGAAGGGGATCGCGGGTTCGCTCAGCCGCGTCTCGGGCCGCGGCGCAGCGGCAACCCTCGATCGAACGTGGGGCACGGTCATCGTCGTGCAGGTCGCACTGACCGCGACGTTGGCCCCCATCGGCATCGCCCTGGGCGTTCAGACCTGGCGAACCGCGCGGGTGGAGCGTGGGTTCAGTGCGAACGAGTACGTGTCCGTACGCGTCGCCATGGATGGGGAGGAGGCTCTCGAGGAGCGAATCCAGGAACTCCTCCGACGACTCTCGGTCGAGCCAAGGGTCGCGGGTGTAGCGGCGGGACAGATGCCAGGGATCGAGCACCCGCACCGCGAGATCGAGTTCGAGTCTCGAGCGCGGGGCGAGGTGGTTCCCAACGGGGCCGAGACGCAGGTCGCCACCGTAGAACCGGGGTTCTTCGAGGCATTCGGCGCGGAGATCGTTTCGGGGCGGGCACTCGATGGTCGCGATCGGGTCGATGCGTCCGGGGCCGTCGTGGTCAACGAGTCGTTCGCGCGCGAGTGGTTCGGCAGCGCGAACGCCGTCGGCAGGCGCATCCGCTACCGGACCCGCGCTTCGGCTCAGGGCATGAGTGCCGAGCCCGGGCCGTGGATGGAGATCGTGGGGGTCGTGCGTGACCTCGTGATGACCGTCGAGCCTGGGCTGTCGAAGGCGGGAATCTATCGCGCGCGGGTCCCAGGTAGTGCCTCGGAGTTGCGTGTGGCGGTGCACGTGCCCGATGGCCCGGAGCGGTTCCTCGGGCGCCTTCGCGAGGTGGCCTCGGAGGTCTCTCCCGAGCTGCGTGTAGATCAGCCTCTGACCCTCGACCGAGCCGGGGCCGGTACCCTCGCGGCGTTCGGCTTCTTGTTGCGTGTCGTGGCGGTCGTCGGCGGTTTGACGCTCCTTCTCGCGCTCGCCGGCATCTATGCCATCATGTCGTTCACCGTATCGAGGCGGACGCGCGAGATCGGCGTACGAGTGGCGCTCGGTGCCGAGTCCCGAGATATCGCGTACAGCACTGTGTCGAGGATGGGACGCCGCGTGGGCCTTGGCGTGCTCATCGGCGCTGTTCCAGGGGTTTTCATCACCGCGGAACTCGCTGGCCGCTCCGAGGCCGCGGGGGCATCGACCGTGCCGGGTACTGCCGCCGCGCTCGTCGTCGTCTACCTCGCCACCATGGTCCTCATCTGCATGACGGCGTGCGTCATGCCGGTGCGGCGGGCCCTCGCGATCCAGCCGTCGCAGGCGCTTTCGGCGGACGTGTAGGGGCGAGGGCGCGGGGAGAGGGTTAGGGGGATCCACCGCCCAGCAACCCCTTCATCGCGCTGAAGTACACGTCCTTCAGGTCGGGTTGTACCGCTTCGAATTCGGGCCCGGGGTCGGAGGTCGCGAAGACGTGGGCGATGGTCTTGCCGGCGAACAGGCGCGTGGAGATCACCGGCAGGTCCTCCTCGATGCGCTGAAGCTCGTCGGGCGTGACCGTGCGCTGCCAGATCCGCCCCTTCACGCCCTCGACCGCTGCGAGGGGGTCGGCCTCGAGGATGATGCGTCCCTCGTGAATGACGGCCATGCGGGTGCACAGGTCGGAGACGTCTTCGACGATGTGCGTGGAGAGCAAGACCACGGCCCGTTGTCCCAGCGCACTCAACAGGTTCAGGAATCGGACCCGCTCCACCGGATCCAACCCCGCCGTGGGCTCGTCGACGATCACCAGCTTGGGGTCCCCGAGCAGCGCCACCGCGATGCCGAAGCGCTGCCGCATGCCGCCCGAGAAGGTGCCGAGTTTCGACGTGCGCTGGTCCCACAGGTTCGTTTGCCGCAGGAGTGATTCGACGGCGTCCCTCCGGGCCCCGCGCTCGGAGATGCCCTCGAGCACCGCGAAGTGGGTGAGCAGCGCCTCGGCCGTGACGCGAGGGTAGAGTCCGAACTCTTGCGGCAGGTAGCCGAGCAGTGCGCGCGTGCGCTCCTTCTGGGCGACCACGTCGATGTCACCCAGGCGGATCGAACCTTCGTCGGGGTCCTGCAGCGTCGCGATGGTGCGCATCAGCGTCGACTTGCCGGCGCCGTTCGGACCCAGCAGTCCGTACATCCCCGGCGGGATCGTCAGCGATACGCCGTCCAGCGCCCGCACTCCGTTGCGGTACGTCTTCGAAACTCCGCGGATCTCGAGGTCCATCTCAGTCTCCAACGGGGGGTGCGCTGCGGGTTGCGGTGACCTCGACGACGTTGTCGTCCGGCGCCACGTCGATCAGGAGGTGTCGAGGGTCGATTCCGGCGCGCGTCGGACGCTCCGGCACGACGATCGTGATGGTCTGCGACCCGGCCACGACGCGGTGCATCTCCAGATGAAGAGGCCGTTCATCGGCCCCGTCTGCGCTCTCTGCGTAGACCCCGATCTCGATCGGGTCACTCATCGGCATTTCGGTCTCCGTGCCGAGCGTATCGACGGCGACCTTCCGTGCTCGGACGTCGAGACGCACCTGCCACTCACCCGAGGCAGTGGGCTCGAGGGTCGCGCGCTCGGTAGAGAGCTCCCAGTGGGTATTCCGCTCGAGCAGATCGGCGAGCAGGGTGTGGAGCGAGTCCGGGGTCACCGCCTGGAGTTCGCGGTACAGGTCGAGTGAGGTGGCAAACGGCGGTTCGGCCGAGGCGTGTCGCTCGCGGAGTCGCCGCCACGCCGAGTCCACCGCGTCTTCCCCCACGTACTCCCGCAGGGCGTACATGGCGAAGGGCCCCTTCCGGTAGCCCAGGAAAGCGTCATTGGCCCGGAGCAGCGGTACGTCGGCCCGGGAGCGCGGCGTGAGGTAGGATCGCCGCATGAAGTCGAGGAAGCGCCCGAGGTGCGCCGAACCGTATTCGGTTTCGATCACACCCATCGCGGCGTACCAGGCGAAGCTCTCGCTCAGCAGGATCCGACCCTCCATGCGCGCCGGGACCGGCTGGAACTGGTGGGCCACCTCGTGCGCCGTGACGGCGAAGACCATGTCGATGTCGCGCGGGTCGCGCTCGACGTCGAAGAATGAAAACAGCTCCTGGTACCAGATCGTGGCCGACGCCGCGTGCAGCGACCCGCCGGTAGAGGGGTACTCGATCATGCGGAGTACGCCGTAGGGGAAGGGCCCGAAGCGCTCCGTGAGCTGCTGCAGCGAGGCTTCCATGCCCCGGAGGAGCCGGGGTACGATCGTGTCGTGGTCCGGGTGGTGGAACACCTCGATCGAGACGTCGCCGTAGTCGGCGCGACTCAGAGCGTAGTTCGCCGAAAACACCGCGTAGCCGTTGCCGATGGGCGCACGGGTTTCGTAGCGAGCGTATCGGCGGCCGTCTTCGGTCCAGCTCCCCACCTGTCGCCCCGCGGCGACCCCGATCTGGTCGAGTGCCGTACCGACCGTGGCGGTCACGTGCAGCTGGTCCATCCCGAAGCGGTCATACGGAGCCCCGGGGTCTTCGAGCCGGGGAATCGGGGACCACGCCTCGAGCCCGTGGGCGCGTCGCTGGATTGGGTCGGTGATCTGGCGGTTCGCCTGGTAGCCGATCAGCGGCATCCACTCGTACATCGGAATGAAGGTGCCGTTCTGGACGACCGCCGAGGAGCGTCCTTTGGCCGGGGTACCTCGCGGGGCGTGGCGAATATGCCACTCGATGCGCGCCGAGTCTCCAGGTTGGAGGGGGTCGAGCAGCACGTACGTGCGATGACGGAGGTCCAGATCGACGATCGTGGCCTCAGCCGGGCGATCGAAGTCGAGCCGAGTCGTTTCGACGTCGGGCGAGGTGGCGATGTGGATCGTGTCGATCGGCGCCTCGGTACGGTTCACGATCAGGTGGACGCCGCGCACTTCGGCTTCACCGCGCTCGGGGTAGATTTCGACGTCCAGATCGGTGGCGGCCAGGTGGGGGAGAGGTGAGGCCCGGAAGGCGGCGTAGAGGCGCTCGTATTCGGCCTGCCGCGCGATGCGACGATCACCCGTCTGGTAGGCATTGAGCACGTTGGTGGTGTAGAAGATCGTGCCGCCGGCGAGCGCGACGAGCGTGACGGCGGCGACCATCGGTGCGGCTAGGCGCCGGCCCCGCCGGAGGGCCGTACGCGCGCGTTCGGCGATCCCGTGGTCCACTCCGCGCACCCACCACAGGCGTGCGATCAGCGCGAAGAGCAGCGCCCAGGCGCCCCAGTACAGATCGAACAGGAGGACCGGGCCCAGGCGCGGACCGAACCCACTGATGCTCGAGTGCCAGAGTTCGGGTCGCGATCCGATCACCCATAGCGGGTGTTCGAGCCCCAGGAGCTCCGAGAACAGCGGTGTGATCACGAACAGCGCGACCACGTGGCCGAGGTACTTGTGATTCACGATCACATGAACCGACAGTGCGAAGCACGCGAAGAGGAGGGGACGCACGAGGCGGAGACCGACGACCTGCAGGTAGGTCAGGGGCTCGACCCGGCCGCCGAGCCTCCACTGCGCGAGCACGCCACCGAGGGTTGTGCAGCCGTAGAGCGCGACGATGACGATCCAGAGCGCGAGCGCCTTTCCGATGAACCGCGCTCCATCGGGCACGGGCGCGGCATCCGTGAGTGCGGCCACGCGCCCGTCTCGCTCGCGCCAGACCAGCTCGCCCGCCAGCACGATGGGCAGGAGGATCACAGCGAGGACGACCGGGGGGGATGTGCTTTGGAGTCCGGGGGCGAGCGTTCTCAACACGAGGTCGGTCGTGGGCAGCACCGGCGTGCCGGCGCCCATGCTCGCGAGCGCGCTGAGCGTGAGGCCCAACTGCGCTAGAACGGCCAGAAGAACGATGGGCCAGCTCCAGCGGGGTGCGATCTCGCGCAACGAGTCGCGCGTGATCGAGAGGGTTTGCCGCACACGGCCCCAGCGGCTGAAGTCTCGAGCCGAGCGGGGTGCGGTGAGGGGCGCCTCGAGGGTAGCGGCGGATGGCGCGCGGTCGTCGCGATCAGGGGTCGTCGTCGAGCGCGGGTCGCGCTTCTCACTCCTCGCCGCCGTGCTCGACGAGAAGTCGAAGCGCGCGTACGTCCAGGCGAGCGTGAGGCCGGCCACGGCGATCCAAAGCGCCCGGTTCCACAGCAGCAGGCCTTCGGTGCCGATCAGGCGCTGGTTCAGCTCGACGGGTGACCAGGTCTGGCCCATGAGCGTCAGCGCAGACAGGCCGGAGGGGTCCAGAAGGGTGGCGAGCCGCCATTCGCCCAACACGCCCCCCACGTAGGATTGCGTGAGCCGGCCACCGGCCCCCACGAAAGCCGCGCCGAGCCACGCTCCGAGCGAATGCCGAAGCGCGGTCGCCAGCGCGAACATCACGGCCGTCGCGATCAGCGCCGCCGGCAGCACGACGACGACGTAGGCCTGGAGGTGTGCAGCGGCGCGGAAGGGTCCGAGATCGGTTGCGGGGTCGGCCTGCGTCCAGGCCACCACGGCGCGAATGACCAGGATCGCAGCGGCGAGCGCCGCGGCGATCAGGCAGGCTCCCGCGAACCGCCCGCCGAGGTAGGCGGCTTTGCCGACCGGGGCCGCGTGGATCAGGGGCGTGATTCGCGCACGCACGTCGCGGGTCGCCGCGTCGCCGACCACACCGGCCAGCACCAGCAGCGACACCAGCCCCATCAGGCTTCCGCCCTGTGCGACGAAGAGCGGGGCGTTGAAGAGGATCTCTCGCTGGGGTGACTGGGCGAGCTGGTCGAGGGTCACCCCGATGAGTGGGAATAGAAAAAGACCGAACAGCACCCAGGTCGAGCGGCGTCGGAGTTGTTGCGACAGCTCGAAGGCGACGCACTCTCGCCACTTCGCCAGGGTGGGGGTGCCCTGCCCGGGGTTCCCGGGAATCGTGTGGTTGGAGGCCATCGGGCGGGGCGCGGATTCGGGGATCGAGTCGACCGGATGGTCTGGCGTTGCCCAGACCGCGGATGGCCGCGGGATGGTTCAGAGTATAATGAAGTACTTTGTGTTGTCAAGTACTCTGATGGCCGTGAGTCCCCCCCCGACTCCTCCATCGCTTCTGGTCGCGGGTGGCAAACAGGCGGAGCGAGTGCGTAGACTGCCCGATGCTCAGACACTCCAATCCGCAGCACGAGCGAGGCTCCCGTGGGGCGACGCCAGATTCGATGGGCCATCACCGCCTTTGCGATCGCCCTCGGCGGATCGCCCGCCTCTGTGGCCAGTCAGGGAGTGCTCTACGCGCACCCTGAAGCGCCAAGCATCCGGGTGTTGAGCATGACCTTCGGGGAGGATGCACAGGAGATGGACGTCTATCGTCCACCTGCCACGTTTGGAGATGGACCGCACCCCGTCGTCGTGTTCGTGATGGGGTTCCCCGACTCGAGTTTTCCAAGCGGTCCTCTGAAGAACCATCCCCACTATACGTCGTGGGCCAGACTCGTCGCCGCGCATGGCATGGTGGGCGTGACCTATGCGACAAGTAGCCCGGCCTCAGATCTCCCGGCTGTGGTCTCCACCCTTCGGAGCCAGCCTGACCTCGGTATCGACGGAGAGCGGATCGGGCTCTGGGCGGCGTCGGGGAATGGTCCAGTGGCACTGAAGTACGTCCGCGCATCGCCGAGCCTTCCGGCGCGAGCCTTGGTGCTCTACTACCCGCTGCTGCCTACTCCGGATGGCTACCAGCTGGCGGCGATCGAAGCCATGAGTACGCGGTCGGGCTTTGAACTGCCGCCGTACGAAGCCGGTGACGCCTACCCGACTACCCTGCCCATGTACCTGGTCCGCGCCGGGCAAGATCGATCAGCGGAGTTGTTGAGCTCGATCGACCAGTTCGCAGCGTTCGCGGTTCGGGAGAATCTCAGGATCACGGTCCGCAACTACCCTGAAGGGCATCACAGCTTCGACTCAACCGATGACACGGACGAGACTCGCCAGATCATCGCTGAGACGCTGGGGTTCCTGCGCCGTCACTTGCAGTCGGCTCCCCGACCCCGGTAGATGCGCCTCGCGCGCTGATCTCGAGGATTCGCCGCTGGGGAGGCGGTTCTGGCGGACAGGCTGCGGGGCGCCTACTCTGCCATTCATGGACACCATCCTCGGAGCGCTACGGCGGTCACCATCGGTCCATCCCGCCTGGTCGTGGGTTTTCACGGCCACGCTCCTGCTGCCCCAACCGGCCTCTCCCCAGACGCCGGCCCAATGGGTGGTGGACCCTGATCCGGTCGTCGTCATCGGGACGGTCGATGGGCCAGAGGAATACTGGCTGACCAACCCGCTCGCGGCCACCGTGTTGTCCGACGGCTCGGTGGTCATCCAGAACAGTGTCGACAAACTGTTCGAGATCCGCTTCTACCAGGGCGACGGAGAGTTCCGGAGGACGGCGAGTCGATGGGGTCAGGGCCCGTGCGAGTTCAAGCGAGCTGGATTGATCCCTCTGCCTGGGGACTCGGTTCTCGTCCAAGGCCAGGATGGACGGTTCGCCGTCTTTGGGCCTGCCGGGAACTGTGATCGCAACGGCAGGAGCGGGTTGGACGACGCGGCACTCGCGTACTGGTTTCAGGGCTCAGGCGGCAGGGGGTTCACCTTCCTCAGGCACTCCGGGACCGGCTTCCCGCCGCCGGGAACGGGGAGGTCGGCACGAAGTCTCATCCACTACGACTTCGATACCGGCGAACGCACACGGCTCGCGGACGTCCCTGCACCACTGCACCTCGTCGAGGACGGGATACTGATCACCGTCCCCTTTGGACCGAGGGGGCTCGTCGCAGCCGGGTCCGGTCTCGTCTGGGTTGCCGACGGAGACAGCGATGAGGTCCTGGGCTACCGCCCACCCCGAGCCGACCCGGCCGTACGCATCCGGCTCGGCCTCACGCGGGAGCGGGTGGGGCGGGAGGAGGCTCGTCGCCTCCGCGAAGCGTACCTGAGTCAACTCTCCGAAGAGTCGGCGCGGCGCATGAGGGCGGCGCTCCGTGCCCTGGAGCTACCGGATGAAATGCCCACGGTCGATCAGTTGAAGGTCGACCGGCTGGGCAATCTCTGGGTTCAGCCGTACGAACCGTTCTGGGCCGAAGGGCCACAGGATTGGCTCGTGTTCGATCAAGCCGGTCGGCGGATCGCGGAGGTGTCGATCCCTGAGTCGCTACTCCCCCCGTGTTCGAGGCGACTGCTCTCGGGCTGCGCCAGCACCAAGGGCATCCTCGAGATCGGCGCAGACTACATGCTCATCAACCTGCCCGGCGATTTCGGTACGCCGCGGGTTGTGAAGTTCGCGCTTCGACGGTAGCGCGACTCGCTCCCCTTGGCCCATTCCAAGGCCTCAGGGTTATGATCTTGAGCCCACCCCAGACAGGTATGCAGCATGAAGCTCGCAATCGAACTCTCGCCCGAGCAGCAGAAGCAACTGGCCGCCACGGCCCATCGACTCAACATCCCCGTCGAGGCGTTGGCCGCTGCGGCGGTTCGAGATCTCGTCGCGTTCCCGGCCGCTGAGTTCGAGGCCGCGGCTGAAGAGCTCCTCAAGAAGAACCGGGAGCTCTACGAGCGCCTGAGTTGATCCGCGAAATCGACCGCCCCACGCTACTCGGGTGGCTCGAGCTCCACGCGCACGATATCTAGTCGGTGGCCGCCGAGTCCTCCTCCGTTGCCCGCCCTCTTCTGCCCCTTCGCGCTCCCCATCGTTGCGCCCAGCCCCCGACTCTCCCACCTTGAACCCTACAAAATAGGGTTCGCGATTCGGAGGGGATATGGGTGGACGTGCGACGCTCGGGGAGTTCGAGCACCTGGTGCTGGCTACCGCACTGCGGGTGAAGGATGCGTACGGAGCGGAGCTCATCCGTGAGCTGGAGGCGCGCACGGGGCGGAAGGTGCAGGGGGGGGCGCTGTACGTCACACTCGATCGGCTCGAAGCGAAGGGGCTGATCGAGAGCCGGCTCGACGACCCCACCGAACAGCGAGCCGGCCGGCCGAAGCGGTTCATCGACGTGACGCCCCGGGGGGTACGCGCCCTCGCCGAACAGCGCGAGGCCTTCCTGCGCGCGTGGCAGGGCATCGAGCACCGGCTGGATCAGGCATGAGCACGCGCCCCCCGGAGATCCTCCGGCGCCTGCTCGAGGCTCTGCTCCCCAGGGGCCACGTGCGCGAAGGGCTCGTCGGCGACCTCGACGAACTGTACGCCGACCACGCTCGGCGCGGCAGAATCCGGGCCGTTGCGTGGTACCTGCGGCAGCTCGCGTCGGCGGCCGTGCGATACCGTGGCGGCCGATCACCCGGGCTTTCGACACAGACGACGCCGTTCGCAGGACTCGGTACGGATATCCGCGTGGGTGCCCGCCTTCTCGTGAAGTACCCCGGCCTCTCGATCGTGAGTGGCCTCGCCATGGCGTTTGCGATCTTCGTCGGGGTGGTCGTGTTCGAGATCGGTTCGCTGTACGTGAGCCCGTCCCTCCCGCTGCCCGACGGCGAGCGCATCGTCCAGATCAACAGCTGGGACGTGGAGGAGGGCCGCGCAGAGCGGCGACTGCTCCTCGACTTCGAAGCCTGGCGCAGCTCGATCACCACCATCGGCGCCCTCGGTGCATGGAGGGACGTCCGGCGAAGCCTCGCCGTTCAGGGGGTGGAGGGACCGCCGGTCGAGGTGGCCGAGATCTCGGCGACTGGGCTCCGCGTGGCAGGCGCGGTACCCGCGATCGGGCGCACGCTGACCGAAGACGACGAACGAGCCGGCGCGCCCCCGGTGGCGGTGATCGGGTTCGACGTCTGGCGCACGCGCTTCGGTCGCGATCCGGGGGTCGTGGGACGGGTGGCGAGCCTCGGCGATCAGGAGGTGACGGTTGTCGGCGTCATGTCCGAAGGCTTCGAGTTCCCCGTCGCGCACGACGTATGGGTGCCGTTGCGGACCGAGGGCACAACGCTCACCCCCCGGTCGGGACCGCCCATCCGAGTGGTCGGACTGCTCTCACCCGACGCCTCCCTCGACGCGGCAAACGCGGAGCTGGAGGGTTTGGCCCTGCGCATGGCCGACCAGTTCCCGGCGTCGCACGGATCCCTCAGGCCGCGTGCGACCCCCTACATCGATGGTTTCTCGAATGGGTTGGCGGGTGAGGTCGTGGCCTTCACCTCGATCGGTGTGCTCGTCGTGTTGTTGGTCCTCCTAGTGTGCAGCAACGTCGCGCTGCTCCTCTTCGCACGCGCTGCCGCCCGGGAAAGCGAACTCCTCGTGCGGAGCGCGGTCGGAGCCGGTCGACGCCGCATCGTCACGCAGATGTTCCTCGAGGCTCTGGTGTTGGGGATCGTCGCGGCCGGCGTGGGACTCGTGGCAGCCTCGAGCGCACTGAGTCGCTGGGTCGGACCCTTCCTGGAGTTCAACGAGGGCCGACTCCCCTTCTGGATGGATCCACACCTCTCACCCCGGGCCGTGGTCTTCGCCCTGGGGCTCACGGTGATCGGGTCGGCCGTCGCCGGCATCCTGCCGGGTCTCAAGGTGACTCGGGGGATGGCGTTGCGGCTGAGGCAGGCGGCGGCGGGATCTGGCGGGCTGCAGTTCGGTGGAGTCTGGACGGCGGTCATCGTTCTTCAGGTGGCCGTGACGGTCGCCATCCCGTCGGTGGTGTACTTCAACGTCTGGCAGATGCGCCACACCGAGCGCTTCGAGGCGGGATTCGCGGCCGAGCAGTATCTGACCGCGCGGCTCGACCGGGGTCCCTCCTCTGCTGCGTCCGAGCCGGGGGAGGCCGGTCCCGCTGCTGGTCCCGCCGCAGAGTCGTCCTTCGCGGCCACGGTGCACGAGGTGCGTGAGCGGCTGGAGGGCGAGCCCGGGGTCCTCGGAGCGACGGTCGTGAGTCGCGTTCCGCGGACCGGTCACCCGGACTACCACATTGAAGTCGAGGGAGGAGTGCTTCCCGCAGAGTCGGCGGCTGGGTCGGCGACGTACGGGCAGGCCCCGGAGGTCGAGCTCGCCCACGTGGGTCCCGCGTACTTCGACGTGATCGGTGCCCCCGTGCTGGCGGGACGCGTATTCGATGCCGGGGATCTCTCATCGGGCGAGCGGGTCGCGATCGTCGATGAGAGCTTCGTGGACCTCATTCTGGCCGGACGCAACGCCGTGGGCCGACGGGTGAGGTTTCTGGAGGAGGCTCCCTTCCTCCGCGACGATGGCTCCGAACAGTGGTTCGAGATCGTGGGGGTTGTGCCGGACCTCGGCATGGGCAGGCCGTCGAAGCGAGGTCCCTTCATGGGGCTCTATCTGCCGATGGTCGCTGCGAACGCGGATCGGGTGCACCTGATGATTCGCACGCGCGGAGACCCGATGACCCTCGCGCCCGCGGTTCGCGCCATCGTCGCCGACGTGGATCCGAGCGTCACGGTCGACGCGTTGGTGGCTGCCGATGACGTTCTCACCGGCGAGTTGTCGACGGTCCGGCTGATGCTCTACGCGACCGTCCTCCTGAACGCGATCGCCCTACTGCTCTCGCTGTCCGGCATCTACTCGGTGCTGGCCTTCACCGTCGCTCGTCGGACGCGGGAGATCGGCCTGCGGGCCGCGCTCGGCGGCGGGCGGCGCCGCATCTTCGTGGACATCTTTCGCGGCCCTCTCTCGAACGTGGGGGCCGGCGTGGCGGCCGGGAGTCTCCTGATTCTCGCGGGCCTGATCCTCGTCCCCAGGAGCAGCTTTTCGATGGCGGAAGAGCTGGGGGGCGGCGTGTCGCTGTCTGGGGTCGGACTCCTCGTCGCCTATGCCGCGTTCATGTTCGGCATCTGTCTTCTCGCCTGCGTCGTGCCCACACGGAGGGCGCTGAGCGTCGAGCCGACGGAGGCATTGCGGACGGAGTAGAGGGAGGCCTGGATGGCCTTGAGCCTTGCGGACGGTTCTGGCGGGCACCCTGCGAACCGACCTATTCTGGATGCTCAATCCTTCACCCCAACCGCGTAGGCCAGCGCGTCGTGCACGTATTCGCCGGGCTCCTTCTTCTCGTGGCTCTCTCGACCATCGTCGCCTGTGACCCACAGGGATCCTCGACGGCCGACGGTGTCACGTCCGGGTTCGTTCTCGACGAGATGTGGCGGACCGGGGGCGCGGACGTGCCCGACGGCCCCCAGTTCTCGGGACCGTTCCTCGCTCTCGCCCTCAGTCCGGACGGCGATGCCTACGTGTTGGATCAAAGCGTGGCCACGGTGTCGATCCTCGATTCAGAGACGGGCGACGTGGTCGGGGCCTTCGGTGGGCCGGGGAAGGGCCCTGGAGAACTCGCTGCGCCGGCGGCGATGGCCTTCGACGCCGAGGATCGGCTGTGGGTCGCCGCCTCGTTCATTGGTCGCTATTCCGTGTTCGATCGGGACGGCGCCTTCCTGCACACGGCGACTCGCCCAGGGCACGCGACGGCGCGGCGCGTCTTTCCGCTGCACGTGAGCGGAGACGGAACGGTTCTCGATCACGAGTTCGAGGAGCGGCGCCTCCGGGTCTTCCAGGTCGACGCGACGGGGGAGATCCAGGGTGCGACGGAGGTAGAATGGCCGCCCTTCGATGCGCGGGGCGGTGGGCCTCTCATCCCTGGATCCGCGCGCAGTGCCGTCGCTGCCTTGCAACCGGTATTGCGGTGGACCTATGCACGGGACGGAGAATCGGTCTGGCTCGCCCGCTCGGATTCGCTGAATCTCGTCCGCATTTCCCTGGCCGGTGATACGCTCGCCGCCGCCGCCCACTCCCACCGACTCGCGGAGTTCACGGACGAGGAGCTGGAAGCGATCGACAGGGCGAACCACGAAGCGGGCAGAGAAGTCGACTACGCCCCGATCCTCATCCGATCCCTTCACGCTCTGGACGATGGACGTGTGTTGGTCCTTCTCCGGTCCGACGCAGACGATCGATCCGAACTCGATGTCTTCTCGCCTCGAGGGGCCTTTCTCGGCACCCTCCACACGCCCTTCGTCGTGCACCCACGATCCGAGTTCGCCTCGCGTGGCGACACGCTGCTCCTCCCGGTGGTCGGCGACCTCGACGTACCCGAGATCGTGAAGGCGGTGCTTCGTCCGGGTGGGTGAGTTCCGGCGCCCGCCGCTCCGCGCTCGACTCCGCTTTCGCTGGTGGTGCCTCCTGGCGCTCGCCGCCCTCTCGGGGTGCGAGGTTGCGAGCGAGGCGATGTCCGATGGAGATCCCGTCGGCCCGACCCTTGTGACCCCCACCGACTCGGGACCGGCGCTGGCTCTCTCCCAGCCATTGGCTGTCTACGGGTCGGAGGGCGAACCCATCTTCGCCCTGGCGGGGGCCGTGTTGATGGACTCGCTCGTGGTCATTGCGGACCACGCGGAGTTCAGCCTTCGAGCGATGGCCGTCGACGGCACTGTGGCGTGGACGTTCGGCCGCCGCGGCGAAGGGCCCGGTGAGTTCAACAGTCTGACGCTGCTCCAACGCCTCACCTCCGACGCCACTCCGCCGGATGGAGGGCGGGACCTGGTACGAGACGGACGATCCCCAGTTCGCGCCGGCGTTTCGGCCCCGCCATGCCCCGAGGTTCCTGTACGGTGCTTCAGGACGGCGAGCGGCCGTGACCTCCGGGGGCCGGCACCAGGTCTTCGTTCTCGACGACGGTGAACTCGCGCTCGAGATCCGCGAAGCACGGCCACGCACACCCATGCCGGAGACGATCCGGGCAGCTACACGATTCGAGCAACCGGACTCGCTACCCGCCTACAGCGATCTCGCCGTCGACGGGTCACGGAGGGTGTGGTTGGCTTCCGCGGCCGAACCGGGTGGTTTGCGCCAGTGGCGCATCTTTGGGACCGATGGGGCGCCGGAAGGCTTCCTGACCCTCCCTGACAGCGAGACGATCCTCGACGCCCTCGGCGGTCGGGTCTTGGTAGGCGCCACGGACTCCCTGGGCGTCGAGGTCGTTCGCCTGCATCGCCTGCAGGGTGACCGGTTCCGCCACTAGACGAGGATGCTCGTTTCGTCGACCGAACTCCCAGGCGTCGCCCAGAGGGGTGGCGGACAGGCTGCGGTTCCTCGTAGTCTTCCGAAGACCGATCCGAGGTAACCATGACGATTCCCGGCCGACTTCCGAGCGTTCTCCTTGCAACCGCCCTCGCGGCGGGCTGTGGAGATGGCCCGAGCGAACCCAGGCTCGATCACGAAGCTCCGGTTCAGACCGAAGCGCCATCCTATTCGATGATCAGGACGGCGAGTGGGGCGGAGGCAATGATCGACTTCGTGTTCACCAATCAGAGCAGCCAGCGGATCTCCTTCCCGAATTGCAGGGGGGCGATCCAGCTCATCGTAGAACGGCAGTCGGAGACCGGATGGGAATTCGCGTTCGGGCCCGGCTATCCAGACTGCCTTGGGCCGCCCGTCCACGTGGCCCCGGGGGGCACGGCTTCGGGGTCGACGAGCGTCTTCCAGTACGACCTGACGTCGAGCTTCTGCTGCGGCTTCGCGGAGGGGACTGCGCCACCCGGCACCTACCGAATCCGCATTGTCGAGGCGGTCTACAATTACGACGACAGCAGGCCCTTCTTCGGCGACCCGGTCGAAGCGCGCTTCCTCGTCTCGAACCGATTCCGAATCAACTGAAGTGGGGGGCAGGTGAGCGTGAGGGGATGACGGGTCCTTCGTCTTCGGGACCTTGGCGGGTACGATCTCGTCGGAAATCGAAGGCGACACCTGGACTCCCGACCTGGGGCTCGTAGGTCTCGACCGGCTGTTGGCCACGCTGGATACGAGCGGGTCGCCGACCCGCAGGCGAGAGTCCGGTGAGGTCGGCAGGGGCGGTGGGCGCCGCGATGCCGCCGGTGTCGATGCACTTGTGCCCGAAACGGGCGTGACCATCGCCACCCGCCCCGTGGGCGTCACGCCTCGTCGTGCTGGCGGATCAGTCGCCGACCACCGTCACGATGATCCGGCGTTCGCGAGGCCTGGTGTCGAAGTCGATCAGCACGATCTGCTGCCAGGTGCCCAGCGGGACGATACCGCCGACGACCGGAAGCGCCACGGACGGTCCCATGACGGTCGCACGCACGTGGCTGTGTCCGTTGTCGTCGTGCCAGGTCTCCTCGTGCAAGTAGCGCCCCGCCTCGGGCGCGAGCTTCTCGAGCGCGGCACGGATGTCGTGGTTCACCAGGCCGGGTTCGAATTCGATGGTCGAGATCGTCGCCGTGGACCCGATGACGAAGACGGTGGCCTGACCGGTCTCTATCGCGCTCGACCGCACGACGCGCTGGACCTCGGTGGTGAGGTCGAGGATGTCGGTGTTGCCGGCCGTTGAGATGTGGAGTGTCTCGGAGTGTGCCATGGGCTATCGGTTGCTGGAGCGCGGCGGAGCGAACACGGCTCAGCGGGCCCGTGAGGGGGGAACGCCAAAGTGTCGCTTGAACTCCCGGCTGAACTGCGACACGCTCCCGTAGCCCACCGCCATCGCTGCCTGCGTGACGCCGCCGCCTGAGAGGAGGAGGTCGTTCGCCCGATGCAGGCGCAG
The DNA here is from genome assembly GCA_028279425.1 of Longimicrobiales bacterium. Taxonomy (GTDB): domain Bacteria; phylum Gemmatimonadota; class Gemmatimonadetes; order Longimicrobiales; family Gaopeijiaceae; genus Gaopeijia. The sequence goes on along the minus strand of JANQNV010000313.1, from coordinate 30,059 downwards.
CTTCTTGAGGAACTGAATCGGGGTTTGCCCTGTCGCTCGCTTGAAGTGCCGGTGCAGTGCCGACGGGCTCAGGCCGGCGACGCGCGCCAGAGCTGAGATCTCCGCACCCTCGCGTACATGGCTCTCGAGGTATCGGATCGCCCGGACTGCGGGCGCGCTCGGTCCGTCCTGGCGTGCGACCTCTCGGATCAGGCCACCGGCGGGTCCGACGAGAGCGAGATAGTGGACCTCGCGCAGGAGGCTCTCGCCGAGGACCTCCCACATGGGGTCGGACGCAGCGGCGTCGAGAAGGCGAAGCAGCGTCCGCGCGAAGCCAGGGTCCATCGGCGTCGATGCCATCGGCCGCAGGGAGTCTGCCGCGACGGAGTCGTCGGATGACCCGACCTGCCGGAGCAGCGGCCCGAGGTGAGCCGGGTCCAGCCCGATGACGACCGCGAGAAAGGGGCAATCGGGGCGCGCGTCGAGAAGCTCGCTCCGCGCGGGCACCGTCATCGCGGCGACCAGGTAGTGACCCGGGTCGTACTCGTACTCCGCATCGTGGATCGTCGCCCGCTTCCTGCCTTGGAGCACGATGCAGAGTGCCGGCTCATACACCGTCGGTAGCGGAGGGTGACGCTCGGTCAAGCGCCAGAGATGCACGCCTGGCCGAATCGCGGCACCTCCCTCGAGGCCAGGCGCCATGATTCGCTCCGCAGCGGCGGCGGCCTCGGCGATCTGGGAAATGGACATGACGTTCATCGAGTAGGATTAGGCAAGGATCGGGCAGGATCGGGCATGCAGATGCCTCTTGGCGCTCCAATATTGCACATGCGGCCGATGTGCGCACCTGGTGAGAATGCAAGGGTGCGTGGCGCACTCAACTCACGACAATCCGAGGAGTATTCGTTATGAGCCAGGCACTCGAAGGAAAGGTCGTCGTCATCACGGGAGCCAGCAGCGGCATCGGCGAGGCCACCGCCCGCATGCTCGCCGCGGAAGGCGCTGCGGTAGTCGCGGTGGCCCGTCGCAAGGACCGACTCGACACACTCGTTGCCGGTATCGAGGCGGCGGGCGGCAAAGCACTCGCAGTAGAGGCGGACGTGACGTCGATCGAGGACATGCGACGCGCCGCGAACGCCGCCGTCGACAGCTATGGTCGCCTCGACGTCTGGGTGAACAACGCAGGCGTCATGCCGCTCGCCCCGGTCGCAATGAACCGGCTCGACGAGTGGAACTGGATGGTCGACGTCAACATCAAGGGCGTACTGAACGGCGTCGCGGCCGCTCAGCCGGCCATGCACGAGCAGGGGGCCGGGCAGTTCGTGAACGTCAGTTCCGTTGCCGGGCACATCGTTTTCCCGGGCGCAGCCGTCTACTGCGCCACGAAGTTTGCGGTTCGCGCGCTCAGTGAGGGGATCCGCATGGAGTCCGACGGCTCGATCCGCGTCACGAACATCAGCCCGGGCGCGATCGCCACCGAGCTGACCGACCACATCGGGGTGCCCGAGGTGAAGGAGGGCGTCGCGGAGTTCGCCGAGATCGCCCTGGATCCCGATTCGATCGCGCGGGCGATTCACTTCGCCGTGTCGCAGCCGGCCGAAGTCGACGTGAACGAGATCATCGTGCGGCCCGCGAAGCAGGCGCTCTGAGACAACGGGCTGGCGGACACACTGCGAGTCGACCTACTCTAGCAGTCGTGAGCATGAGTGCCGGGGCCTCGTCGACGTCCCTGCGTCGGCGACGAAGGAGTGCGTGCGATGCGGTCCATCCTGATCTCGCTGGTCGTGGCCTTGCCCTTCAGCGCACCGCTCGCCGCACAGTCGGTTCAAGGGCGGGTCGTGGATGAGGGCACCACCAGCGGGATCCCCGGCGCGGTAGTCGTACTGCTCGATGCACAGGGGCGTCGACAGCGGGCCGTCTTGACCGCTCGGGACGGTCGTTTCCGCTTCGCCGCTGAGCCTCCCCGTCGCTACCGGTTGCGCGCCGAAATGATCGGCCGAGAGACCGTCGCGACCGACCTGCTCGATGCGGACGTCGAGGGCGGCTCCGACCACGTGCTGGTTCTTCCCGCGCGCCCGATTCGTCTCGCTGGACTGGAGGTGACGGGAGAGGAGCGGTGCGACGGTGACCTCGAGTCGGCTCGTTCGGTCTACCTGGTGTGGAGCGAGATCGAGAAGGCTTTGCGCGCCACGGAGGTGACGTTGGCGGAGTCGACCCATCGCTTCCGAGTCGCAGAGTACGAACGCCGCCGCAGGAAGGGCTCCTCCAGCGTGGTCCATGAAGTGAGAGATGAGGCGGAGGTCGTGGGTGGGCAGGAACCCTTCGTCTCGCTCGACCCGGTCGACCTCGCGGAAGGCGGCTACATCCGAGACGACGGGGGCGAGATCTGGATCTACGGCCCGAGCACCGAGGTCCTCCTGTCGAGGGCCTTCCAGGATACCCACTGCTTCTCGTTGCGCCGCGACGGGTCGCGTCCGGGCATGATCGGGTTGGAGTTCGAGCCGCTGCCGGGGCGGTCGACGTCGGACATTCGGGGGGTGCTTTGGGTCGACGAGAGGTCTGCTGCGCTGAGAACTCTGGAGTTCGAGTTCGAACACGTGCCGCGGAGCTTGATGCGTGGGGACTACGAGGGCGCGGCCGAGTTCAAGCAGCTCGAGGCCGGGGGATGGGTCATCGAGAGCTGGTGGCTCCGATCCCCGGATCCGGAGAATCTGCGCCAGATTCGGGAGCGAGCCGGAGAGATCCTGGAGCTTCGACCGACCCGACTCCGACCGTCGTCGGCACCGTAGACCACCGAGCAAATCCGCGATGCGCCCACATCGACTCATCACCGTGATTCCGGCAGTTCTGGCCACGATCGTGGCGTGCTCCGACACACCGCCCGTCGAACCGAAGCCGCGGGCCGCCGTACGGGACTCCGCCGGCGTCCTGCTCGTGGAAATCGGCGACCCGTACTCGTACTCGCTCCCGGAGGCCGAGCTTCGCGAGACGTGGACGACGACGCCCGATGCGCTGCTGAGCCGGGTCGTGGGGGGCGTGATCCTGGATGGCTCGCGGGCGGCCATCGTGGACCAGGGAAACACCGAGATCCTCTTGCTGGGAAGCGATGGCTCGGTGGCCCAGAAGGTCGGAAGGGTCGGTGACGGTCCAGAAGAGTACCGCTTCCCGACGAGCATCCACCCGGTGGGGGACGAGCTGTGGGTGCACGACGCGCGGCTCGCGCGGTGGACGCGCCTCGACGAGCAGCTGGATCTCGTCTCGACCCAGCCCTCCGGGCTCGAGAGCTACGTGGTCGAATTGCGACCGCTGACCGTGGCGTCGACGGGAACGGTCGCGGCGATCTATGGGGACATGCGACGGTTCGGGACGGACGGCGTCAGCCGCGACACCATGCCCCTCCTGTTAATCGATTCAGTCGGACGGGCGGATACGCTGGGGGTGTGGGCGAACCAGGAGTGGGCGTACGCACGGATCGAGGGCGGGGCTTCCCGTGCGCCGGTAGGCTACGGCCGAACGACGCTCGCAGCCGGGGGTGAGAAGGCGTTTGCCCTCGGAGACAACGCGACGTGGAACGTCCACGTCTTCGACGACCAGGGGCGCGTCGTCCGAGTGATACGAATCGGCGCGAGTCCCGTCGAAATCTCCCCCGAGGAGGCGGAGCGGTACCGAGTCGAGCGGCAAGAAGCGCTCCCCCTGGACGCCTCCGACAGCTATCGCGAGCGGGTCGCGGCGGCACCGGTGAGCGAGACGTACCCTACCTACGAGGATCTCGAGGTCGCGAACGACGGGACGGTCTGGATCGGCCTCACGGTGCGGGTCGGGGAGACGATCCGAAGATGGATCGAGGTGACTCCAGAAGGAGAGATCGGCCACGAGTTCGAGCTCCCGCCCGACACGGATGTGCTCGCGATCACGCGTGATGCGCTGCTCGTGCGCGAATTGGACCAGCTCGACGTGCCGAGGGTTCGGCTGCTGGAGATCGTGAGGGAGGAATGAAGGGGGACTTCTATCGGGGCTCTGCCATCCCGACGTGGCGGACGGCGGACGTGCAGAGGAGGTGGCTCGGCGCATGATCAGTGCCGTGGGCAGCGACGCAGGCTAGGATGCACCACGCACCCCCGCTCGAAGCCTCTCTCGGACTCGCGTTCGGGCCCGCTGTCGCCGAAGCCCAGTCGAAGGGTGCGGTGGTGGTCTATCCGCCGACGCCGCAGGGGGACACCGGAACGTGGGCCATCTACATCATGGGCGACGTACAGGTCGGGCTTCGGCAGGCCTGGCCTCGGATTGCGCGAGCTCGACCAGCTGATCGAGCGCTGTGCTCCAGCCGTCTGCGAAGCCCATCTCCTCGTGTTTCGACTTGGCTTCGGTCGTGGCATGCCGCGCGATGGCGCGGTATCGCGTCCACTCGCCGTCCGGCTGAATGATGATCTCGGCCGTCATGAAGGGCGCGGCGTTGGGGCGAAATCCAGGACCGAGGGCATCCGTGAAGACGAGTCGGCGACCCGGATCGACGACGAGGTAGCAGCCTGTGTTGTCGAACTCCTCTCCCTCCGGCGAGCGCATCACCGTCCGGAACACCCCGCCGGGCCGAAGGTCGATGTCGCACGCCGCAGTGGTCCACGGGCGTGGCGTGAACCACTGTACCAGCTGGTCTGGAATCGTCCACGCGTCCCAGACTGCCTCGGGAGGCACGGAGACCGTTCGTTCGAGGACGAGGTCGAGATCCGGGTTGATCGGCGCGGTCATCATCGTCGGCGTTCCTTGCTCACGAAGTTGTCGAGTTGATCGAGGCGGCGTTCCCATGTGATGCGCTGCTCGTCCAACCAGCTCTCGAGTTCGAGCATCGGGGCCTTGCATGCCTCCACCATCCGCACCCGCCCGCGCTTTTCGGAGCGCACGAGGCCCGCGTCCTGCAACAGCCGCAGATGCTGCATGAACGAAGGGAGCGACATCGCGTGAGGTGCGGCCAGATCGCTCACGGATTGAGGCCCCGCACGCAGTGATTCCATCACCTCGCGGCGTGTGCTGTTGGCGAGGGCGGAAAAGACCCGGTCGAGGTGTTGTTGGTTAGGCATGCGCCTAAGTGTGGGCATGGAGTTCGGTAAGGTCAATGCCTAAGTGTTGGGGTTCCGGCCGATTCGAGTTTCGCGAGCGGGGCCTCACCAGGGTGGCGGACGGACTGCGGGTGCGCGTAAACTGAGGTGAAGGCGGCTCGGCCTCCTTCTCGATAGTAGCCCGCGGTCTCCGGACCACCGAGAACTCGGACTCGCGGTGGCGCCGCGCTGGGCCCCGGAACCTGGAGATGCCGAATGGAAGGGCGGGACTCGACCAGGCCTGTTTTCTGGCTTGTATTCATGCTCTGGGTACTCGTGGGATGCGAACCGGCGGTTCAGGCCCCCGGGGTCGTCTCGACCGATTCCGCGGGCACCCTCCTGGTCGAGGTCGAGAGTCTCGCCTCTGTGCAGGCACCCGCTGCGTCGACCGAGGTGGTCTTCAAGACCTCCGAAGGGGGTATTGAGCTGTTTCGCGTGACCGCGGCCCGCATCCTCGGCGACGGTCGGGTTGCGGTCGGAAACGCCGGAACCCAGGAGGTGCTTCTGCTCAGCCCCTCCGGCTCGGTCATGCGAACGATTGGTGGTGTCGGAGCGGGACCGGGCGAGTTCCGTACGATCACTACACTGCACCGATCTCGAGACGGTGGATTCAACGTCTACGACGCGCGCCTCGGTCGCTTGAGCAGCTTCGGCGCCGAGGGCGACCTGATGGCAACCGAGCCCTTGAATCCGCCGAACGGGTGGACCGACCTACGGCCGCTCTCGGTCGGCCCCGATGGAGAGGTGCTCGCCATCTACGGTTCGCTGCGCCGGTTCCCTGCGGATGGCGTCCAACGAGATTCGACGCCGCTCCTGGCGTACTCGGGCCCGGGGACCGTGCCCGACACCTTGAGCCGGTGGGCGACCGCCGAGAAACTCTTCTCGTTGGAAGAGGACGGATGGAGTGCGACCGACGTCGGGTTCGGGCGATCGCTCGCGTCGTTCGGAACGAACCAGTTCGCGGTCCTCGGCGACACCGAACGACTCGACGTCTTCGTTCTGAACACATCTGCTCGGTTGGTGATGCGGATTCGGGGTGGGGCTCCTGCCGTAGCTACGACCGAGGCCGAGGGCGAGCAATGGCGGTTGGACCGTGTCGCGAGGGTGCGCTCCGACCTTCCGGCCGACCTCGAGGCCAATATTCGGCGGCGGCTGAGCGAGGCTCCCTTTCGTGAGTCGTATCCCGCCTTCGACGCTCTTGCCATCGATGTGGTGGGGCGCGTGTGGATCGGAGCCACCGCCGAGTACGGTGAGATGGAACGACGATGGGTGGTGTTTGGCTCGGACGGTGCACCGCTTGCGACCCTTCAGCTTCCGACGAAGGCCGAGATTCTCGACGCCACCGAGACGCATCTACTCCTGTCTTCCCGAGACGAACTGGATGTCGAGGCGGTCTCTCTTCTGGACGTCCGGTGGCCTCGGTGAGTCGGTTGATGTGCGGCTGCCTGTCTCGCCTCCCCTGAGCCTGGGTTGCCTCTGCGCTGCATACACCATCGAGCCACTTGCCCCCGGCGGTGTACGTTCGATATAGTCACAACGTGACTAAAAACCTCGGACGTGACCATGGCGATGCCCCACTCTCTGGGTGACTTCGAACTCCTGGTGCTCCTCTCGGCGCTGAGGCAGGGCGACGATGAGGCCTATACGGTCTCGATCGCCGCCGATATCGGGGCCCAGACCGGGCGCACCATTCGCCGCGCCAACGTCTACACCACGCTCCAGCGTCTGGAGAGGAAGGGGTTGGTGAGCACGCGTCTCGGAGACGCGCGTGCCGAGCGGGGCGGGCGGCCTCGCCGATTGGTGTGCGTCACACCCGAGGGGCTGACGGCGGTCCGGACGTCAGCCCGCGCGATCACGTCGATGCTTGCCGGGCTCGACGACGTCGTGGAGGGGCTTGCATGAACTCGCCGCGGTGGGCGCGGGCGCTACTCTGGATCCTTGCGCCTCCCGGTCGCAAAGACGACGTGATCGGCGACCTCGAGGAAACCCACAGAGCTCGGAGAGCGAGTCGTGGGCGCATTGGGACGTGGATTCTGACCAGCTTCGAGGCGCTCGATCTGGCTTCTGCGCTCGTCCGCGAACGTATCGAGCGTCGCCGGGCACGTCGGTCGCGGGTCGCCGCCGGCACCCCCGTCGTGACGGCACGGCGCTCTGCCTTCTCCCTCCTCGACGTCAAGCTCGGGATTCGGATGCTGGTCCGCTTTCCCGGTCTGACGGTCGTCTCCACACTCGCAATCGGGTTCGCCGTCATGCTCGGTGCGGGGACGTATGACTTCTTCAAGAAGGCCCTGTATCCGCACGTGCCGTTCGAGGATGGCGACCGGATCATCGAGGTTGAGAACCGCAACGTCGGTACGGGTAGAACGGAGCGCCGAGCCCTCCACGCGTTCGGGGTCTGGCGGGAGGACGCCCGGACTCTCGAAAGCGTCGGCGCATGGCACTCCTTCCAGCGCAACGTGATCACGGACGGAGGCGTATCGATCCCGCGCCTCGGCGCTGCGGTAACGGCCGACCTCCTCGCGATCCCACGCGTTGCTCCGCTCCTGGGGCGCCTGATCTCGGCGGCAGATGAGGTGCCGGGGGCCCCGGAGGTGCTCGTCCTCGGCTACGATGTGTGGCGGACGCAGTTCGGCGCCGATCCAGACATCGTGGGGGCCGCCGCGCACGTGGGATCGACGCCGGCGACCGTGGTCGGTGTCATGCCGCCGGGCTTCGAGTGGCCGCTCGGCTACGAAGTCTGGTCGCCAATGCAGCTGAGCCCGCTCGACGTCGCGAGGGGAGAGGGCCCTCCGATCTCTGTGGCTGCGCGGGTTGCTCGAGGCTTCAGTCGCGAGGAGGTCGTGGCCGAGCTCGAGGTCATCGCCGCCCGCGAGGCGGTCGACGCACCAGAGACGAATGCTCGGCTCCGCACCGTCGTCACGGACTTCGGGGCGATCGATGTGGTGACCGGGGTCTCGCTCTCGGTCGTGTACTCGAGCGGGGTGCTCGCCTTTGCGGCGCTCCTGCTCCTCGTGGCCGGGAACGTGGCCCTGTTGCTCTTCGCGAGGACGGCTGCGAGGGAGTCCGAGATCGCCGTCCGAAGTGCGCTCGGCGCGAGCCGGAGCCGCATCGTCGGCCAACTGCTCGCCGAGTCGATGCTGCTGGGCGCTGTGGGGGCGGTCGTGGGCCTTTGGGGCGCGACTGTCGGCTTGGACTGGGTCGTACGAATGATGGAGGCAACGGGTGAGGGTTCGCTCGGTTTCTGGTTCGACCAACCGCTCGCCGTAGAGGCGATCGTCGTATCCGGGGGCAGCGCTCTCTTGGCCGCCGCCCTGGCGGGCGCGGTCCCGGCGTGGAAGGTGACGGGTCATCGAGTGGGGGACGGGGTCAAGCGTGCAGGGACGGGTGCAGGTCCGGAGTTCGGTCGGCTCTGGGCCTTGGTCATCATTGCGCAGGTCGCCGTTACCGTCGCCTTCGTTCCCATCGTCCTGTACTCCGCGAGCAGGGCTGGAGAGAGCCGCGCACCGAACTACGGATTCGCGGCGGAGGAGTACCTCGCCGTCGACATCGCGCCGGGCGGCTACAACGCGACCATGGTCGATGCGCAGGCGGGCGGCGGCGTCGGGGACAGCGCACTCGCCAGCCGCGTCGTCGAGCTGGTCGAACGTGTCGAGGCCGAGCCCGGGGTTCGGGGCGTCGCTCTGGCGAGCGAACTACCGGGCGCGTACCACGGGCGCCAGAGGATCGAGATCCAGGGGCCCGCGGCTCCTCCCACGAGCGGGACAGGCTACCTCGCGCAGTGGGCCTCAGTGGAACCGGGGTTCTTTGGCGCGCTCGGCGTCGAGTTGGTCGCGGGCCGCGACCTGGAAGCGAGCGATGTGGACTCGGAAGAGTTGGTGGCGATCGTCAACGAGGACTTCGTGCACCACTACCTCGAGGACCGAAACGCCGTTGGACGCAGGTTCCGCGCGCGCGACGACTCTCCCGTGGAAGGCACGCTTGTCGGGACGGCTCCGTGGTACGAGATCGTCGGGGTCGTGGAGCAGATCCCGATGACCTTCGACCCGGCTGCCGAGCGGACGCCGGGCTACTACCTCCCGCTCGCGCGTGACCGAACCGCTTCCGTGCGGATGGCGATCCATCTCGGTCGCACACCGGAGAGCTTCGTGCCTCGGCTGCGAGAGCTGGCCGGGGAGGTGAGCCGGGATCTACTGCTCGTCGATACACGCCCTCTCGACGACTCCGGGTACCAGGCGAGGGTCACGTATACCTCGTGGTTCTGGGTCGTGCTCGGCGCCGGAGGAGTCGGCCTGCTGCTCGCGACGGTTGGGATCTACTCGATCATGGCCTTCACGGTCGCGCGGCGGACCCGCGAAATCGGTGTGCGTGTCGCGCTTGGGGCCGGCCGCCTTGCCGTGTTGCGGGGCATCTTCTCGAGGGCTGCCCGGCATGTAGGGTGGGGGATCGCGATCGGGGGTGTCCTCATCGTGGTCGGAAGCGCGCTGTTCGCGGGGGTTGGCGCGGTCGCCTTGGGGCCCAGCCACGCCTTGATCTTCATCGCCTATCTTGCCGCGATGTCGGGGGTGTGCGCGCTCGCGTGTCTCGTGCCGACGGCTCGGGCGCTCGCGGTCGAACCGACCGAGGCGCTCCGGGGTGAGGGGTAACGGCAGCCCTCCCGAGCCTCTTTGGTCCGAAACGCGTGCACCGCCGCGACCAGGGATGCGTCGCGGCGTTGGCCACGCTCGTGGTGGGTAGCGCGTCCGCGGTCTCACAGGACGCCTGGACCGAGGGCCTCCAGGCCTTCTGGGATGCGGAGCACACGAAGCTGCTCGACATGGCCGCCGCTTAGAGCAAACCAGCGACGCGTGAGCTTCTGGTCTCCGAGATGGAGGTCGCCCTCGCGTCGAGCCTGGAGGCACCTTCGAGCCGGATCACCCCCCCGCACAACCTCGATCCAGCCATGACTGGAGCAGCACACGCCCATGGCGATCGGCGTCCGACGCCGCCGTTTCCCAGCGACGCCGCGTGTCGCCAAACGACGATTCCCGACGCAAGACGCGTGTCTGGCGACCGCGCTCCACGCGAATCAGGTAGTCGGATCGATCGAGCACGCGGACGATCCGCTCCGCCGCGATGATGGCACCGTTGATCTCGACCAACTCGCGCCCGATGTCGGCGCACGGGGCGCGTGGGCCCGCCCTGCTGCTCCGGTCGGCGCTCCACGCAGAACTCCACTCGAGTCGAGGAGCGAAGTCCGACCAGAGGCTCTGGACGTCTTCGTAGACGGCCACGGGAAGCGACACCGCGGTGAGTCGTCCGCCGCAGGTGGAGACGCACTCCACGACCAGCGATCCCTTGGCCAGGATTGGATCATCCTGCTGCGCCCGCGCCGTGAGCGGCATCAGGACGGCGAGCGCACTCAGTAACGAGATGTGTACGAGTGTTCTGTGATTCATGGCCCTCTCCGTAGCTGGATGACCTAGCCTTGGCCGACGCACCGGCTTCAGAACTCGCGGCAACTCCGCGCCATCTGAATTGCGGCGTCGCGAACCTGGCGGGCGGTTTGGACGACTTGCACACGTTGCAAGCCGACCATCACCCTGGAGGAGTATTCGTCCTTCCGTAGAATTCCACCCCCGACGTCATCGTCATCGTCTCCCGGGGCTACTACGATGATGAAGGGGGCCTCCTGCAAGTCTTCCAGAAACGCCCTCTCGCGCTCCAGTGCCTCCGTGAGCTCAGCGAGCTTCTCGAGGGCGTCGTCGCAGTCGATCTCTTCGGGCGGATCGCGCGCCGGGGGATCCGTAGGAGGTGTGCGTGTCGGTGGGTTGACCAGCCCGGGAAAGTTGAGAATGTCTCCCCACAGGCTTCCGGTCAGCAGGTCCGGGAAGAGGGTTGCAAGCGGTATGGCATCCGCCCCTGGCCCCCCGTCGTCCTGGACGACGATCTCTTCATAGATGCCCTGTACGACCACGCTCACCAGCTGGCCGTGGAGTTGGACTGGTGCGAACCAGGCAGCCGCCAGCGCTGCGATTGTCCACTTCATTCGTTCACTCCTTTTCCAGTGGCCTTCCTTCCTCATCGGTCTCGACGTCACCACTCGCGGTTCTTCTCAGCGTGCAGACCACGGCCGTCTCGCTCTTGCACTCGCATGTGATGGCGAGCCAGGAGTTCATCGGTCTCGAAGAAAGCGCCTCACACAAGTCGCGACCAATTGGAGTCCGACCGGACACGCATCACTTCGGGTGCCTCCACCCCTCCGGCGGGGGCTTCCGGGTGCGCGTCCCGGGCCCCTCGTTGCGGACCGTGCGACGACGTCGTTCCCGTCGGCGCGACCACCCCGGCCGCGAGGAGGGTGGTGCCCGCGACCCCGAGGACCGACCGCACCGTGTTCCAGCGGGTCCATCGCTCGAGGTAGGTCGCCCAGTACGCAGTCCGTTCCGGGCTGGCGGCGGGGGTCGCAGCGAGGCGGTCGTTCATCGGCACGTTGAAGGCCGCCGTCACTCCGAAGACGCCCACGATGTACAGGGCGCACCCGAGGAGTGTGAACGGGCCACCCGCTCCGTGCCCCAGGAGGGTCAGGGCCGCCAGCGCCGCGCACGCCAGCGTCGTACCCATGAAGAGAAGGAGAAAGGTGGGGTTCAGGATCCGCTCGTTGATGGTGACCATCGCGTCGGCCCCCTGCGCGTGACGCGCGAGTGAGGGCATCACCGCGTTCGAGAAGATCAGGAGGATCCCCGTGACGACCCCACTGCCCACCAGGGTCGCCAGGGTCAAAACGTCGGTGAGCAGTCTCATGCCGCCTCCTCCCACGCCCCCGTTGCGGCGGTATCGCGCGCCCAGTCGCGGAGGTCGCGCGGCGGACGACCGAGAGCGCGCTCCACCCCGTCGACGGGGTGGGCGTTACGCCCGTCGAGGACCGTTGCGAAGAGGTAGTCGAGCATCCACGAGACCTCCGCGGGTGCCCCCGATTTCCTGACCTCCGCAAGGAAGGCGTCGTGCGGCACGTCGATGTAGGCGATCTCGCGACCGAGCACGTCGGAGAGCTCCGCGGCCACCTCCGACAGGGTGAGCGAACGAGGTCCGGTGACCTCGTACACCTGGCCGTGATGGCCCGGCTGCGACAGCGCCGCGACGGCCACCTCCGCGATGTCGTTCACGTCGACGAACGGCTCGGGCGTATCGCCGGCCGGGAGGGTGATTCGGCCGGAGCGCACCATCTCGGTGAAGGCGCCCTCCGAGAAGTTCTGGAAGAACCAGCTCGCTCGCACCACGGTCCATTCCAGACCGCTCTCCTGCACGATCCGCTCGCATGCCTGCGCCTCGGGCTCACCGCGACCGGATAGGAGCACGAGGCGCCGAACCCCGTGATTGCGAGCCCGGTTCACCAGGGCCTGGATGGCGTCGGTTGCTCCCGGCATGGCGAGGTCGGGCGCGTACGTGATGTAGACCGCGTCGACGTCTTCGAGGGGGGCGTCCCAACTTGCCTCGTCGCCCCAGTCGAAGGGGGGTGTAGCGCCGCGGGACCCGATCCGAACGGGGATGCCGAGGGTCTCGAGCCCGGCGGCGACGCGGCGGCCGGTCTTGCCGGTGCCTCCGAGCACGAGAACGCGTCGAGGGGTGTGGGTGGGGGTGTTTGAGGGTGAGGTCGTCATCGCCTGCTCCTTGTTCGTTCGAGGAATGCAGGCGAAGGATACCGCAGGGCACCCCCGGCTTTCTTGACGCTGGGCGACAACCTGTTGACGCGGCGCGCCAATCTCAGCGCTGGCGACTCTTCGGGCCGGATCCGGCCCGCAGCTGCGCTCGAAAGGCGCCCGGGGTTCGGCCCTCCCAGCGCTTGAACGCTCGGGTGAAGGCGCTCTGCTCCGAGAAGCCGGTCATGAAGGCGATCTCGATGAGGGAGTACTCGGTCGCGCGAAGGAGGCGCTTCCCAAGGGCGCGTCGGGATTCGTCGACGAGGGTCTGAAAGGAGGACCCCCGCTCGGCCAGGCGGCGTTGCAGGGTACGTCCACTCATGGCCATACGCCTCGCCACGTCGGAGAGCAGGGGGACCCCCTCGCTCAACGACGTGGTGACCAGGTTGCACACCTCCCGTTCGATGGAGACGGGGTCGTCGAGGTCGTCGAGCTCGGCCTCCAGGTGGGTGGCGAAGAACGAGGCGATGCCGGCGTCCCCCAGCTTGTTGGGTGTCTCGAGCGTCGACTGAGACACCCGCAGCGCGTCGCGGTCGGACCCGAAGTGGACCGGGCAGCCGAAGTACGCTTCGTGGGCCGCGGTGGAGGGAGGCGCCGGGTGCTGGATGTGCACCTCGAGGGCGCGGAACGGGCGCGATGCAACCTCTCGGCTGATGGCTGCGATGCTCGCCAGCGTGGCCTCGTTGGACAGGCGCAGCCCGAGTCGGCGCTCGCCGTCGCGGTGAAGGTGCAGGAAGGCCCCGTCGAAGGTCGGCTCGACCTCGTAGATCGAGACGCTGGTGAGCACCAGGGCGTATCGCTCGGCCCGGTCGTAGGAGCCACGGAGGGTGGTTGCCGACTTCCACGCCAGCCCGAAAGCGCCGTAGTCGTCGCATCGCATGGCGGCCCCGACTCGCAAGGGTATGGTCGTCGGGTCGGTGTCGACGGCCGCCACCCGTTCGAGGAAGTCGTAGTACTCGGAGTCCTCGATCATGTGGCGCGGGTCGACCGGACCACCCCGCTCGAGGCCGAGGGGGGCCAGGAGCGCATCCTTGTCGGCCGGTCCTTCCACCTCTTCGACCACCTTTCGAGGGAAGAGGGATGTGATGCGGCCCATCGAAGCGGGGGGGGGCGGGTGATCGACGTGGCACCGTCGTGCCGTGTGACGCACTGAACGTAGACGGCGAGCGATGGGCATGCGACCACGGCCGGGAGGATCGCGAGCGCTGTTCGCCGACGAAGGTCTCGTTGCACTCTGGCGTGCCTTCCGGCCGAGGTCCCCCTTGGCCATCGTCCCCGCAGGGGCGAGGTTCGCGAGAGCCGGCTGCGCACACCGTCTCGAGTCCGCCCCATGTCCGCCTCTGCTCGTCGACATCGTCTGGTTCTTGCCGGGCTCGGTCTCGCACTGGTCATGTCTGTGCTGGTCCCCGTCGCGACTCACGGCTTCGGTCCGATGGCGGGCTACCTGGCGGTGATGTTCCTCTACTGGACGGGCTTCTGCGTGCCCGTCGCGATCTTCTTGGGGGATGGGCCGCACCTCGTGCGAGTCCGCCTCGACCGATCACCGCGTTGGATCGTGTTCGTCTCCCTCCTGCTTCCGCTCCTGGTCTTGATCGCCGCGGGGTCGTCTGCATGGACTCAGGCCCCGCGACGGATCGTGGCCGTGGCGCTGGGTGCCGCGCTGATCAATGGTCCGCTCGAAGAGCTCGCGTGGCGGCGCGCCTATCGCGCGAACTCGGGCGAGCGGCTGCCCTTCGAACTGCTCGGGCTGGGACTCTTCACTCTCTGGCACGTTCCGCTGTATTTCGCCGAAGGTGTGACGTTCGACTATGGCGCGGTGGGCCTCATCGGAAGCCCTCTCGCTCTCGGGGCGGTCTGGATGACGATGACACGGCGGAGCGACTCGGTGGGCTGGCCTGTCGTCAGCCACACCCTGGTCAATGCTGCAGCCTTCGTTCCTTTCTTCACCGGTGGGTTCTCCGGTTGAGGGACTCGGCTGGGTAGGTTCCCCGCCATGAGCATATGGGCCATTGACGCCCCGCATCGTCTGAACCAGAATATGACTGACCAGTCAGTCATCAATATGCGACGAGGCGTAAGGAATGGGGAATGGTGCCGCGTAGAGTCGACAAGGCCGAGCGAAGGGAAAGGGTGCTGGTCGCCGCCGCTCGAGTCTTTGCCGAGTTCGGATACCGGCGCGCGACCGTCGAGCAGGTGGCGGCGGAAGCCGGTGTCGCCAAGGGCTCCGTGTACCTGGCCTTCGCCAGCAAGGAGGACCTCTTCTTTGCGGTCTTCTCAGAGTTCATGAGGGATTTCGTGGGGAACGAACTCGACGTGGACGAGGAGTCCGGTGTCCCGGCCCTCGATCAGATCGAGGAGTCTCTGTATCTGATCACTCGAGCGATCGAAGACGACCCGATCGCGATTCCGCTCACGCTCGAGTTGTGGGCCGTGTGTGGTGTCGAGGAGACCCGGGCGCGTTTCGGGGCGCTCTACGCCGAGACGATCGAGGAGTTCGTGGATCGAATCGTCGGGTTGCTGGAGCGAGGAAAGGAGCGGGGCGAAGTGGCCATCTCGGTGCCGACCCGACCCGTTGCGTCGTGCATCGTCGCCCTACTCGACGGGCTGTACATCCAGCAGTGGACGGTTCCCGGGTTCCGTGCCTCGGATGCGCTCAGGGAAGCGCTCGGGCCGCTCCTGCAGTCGCTGAGAACCCGCTAGGCGGCCGTGGAAGCACGCCGGTGCAGGCTGCGGCCGGAGGCAGCGACACGGTTGACGCGCTTCCTTCTCCTCGTGCCCCTGCTCTCTGCTCCGCTCTGGATCATCGGGTGGAGTTCGCGGGCGAACCCCCTGCCCGGCGGCCTCCCGCTGAGCGCCCTCATGTTCGTTGCACCTGCCGTGGCGGGGCTCCTCCTTTCCCGTGGGGATGGGGGGGGCACGAGCGCGAGGATCCTGCTCGGGCGATTCCAGCTTCGGGTGCGTCAGGAAGCGACCGGGTGGTGGGTTCTTTCCATCCTGGCCTTACCCGTTGTCCTGGTCGTATCGCATTGGTCAGTCATCCAGGCCGATGAGGTACTCGGGCATGGAGAGATCCCTCCGATCCACGCGTGGGCGGTCGTGCTCGTGTTATTCTACGGTGCTGCTGCGATCGAGGAGATCGGATGGTCGGCCTTCGCCACGGAGGATGCAGTCGCGCTCCTCGGAGAAGTGGGCGCGGGCGTGGTGCTCGGGGCGGCCTGGGCCCTATGGCACGTCGTGCCGTGGCTCCAAATGGGACACTCCGTGGGCTGGGTCTCGGAGCAGGCTGGGTTCACCATCGTGCTGCGTACGCTGCAGGTGCTCGTATTCACTCACACGTCCGGATCGGCTCTTGCCGCGACCAATCTCCACGCCACGGCGAATCTGAGCCTTCTGCCCAGCCTCGGCGCAGACTACGATCCAGGCCGAGCGGCCGCAACTGTTTGGCCTCGTGGTCGTCCTCGCGAGCTTCGGCTGGACCCGTGGGTTCCTCCGGTGATTCGCGGTGACGACCTCTACGGGGTCGTGGTGGGCGAGTTCGAGGTGCCGCATGTGATGAAGGCGCGACTGATCCGGTAGCCGAGGGGCTCTCGATCCCTGGCGGGAACGCTGCGACTCAGGCCCAGCGCTGCACCGCAGCGTCGGAGTCGGTCGGTCCGGTGTTGAACGGCCCCTACATGACTCGTCGACGAAAGCCTCAGCGCACGGACGCCGGCGCCGCACTCACAGAGCTCGTCCTCGAGACGTTCCGGTTGAACGGCGCTCTCGTCGACGCCGGCAACGAGTTGACGAGACCGCTGGGGCTCACCGGCGCTCGTTGGCAGGTCATGGGCGCAATCGATCTCGAACGACGTTCGCTGACGGTTTCACAGATTGCCCGCAAGATGGGACTGACCCGGCAGAGTGTGCAGCGGATCGTCAATGAGCTCGTCAAGGACTCGTTTCTGGAGCTGATCGACAATCCCCGGGACCGTCGCGCCAAACTGGTCGGCCTCACCGGCAAGGGCGAGATCACGATGACCGAGGTGGACGCCGCGCAGGCCCTGTGGATCAACGCTCTGTCCGAGGACATCGCCGCCACCGAAATCCGGTCGGCCCTCTCGCTCGTCCGGGAGATTGTCGAGCGATTGCTGTCGCCGGATCAGAGCTCGGAGTGACCACCTGGCGGAAACGCTGCGCGTCGCTCTACTCTGGAGTCGCCAGCGAGTTGGTTTTACCCCCGACCGCCATGCCGCGACTCGTGACGCACCTCGCCCAATGAACCTCCGTCCTTCGCTCGCAATCCTCCTTCTCGTCGTCGGCGCCGCCTGCGCCGATGAGTCATCGGAGGTGGACACCGTTCTACGCTCCGACAGTGCGGGCACGACGATCGTCGAAAACACGGCGCCCCAACCCGCGGTTTGGACCACGGGCGATGCGACGCTCTCGATCGGGGTGCTGGCCGGCGAGCCGGAGTACGAGTTGTCGGGCGTGTTCTTCGGCCGGCTGCTCGACGATGGCCGGATCGTGATCTCCGACGGAGGAAGCCGCGAACTCAGGGTCTTCTCGGCCGAGGGCGTGTTCGAGCGCCGCATGGGTGGGGCAGGAGAGGGACCGGGCGAGTTCGGCTACCCCGGGCACATCTATCCCCGCGGAGACACGCTTCGCGTGTGGGACCCCAGGCTGCGACGCTTCACCGACTTCGATCGGGAGAGCGGCGACGTGATCGACGTGCGCAATGTGCCCGGAGAGATCCTCAACGCCGAACCGGCTTCGATGCTCGAGAACGGCGATGTGATCTTCATGAGCGATCAGTACGACATCCCCGACGTCGGCTTCGAGCTCATGTACACGGCCTTCGTTCGCGTTTCGCCCGGGGGCGAGATCCTCGATTCGCTTCCGAGCCAGCCGCTGGCTCGGATGGGACCGCTCGAAGCCGTCAGCATGGTCGGTGGGCCGGTCTTCGGGTTTCGGGCGATGGGTGTGGGAACCGCGAACGGGCTCTGGTGGGGGTTGGCGAGTGACCCGGAGCTTCGACGATTCGATGCCGACGGGAGTCTGTCGATGATCGTCCGCTGGCCCGCCGGGGATCGAACCGTTTCGGCCGCAGACATCGACCTCTACATGGAGGAGTCGATTGAATCCGCTCCGGAAGAGTCTCGGCCCAGACGTCGGCAGATCGTCGCCGCCCAGGGCTTTGCCGATGAGTTTCCGGTGCTCGAAGACCTGCGCACCTCAGTCTCCGGTGGGGTCTGGGCCAAGCGATTCATCCGACCCGGTCACGAAGGCCCGGAGGTGTGGGACGTCTTCGACGCGAGCGGAGAACGGGTCGCGGCCATCGAACTGCCACGCGGAATCTGGATCCTCGAGATCAGCTCCGAGTCGCTGCTCGCCGTCGTGAAAGACGAGCTGGACGTCGAGCGCGTCCAGGTCATTCCGTTTGGGCCCGCCGGGGGACCGTGAGGTGCGATGGAACGGTGTTGGCGAGTGTCGCGCGTGAGGCTACTCGTCCTCGCGTTCCTGATCGCGGTCGGCCCCTTCAGTACCCCAGGGTCGGCGCAAACCGCCCTCGAGGACGCGTTGGAGGGACTCGTGCTCGACGGCCGGGCCGAACGACCGCTCGTGGACGCGCTCGTGCGACAGCTCGGGGCCGATTCGATCGTCCTGCGTTCCACCCTCACCGACCTCGATGGCCGGTTCTCGTTGCCGACGGATGCGAGGGCCGTCGCGATCGACGTCTCGGCCTTCGGATACGGGGCGGAACGACGCGATCTCGGCCCTGAGTTCGTCGGCGAGTTCAGGTTGTTGGCCGTCCCGTTCGAGGTGGCAGGGGTGGAGGTGGCGGCTGCGATGCAGTGTGACCCAGGCGAGGACCGCGTCGCGGCGGTGGCGCTTCTGGACTCGATTACACCCGTCTTGTTGGAGGTCGCCCGGAACACCCGCCGCGACGATCTCGACTACGTCATGCGATTCACGCGACCCGAGAAGACCTGGAATCGCGGGCGGTATTGGTTCTCGCCGGACACTTCGCTCGTTGCATGGGATGCCGCCATCCCGACGGTTCCCGTCGCCTCGTATGCCGAGGTTGGATTCGCTCGCGTCGTCGACGACTCGACCAGTGCATATCTCGCCCCGTCGGCTGAGTTTCTCGCGTCGAGCGCCTTCCGGGAGTCCCATTGCTTCGGCTTCGATACCGATGGCCCGACGCGACGGATCTACTTCTCTCCCAAAAACGATCAGGGTGCACGTGTCGGCATCAGCGGTTCCTTCGACGTCGGCCCTGCAGGCGAACTTCGCCGCGTCGAATGGCGCTACGAGAACCTGGAGCCCTTTGTCTCGGAATACGAGGTGCCTCAGTGGGAGGCGGCTCAGCGCGAGCGGCACGCCGAGTACGAGAACATCTCGTTCCTGCCGGTGGTCGACCGTGGCGAGACCGGCGGCTTCATGCGCCTAGACGAGGTCGAAGAGTACGGCCCCATGATCGTCGAATGGGAGATCCGTGGGGTCTTCGTTGGAAGCGGCGGAGGAGAAGGGAAGGGTGAGAACACGCGGGGCTTGGGCCTTCGCTACACCTTCCTTACGCTTCGCCCCGCGATCCGTGGCCTCTTCGCGACCAAGGCCCAACTCGTCGCTCTCCGCCCCCGGGTGCCGTGATGAGTCCGCGCTGCCAAGCCTCCCTGATCGTAGCGATGCTCGGCGTCACCTTCCCCCTCTCCGCGCAGGAGAGCCCGGACACGACCCGCTTCATCGGGTGCTACACGCTCCACGAGGCGTCGTGGGATCCCCCATTCGAGCAAGCTGGCGATCAACTCCCGGACACCCTGCGTCTCCTCGGCGAGAGAGGTGCCGAATTCCCGGAGGAAGGCCGCCTCCTCGTGCGCCCCCAGCTGTCGTGGGGGGACTATCGCATCGCAGTGTGGCACACCATGGCGGTGGACTCCGTGACGATCCAATGGTCGGACGGCTTCTTCGGGTATCTACTCCGCCTGGGTTTCGATGGCCCGAAGGCCAGCGGATAGGCCCGGACCATGAACGATGAGCACCCCTCGGTGACCCACTACGCGCGGGTGGAGATGGCCGCGATGGACTGCTCGCGTCTGGAGCGCTTGCGACCTGTCCCGAGCCCTCGGGCTGACCCATGATCCGCAAGACCGGGTTCGGCGTCGTCCTTGGGGCGGCACTCCTAGTGCCCGCACCGTTGGTGGCGTGCACCTGTGTGGTGGCCGCGTCCGTCGCGGGCGAGCAGGTGTTCGCCCCCACACCTCTGCTCGAGCGCGAGGCGATCTTCGCCGCCACGGTCTTGTGGGAAGACAGCGGCGAGGGATACGACGGCCCCGGGCGGCAGCGGGTCGTCTCGCTGCCGGAGGCCTCGTGGCGCGACCCGGCCCCGGGCCCCGTCACACTCATCGTCGGGTTGAACGCACCGTGTGCCCAGTACCAGGCGGGGGGGCGCTACCTCGTGTTCGCGACGAGCGATGGGGCAGTCCTACAGACCGAGCGGTGCGACATCGCGCTGAGCCTGAGCTACCCCAGTACCCTCGACCACCTGACTGACCTTGGGCGTCCCGGCTGGATCGCTCCTCCACCCGAGGAATCCGCTGTGGAGGGGCTCACGCCTCCCTCGCGGAGGCCGACGAACATGGAGGAGTCACTGCCCGTTGACCTGTCGGGCTTCCCCGCCGGGGTTCAGCGCGTCGAACTCGCGGGCGACAGCTGGGTGCCGCGTGGGCCGTCGGGCCGAGGTCGCCTTCACTTACCGCCCGGTATCTACGCGGGCCGCGCATACTGGCGCCACGGATGGGCGTCCACGTTTTATGTCGGGGTCCGCTGCGAAGAGAGCGCCCAGCGCTGCGGCTCACTGCGCCATCTGACGGGTCTCGATGTGCGCTTCACCTTGGATGAAGGCCGGCGCTGACGCATGGGAACGCGGACGACCCCGGTGCAGGCGAGGATCGCGCGGAGGTATGCCTGGGCAGCGTGGGCTTTGGTGCTCTCGATCGCCCTCGTCGTCCCCACACTCGCCCAGGCTCAAGGGGATCCAGGTGCGCTGGACCCGGTCATCGAGTGGTTGGACCCCCTGGTCCTGGAGGAGACCGAGTCCAGTCTCGCCGTGCGGCCCCAATTGAGGTCCGATCCGCTCGGGGGGTTCATCGTGATCGATGCACAGGCAGCCCAGTTTCGGCTGTATGGCGAAGCCGGACGACTTGAGGTCCACTTCGGTCGACGCGGAGAGGGGCCGGGTGAGTTCCGACTGCTACGGGCCGCCTTCCGCATCGGTCGCCAAACGCTCCACGCGCTCGACGCAGACGGGCGCCTCACCGAGTGGCACGAGGTGAACGGCCTCGTCAACGACTGGCAATTGCCGGTGCAAAACGTCTTGAGCGCGGGTCCCGTTTCGGACTCGCTGATGGTGGTCGTGACCGGCCCCAGCTTCCAGAGCCCCACCGAGTATGACGGTCGCCTGGTGCGCCTGATCGACCTCGACTCGCGGACCGAAGTTGATGCCGCCATCGCACTCCCCATTCGTGAAGACAATCTCATGGCGGTCGCGACGCTGGAGGGAGCGGGGCCTTCGGACCCCGGCGCAACGACGGCCATCACCTGGCCCGTCTTCGACACGATTTGGGTGGCGGGTGTCACCGGTCGCACCGTGCAGCTCGTCGACGAGCTCGAAATCGACTCACAGGCACTACGCGATACGGGACCTCCCGTCGATCGTCGCGAAGACCCAGAGGGCTTCTCAGACTGGCTCGCTTCGGCTGCCCTGGCCGGCGAGGCATTTCGCCTTCCAGCCGGTGGGTGGTTGGTGGTGATCGTGAAGCCTCGGGGCGACGACACTTCCCTCGGCCTGGTTCGGCTTGGGCCGCGAGGTGATCGACTTTGGGGGATCGACGACGTACCGGCACTCGTCATGGTCGATCCAGCCGACGGCCTTCTCTACTTCCGTGAGCCAACGGGCCTCAGACCGAACGTCTTCTTGCGCGGGAGGCTGCGTCCTGGACACTGAGGGAGCTGTCGTCGCTGCTACGCCCCCGCCGCCACGGAGAGTCGCATGAGGTTGAGCGCACCGATCCCCGGTTGGGCTCTCGGCGTGCTCGCGCTCGTGGTGGGATGCTCAGCTGGCAGTCCGCCCGCCGACCAGCTCGTGGTCCGCGACAGCGCCGGTGTCCGAATCGTCGAGCATCGAGCCATTCCCGCCCAAACGGCCTTCGACGTCGTGGAGGTCTATTCGTTCGGCCAGGGAGCGGGCGAGCATCAGTTCGTCAACCTCTGGAGCGGGACGATCCTCTCCGACGGAGTCGCCGTCGTTGGCGATGCCGGCGCGCAGGAGGTGCTGGCGATCACCCCCTCCGGAGCCGTGGTCGACACCTTGGGGCGCGAGGGCGAGGGCCCGACCGAGCTCGGGAGAGTCCTGTCAGTGGGTGCGCTGCCCGGGGACACGGTAGTGATCGAAGACAAGGGGCACCGCCGGTTCGTGTTCGTGCATAGGGGTGAACAGATCCGCAGCCAACCGCGTGGGGGGTCGCGGCTGGCGAACCCATCTGGAGGGGTGGGAGTCGTCGGGCGTCGCTTGATCTCACGGCCGACCTCGTTTCCGCTGTTCTTCGATGAGGAGTGGCTGGAACTCCCCGTGACCGCGCACGACCTGGACTCACAACAGTGGGACACTCTCACGACCTACGCCGTCACACCCCGCATCGAGCGGGACCGGGCGCCCGACCCGTTTCGACCGTGGGGATACCTCGGGGCGGGTGAGGACCAGGTGTTGATCGCCCGCGGGGACCGACCCGAGGTGCGGGTCCACTCGCCCGAGACGGGACAGCTCCAGCAGATCACCCGATGGCCCTCCCGTCAGTCCCTGTCGACCCCGGACGAGTGGGAGAGGTACGAGGATCTTCGACGCGATGGATCAGCCGAGGTCGAGGCCGAACTCGTCGCGCTTCGAGCCGCCGTCGTCGAGCCCCTCCCCGACGTCATGGAGGTCCGGGGCGATGACGCGGGCCGGCTATGGGTAGGCCGGTTCGACGTCACAGGCGTCCCGATCGTGTGGGACGTCTTCGCGGCGACCGGTGAGTCCGTGGGTCAGGTCCGACTCCCGGAACGCACGAGCGTGCTCCGGATCCGGGGCGATCTGATGCTCACGGCCCATCGAGACGAGCTGGATGTGCAGGCCGTGGTTCTGTATCGCCTGGTCCCGCCGGAGGAACCCTGACGCGCGGGTGGAGGGCGTCGGTCCTCCTCCTCTGCCTCGGATGTGCCGAGTCGGTCGATCCGGGTCCGACCACGGTCCGCGACAGCGCCGGTGTCTCGATCATCGAGTCCGTGGGTCCACGTGACCCAGCGCAATCGCTGAGCGTCGATGATCTCGAGGTACGCATCGGCGGGTCTGAGGGTCGACGCGGGCACGACCTGTATCGAGTGGTCGGGGCGACAGTTCTCGGCGGGGACGTTTTCGTCGCGACGGCAGGATCGAGCCGTATTCGCCGGTTCGACCGAAGTGGCGAGCTCGTGGCGACGGTCGGCGCGTCGGGTAGCGGGCCTGGGGAGTTCTCGGCCCTTGGATGGATGGGCGGCCACGGCGACTCGATCGTGGCCTGGGATCGCGCTACGGACCGGTTCTCTGTCTACGACCGTGAGTTGACCTTGCAGCGAACGTACTCGAGTCAGATCCCGCGCGACCTGGCGGCGGGGCAAGTCGTGAGAGGACTGTTTTCGGATGGACGGGTTGTCCGCTCAACCGACGAATCGTTCGTGACGAGGACCGAAACGATGGGCGTCCATCGGCCCGTGCTCGCTACCTACGTCCATGGCCCCCGCGGCGAGATCGTGGCCACGCCCGGCCCCTTCCGAGGTCGCCAACTCAGCGCCCACACGTCGCGGCGAACGGGTCGGACCATGCTCTTGCCGGTACCGCTCGGGGACCGGACTATCTTCGGCGTGGGCGGCGACCACTTGGTCGTCGCCGACACCGAAGTTGGCGACGTGAGGTTCTATGCGGGTGGAGAGGAGCTCACCGCGGTTCTCCGGCCGAATGTGGAGGCGGCTCCCGCCACCGACTCTGCTCGTGCGGCGGAGATCGATCAGCTTCTCGAGCCACTGCCGAACGACGACCTGCGGGAGCGCATGCGGCCCGAGTTCGAGTCCCTCGCGAGCCCCACGGAGCTACCGTGGATCACGACCCTCATCGTCGATGCCCAGGGCCGCGCTTGGGCGCGGCTGACCACGTCGGGGGGTGTATGGGCCGTCTTCGATCCGGCGGCGGGGTGGCTCGCGAACGTGGTCGTTCCCGAGGGCGAAATCCTGGAGATCGGGAGGGACTATATCGTTCTGCTCGAACGCAATGCACTCGGGGTCGAGTCGGTCGCCCTGCACCGAATCCGCGGTGGGAGTGGATGATCGCGCCGCCGTCGGGCGGGCGGATGGGATCACGGCGCGTGCGGTGCGAACCGGGATGGGTGGAGGGGTAGGGGCACGATGCATACGCGCGAATACAACCGCCACGTGGGCCTCGTACTGCTGGCCGCGGTCGCTGCGGCGGGCTGCGGGTCGGAGACCGCCGAGCCCGTCTGGACGGCGACCGAGCGCGATGGAGTGCGGATCGTTGAGATCTCCGGCCCCGTCGCCGAGTTGCCGGAGTACGCGACCGTGGGTGAGCCCGATCTCGTGATCGGGTCGAGGGATGGGGCCGCCGAGTACGTGTTCGGGATGGTCGGTGCGGTGCGGAGCCTTCCGGGGGGTGGGGTGTTCGTCACCGACCTGCAGGACCAGATGATTCGTCTCTACGACGAGGTCGGCGGATACGTCGGAGCCTTCGGCGGTCGAGGGGATGGCCCGGGCGAGTTCAGAGCCGTATTCGTTGCCGGCGCCGCTGGTGATTCGGTCTGGATGTGGGATCCGATCCATCAGCGTGTCACTGTGGTCCTTGCCGACGCCGGCTCCGGAACGATCGTGACGTTCGATCACGAACCCGCCGAGGGGCCGTCCGAACTGAGGAGGCTGGAGGACGGCAGCTACTTGGCACAGTCGCGGTACGGCGCACTCGACCCCCTCGACCCGAAGTTCACCGGATCCAGGGTGTGGACCGACTCCCTCGTGCTGCGGCACTTGGATCCCAGCGGCGCCGACCTCGACACGATCGCGGTGGTGCCGATGCGGCAGGTCGTACGCGACGTGGTCCCGAGGAACGCTGGCGACGGCCGGCCGATCGGCTCCCACCTCCCCTTCGGGGCCGAAACGGTCTGGGCGTCGGACGCGCGGGGCACCTCGGTCACCGTCGAAGGCCAAACGGGTGCGATGACGATTCGCGACTTGGGCGGCCGCACCACCGCCGAGGTCCGCTTCACCGATCCTCCCGGGCCCATTCCTCCATCCGAGGTCGCCCGCAAGCGGGATTCGTGGTTCGAGGGGACGCGAGAGGACCCCGAACTACGTAGGATGGTCGAGAAGGTCTTCTCGGACGAGGTGCTTCCTCAAACCATGCCACGGGTGTCGGCGGTGAAGATGGGGCCTGCAGGGGAGGTCTGGGTCGCCGAGTACGCGACCTTCCTCGACGAGGTCGACGAGTGGGTGGCGTTTTCGTTCGACGGGGAGCCACTGGGGCGCCTCATCCTCCCGCAGGGATTCCGGGTGTACGAGATCGGCCCCGACTACATCCTCGGCGTGCAAAAGGACGAGGCCGACGTGGAGTACGTCCAGCGCCTGCCGTTGGAGCGACGGGACGCGCCCGGGTGAAGCGTGGTATGCGACTAGCGAGCGGCGCGAGGGTCCCTCTCTACCGAATCCGCTGCGCCCGCTGCGTCTGCCCTTCCTGATACAGCACCATCGCCACCACTTCGCCGGCGGCGTCCACCTCGAACTCGATTTCGGCCTCGACCGAGCGCAGGAAGAACCGCGTCTCGGACGAAGGATACGCGCGCACGGACGGTTGTCCGGTCAGCTGCGTCGTGAGGAAGCCTTCGCCCTCGCCCCGCTCGAAGGTCGCAACGACCTGGGGCGTCAGCTGGTAGCGACCCACGTAGCGGTCGAGCACGGCGTCCGACACCTCGACCGCCTCGCGCAGCGCGAACGAGGGCACGGGTGGGGGCTCGAGAGGGATCTCCGGGTTCAGGATGTGGAAGCCGATGTCGTCGGCCCCGATCCCGGAGTTGGTGAGCACAACCACGGCGACGTCTCGATCGGGGTCGAAGCCGGCAAAGGTCCGAAAACCCGCGGTGCCTCCGTTGTGCCAAACGGTGCGCTGGTCGTCGGTGGTGCGGGTGATCCAGTTCAGGCCGATCCCCATCCCCCGCTCCATATCGGCGCGCACCTCGTGGGCGTCCCGCAGGGCGAGCTCGATCTCGCTCTCTGCCTCACCCACGCTCGCCTGCACGAAGCGCAACATGTCGGCCAGGTCGGAGCGCAGTCCTCCCGCTCCGGCGAGCGTGGTGATGTCCCAGAGCGGCACCGCGTCGCCCCCCGCGTCGTGGCCCACGGACAACGACGCCTGCATCTCGGGGCTCAGGCGAATGCCGGTTCGGTCCATGCCGAGCGGCGCCAGGATTCGCTCCCGCACGGCCTCCTCGTACGACATGCCCAGATGCCGCGCCAATACGAGACCGAGCAGGCCGGCGCCGAGATTGGAGTACTCGGCCTGCGCGTCGACGTCGCGTGGCAGCTCGTACGACGAGAGGAAGTCGTAGAGCATCGCCTCGGTGTAGTCGACGTAGGGATTCGACATGTCGGCGGGCGCGAGGTTGGTCGGCAACCGGGGTAGACCCGAGCGGTGGGTCGCGAGGGTCTCGAGGGTGATGTCGGCCCCTCCGCGCGACGGAGCTCCGACCCCGTCAGGCAGGTACATCTGCAGCGGATCGTCGACCGACACCTCACCTCGCCGCGCCATGTCGGCCAACAGCGTCCCCGTGAACACCTTCGTGATCGAGCCGATCTCGAAAATGGTGTTCTCGTCGAGCGGCACGGCCGGGTCGCCCGTGGAGCCCGCGAAGAAGGTGCGCGTCGTGCCGTCGGCTTCGACCACGCCGAGCGCGATCCCGACCGCGCCGCCCGACGCGACCCGTGCGTCGATCATGCCCTGGATGTCCGCGTCGGAGGGGACGCCCTGTCCGCTCACCGCATGTGCGGTGGCCAGTAGGCCGAGAGAAGCTCCGAAGACCGCGGTGCGGTTGCGCATACTCCACAACTCCGTGGTGGCGAGAGGGTAGCAGTGCCTGCTGGAGTCACTATCGCCCCGACGCCTTCGCGATGTCTACATCTGCTCGGTTCCGCCTCTTCCTCCTCGCCGCCCTCCTCGGAGCGTTCCTGCTTCCGGGTGGAGTCGGCGCGCAGTCCACGGAGGCGCGGGACCTCGAGGACCTCGTATCGCTGGTGACCGAGGTGCATCCGGCGGCTTCGCGCTACACGACGCTCGAACGGCTCAAGCAGGTGATGGAGGCCGAGGTGGGGCGCCTCGAGGCGGTGGAGCAGCCGACCGACCTCGACCTGGCGCTCTCCATCCACCGCGTCCTCGCGATGGTGGGTGATGCGCACTTCGCGGTCGGGCTGCGCTCGTTTCAGCCCGGCGCTCGAAGCGGGGCGTTCCTGCTCCCGCTCCTTCCCAAGCGGATCGGGGACCGCGTGTTCGTGGATGCCAGCGAGCCCAGCTTTCCGCCCGGCACCGAGCTGCTGGAGGTGGACGGTCGCTCCGCGCTCCAGCTCGTCGACGAGCTCGCCTCGATCGCCTTCGTCGACGGCGATCGCCCCGCCGCGAGGCGAGCACGGGTGGAGCGGGACTTCACGCTCCACTTCCACATCGGGCACGGCGTGGCGGACGAGTATGCGGTTCGGGTGCGCCTTCCGGATGGCGAGGAGCGCGCCGTCACGTTGCCCGCCGTCGGCCCTGCCGAGCTGGGTGCACTTCAGGCGTCGCGAATCTCGAAGCCGCTGTGGGGGGAGCCGGCCTCGCAGCAGCCCGCGCTCCCGTGGGTGACCCGGCTCGACGGCGGAGCCCGGCTGCTTCGGCTCCCGAGCTTCGGCGTCGTCGATGCGGACCTCTATCGCGAGCGGGTCGACGCCCTGATGGACGAGGCCGACGGGACGGAGCCGCTCGTGATCGATCTGCGCGGGAACGACGGCGGGTTTCGCACGAACGGGATCGCGGTCCTCGAGCGGCTGATCGTGGGGGAGTACGCCCAGTGGAGCCGAATCGAGGTGGTGACGAAGCAGATGCTCGAGCGGTTCGGCGAGCGAGTCACCTTTCCCTTCGGCGCTCAGAGCCTGGAGTCGTTCCCAGGGGAGCGGCGAGACGGGCGGTACGTCTCCGACGGCGATCCCCTCAGCAGCATGATGCGAGGGGCGGGCCCTCATCACTCGGGAAGGATCATCGTGTTCGTCGACGACGGAACGAACTCCGCCGCCGTGGAGATGGTGGTCGCGCTGCGCGCCGCACGACCCGATGTGGTGATCGTCGGCACCGAAACGAAGGGAGAGTGCGGCCGCCACGTGGGCGAGATCCCCATCCTGTTCACCGGGCGATCCGGGGTCCGCGTGATCCTGTCGCTGGCCGCGATCACGCATGTGCCGGCGAGGGGATGCCGGCTGGGTCGAGGCGTCGAGCCCGACGTCGAGGTCGTCTATTCGGTAGAGGACTTCCTCAACGGAGTCGATCCCTATCTACGGGCGCTGCGGGAGGTACTCGAAGGCTGAGGGTCGCCGCCTGACGGCTGAGGATCGCCGCCCGACGGAGATGGTTCGGCTGACCGATGAAGCCGGACCCGCGAAAACAATGAGCCGGCCCGCGACCCCATGAAGCCAGCCCCGCGACGCGAATGGCCGCTGGTGGCGCTAGCGGCCATGGTGCGCGTGATGGCCGCGGCCGCCGTGTCCGTCGAGGGCGCCCGGGAGGCTGTGGTGGCTCGAGTCCTCGGATGCGGCACCGGCGTACCGAGCGTCGATCGCTCGGCGGATCCGCTCCAAGCTGTGCCCTTCCGCATGCCGGCGGATCGCCATCCGCGCCTCGCCCTGGCAGATCTGGCAACCGCGGGCCATCCCGGTGGGGTGGAAGCAGGTCAGGAGAGAGCGGTTGCCCATCAGCTCACATCCGCAGTAGCACGCCAGCCCGTCGGCGATCTCGGGCATGGCCCGAATGCCGTCGTAGAGCGCGATCACGTCGTCGTCGAACCCTTCGGAGCGCAGCTGTTCGGCGCTGATCACGTCGTCGCCCGTGATGCCCGCGCGGGGCTCGGGGTGCGATAGGATCTTGCCGGAGAGGGCCCGCGGTCGCAGTCCGAGGGCCACGAATGCAACGGGGGCGGTCGACAGCAGGCGGATGAGGGAACGACGGCTGATCATCGGTGATGCTCCAGAGGCATGGTTCGTTCTTGGGACACCCGCCAGGGGAGAGCGTTCCGCCGGCCTGGGGGCGGGGCGCGCAGCAGTCCCTGATCAACATACTTGCCTCCGGTGCTTCAGAATACAATATTCAACCACATGGTTAAATTTTTGCACGATCGCGACCTCAGTGCGGTGTTCCACGCGCTGTCCGACCCGACCCGTCGACAGATCCTCGAAGCCCTGAGAGAGGGGCCGAAGAGCGTCGGCGAGTTGGCCGCCCCGCTCGACATGACCTTCGCCGGGGCCTCCAAGCACATCGGTGTCCTCGAGCGGGCGGAGTTGCTCACCCGCAGCAAGGAGGGGCGCCGGCGGGTGTGCAGGGTGCAGCGCAGCAGGTTCGCGCTGGTCGAACAGTGGTTGAGGGACTACTCGAGTTACTGGAACGAACGCCTGGACGCGCTGGCCGCCGCGATCGAGGAGGAGGAGGATGGGGGAGCAGATGAGTGAACCAGGAAGGATGATGGCCGAAGCCCGGCTGGAGTTCGTGCGCACATTTCCGGTGAAGCGCGAGACGCTCTGGGCCTACCTCGTCGAGGACGAGCGCCGCCGGAGGTGGATCTGCGGGGGGGACGTCGAACCGCGGGTCGGTGGACGGATCGTCTTCGACTTCGACCATCGGCGGCTGTCGACGAGGCCCCCGCCCGATCACCACGCCGACCAGCAGACGGTGCGCTTCGAAGGCGAGGTGTTGATCTGGGATCCGCCGCGTCGCCTCGCCTTCTCGTGGCCCGAGGCCGACGGCGCGACCGGCACGGAGGTGACGATCACCCTCACGGAGACCGACGACGGCACCGAGATGCGCCTCGTCCACACGCGGCTCGAGAGCGCCGAGTACCGGCTCGGAGCCGCGGCGGGATGGCACAGCCACCTCGACCTCCTCGCGGACCTCGTCGCCGGCAACGAGGCGCGCGACTTCTGGGTGTCGTATGCGGATACCGAGGCGTTCTATCGGGAGAGCTTGGCGGGGAGTTGA